>NZ_JBFAIC010000017.1:0-160745 GCF_040654515.1 Dactylosporangium sp. NPDC050688
TGCTCGGTGCCGATGTAGTTGTGGTTGAGCATCCGGGCTTCTTCCTGCGCCAGGACGACAACCCGTCGTGCTCGGTCGGTGAACCGCTCGAACATCCCTGCTCCTTCACGTGCCGTGTCCGTCGCCGCCGCCCCTGCCGCGGAACCCCCCTCAGGGAGTCGCCACGCCGAAGCTCTGTCGGACGCCAACGTGACCGTGCCATCACTCTATCGCCGTGAGCCGACACATTGCGGGTGTGCGCCGTTGCCGCACCCCACCATCGGACCATGTCGCATGCGTCGTGTGGTAGTTGCATACCCTCCGGGAACGCTCGTACCCGGTGCTTTTGCCCAACGCGAGCATCCGCCGCCTTGTTCCGGCGGGCGCACCCGTACGCCAAGAGCGAAATCGACGCCGGACGCAAGTCACCCACCGTTGCCGTTCGGCTACGGTGGGTGCGCGCTGTTGAAGAACCCCAAAACGACCGCTCAGGACGAAAACGGTCAACGATCGCTAACGGCCCGCTTCGGCGTTGTAGCGGTCCACGATTTCCTGCTTGATGCGACCCCGGTCGGAGACCTTGATTCCCTTGTTCTGAGCCCATTCCCGAATCGCCTTGTTCTGCTCGCGATCGGCGGCGGCTCCACCGCGACCACGGGCACTGGCGGCACGTCCTCCGACCACGACGCCGCCCCGACCGACCTTCGTGGCCGCACCGAGGAACGGCCCGAACGCGTCACGCAGCTTCGTCGCGTTCTTCTTCGACAGGTCGATCTCATACTGAACGCCGTCCAGCGCGAACTTCACGGTCTCGTCGGCGTCCCCGCCGTCGATGTCGTCGACCAGCACGTGGATGGTCCGCTTGGCCACTGTCGTATTCCCTTCGAGGAAGTCCGCCCCGCGTTGTGCGAATGCAAAGATAACGCAATCAGGGACTACCTCGTCAACGGTACGCCGAAACTACTCCGGCCGCACCAGCGGAAAGAGGATCGTTTCCCGAATGCCGAGCCCGGTGAGAGCCATGAGAAGGCGATCGATTCCCATCCCCATGCCGCCCATGGGTGGCATTCCGTACTCCATCGCGCGCAGATAGTCTTCGTCCAGTTGCATGGCGTCCGGATCGCCCTTCGCGGCCAGTAGCGACTGCGCGACCAGACGTTCGCGTTGCACAACCGGGTCGACCAGTTCGGAGTACGCGGTGCCGAGCTCGAAGCCCTGCACGTACAGATCCCACTTCTCCGTCAGGCCCGGGGTCACCCGGTGCGCCCTGGTCAGCGGCGAGGTCTCCTCCGGGTAGTCGAAGACGAACGTCGGCGCGACCAGCCCCGGCACGACCAGCGCCTCGAAGAGCTCCTCGGCGAGCTTTCCGGGGCCCCACTTCGGGTCGACGGAGACGTCGTGCTTCGCGGCCAGCTCGCCCAGGCGGGCGTGCGGCGTTTCGACCGTCACGTCCTCGCCCAGCGCCTCGGAAAGCACCCCGTAAAGCGTCACGCGGCGCCAGTCGCCGCCCAGGTCGAACTCGGTGCCGTCGGCATAACGGACCACGTGCGTTCCGGTCAGCGCAACGGCCGCGTCCTGCACCAGCCGCCGGGTAAGGTCGGCCATGTCGTTGTAGTCGGCATACGCCTGGTATGCCTCCAGCATCGCGAACTCCGGAGAGTGCGAGGAGTCGATGCCCTCATTCCGGAAGTTCCGGTTGATCTCGAAGACCCGCTCGATGCCGCCGACGACACACCGCTTCAGAAATAGCTCGGGAGCGATCCGGAGATACAAATCCGTGTCGAGCGCATTGCTATGCGTGACGAATGGCCGGGCGGCCGCACCGCCATGCAGCAACTGCAACATGGGCGTTTCAACTTCAAGGTAATCAAGACCGTGCAGCGTGTCACGGAGACTGCGCACCACGGCGGCCCTCGTGCGCACCGTTTCCCGGGCCTGCGGGCGCACCACCAGGTCGACATACCGCTGGCGGACCCGCGACTCCTCGCTCATCGGCTTGTGCGCGACCGGCAGCGGGCGCAGCGCCTTGGCGGTCATCTGCCACTCGTCGGCGAGAATGGACAGCTCGCCGCGTCGGCTGGTGATCACCTCGCCGCGCACGCCGACGTGGTCACCCAGGTCGACCAGGCGCTTCCACTCCTCCAGGGCCTCCGCGCCGACCTTGTCCAGCGACAGCATGGCCTGCAGCTCGCTGCCGTCGCCGGCGCGCAGCGTGGCGAACGCCAGCTTGCCCGTGTTGCGGATGAAGATCACCCGTCCGGCCACGGCCGCGCGCTCGCCGGTGGCGGTGTCGGTCGGCAGGTCGCCGTACTGGGCCCGGACCTGCGCGATCGTCGCGGTCCGCTCGAATCCGACCGGGTAGGGCTGCTTGCCCTCGTCCAGCAGCCGGGCACGCTTCTCCCGGCGGATCTTCATCTGCTCGGGGAGATCGAGTTCCTGGTCAACGGCTGGCTGGTCCTTCACGACGGCACAATCCCTCTACGAGAATTCCACGAATTACGACGAGCCTACTCAACAGCACGTTCGGTACTTTTGGCGACGTGGATTTCGCAGCGCACGCTTCCTCGTTCGGCGCCGCGGCGGACCTGTACGACCGGATCCGCCCCCGCTACCCGCGCGAGGCGCTCGACTGGGCCATACCCGAAAAGTCGGACATCTGCGACCTGGGGGCAGGCACTGGGATCCTGACCCGCCAGCTCGCCGACCTCGGCCACCACGTGGTCGCCGTCGAGCCCGACGACAAGATGCGCGCCAAGATCGTCGGTGACGCCCGCAAGGGTGACGCCACCCACATCCCTCTACCGGACGCCAGCGTCGATGTCGTCACCGCCGGCCAGGCCTACCACTGGTTCTACGGCGAGCCCGCGCACGCCGAGATCGCTCGCGTGCTGCGCCCCGGCGGCCGGTTCGTGCCGATCTGGAACATCCGCGACGAGCGCGTCCCGTGGGTCGCGAAGGCCTCCACCCTGTTCGACGGCGCCCGGGAGCGCGACGCGTTCGACGAGACCGCCGTCAAGGACTTCGGCCCCCGCTTCGGCCCGGTGACGCTCAAGACCTTCGAGTGGAGCACCACACACACGACCGCGTCGTTCATGGAGCTGGTCAGGTCCCGCTCCTACTACCTCGTCGCCGGCCCCGAGGCCCGCGAGCTGCTGGAGCGGCAGCTGCGGGAGCTGCTCGACCAGCTCGGCGAGGAGTTCGAACTGCCGTACGTGACCTACGCGTACACCGGCGAAAAACGCTAACTCTTGTTGCGGTCGAAGATCAGTCGCAGCCCGATCAGGGTGAGCATCGGCTCGTGGTGCGTCACCGTGGCGCACTCGCCGATCACGATCGAGGCCAGGCCGCCGGTCGCGACGACCGCCTTCACCGTGCCACCCAGCTCCGCGGACACGCCACGCACGATCCCGTCGACCTGCCCGGCGAAGCCGTAGACCACGCCGGACTGCAGGCACTCGACCGTGTTCTTGCCGATCACCCGCGGCGGCTTGACCAGCTCCACCTTGCGCAGCTGGGCGGCGCGGGAGGCGAGCGCGTCGACGGAGATCTCGATGCCGGGCGCGAGCACGCCACCGAGGAACTCCCCGCGCGCCGACACGACGTCGAAGTTGGTGGACGTGCCGAAGTCCACGACGATCGAGGGGCCGCCGAACAGGGTGAAGGCGGCCAGCGTGTTGGCCACCCGGTCGGTCCCGACCTCTTTGGGGTTGTCGATCGCCAGCTGTACGCCGGTGCGCACGCCCGGCTCGACGATCACCGTCGGCACGCCGGGGTAGTACCGCTGCAGCATGGTCCGCAGCGAGCGCAGCGCCGCCGGCACGGTCGAGCAGGCCGCGATGCCGGTCAGCGACACGGCGTCGGTGGCGAGCAGGCCCCGGTAGAGCAGGCCGAGCTCGTCCGCGGTGGCCCGCGAGTCGGTCTTGATCCGCCACGAGTGGACCAGCTTCTCGCCCTCGAACGTGGCGAGCACCGTGTTGGTGTTTCCGATGTCGATGCACAGCAGCACTTGGTGAGCCTAACGAAAGGCCCGCCAGCGCCGGGGTGAGCCTTGTCATCTACGATCCGGTTCCCATGATGCCGACGGCACGAACGCTGCTCGCGCTGCTGCCCTTGGCCGCGCTCGTGTTCACCGTGTTCGCACTGCGTCCTGGCAGCCTGGACGTCCGCCAGGCGGTCATCCGGGCGGCGGCGCTGGTGGCCGGGGTCACGGTCGTCTTCGTGGAGCTGCTGTCCCTCGCCGGGTGGATCACGACCTGGCCGGTGATCGTGTACTGGCTGCTGTTCGCGGGCGTGTCGGCGTTCTTCGCCCGGCGCAACCTGCGGCTGCCGTCGCGCCCCGCCCTGACGAACTGGGACAAGGTGCTGCTCGGCGCGATCGGCCTGCTCGCCCTCGCCGAGCTGGTGCTCGCCCTGGCCTCGTCGCCGAACAACTACGACTCGAACCACTACCACCTGACCAAGGTCGAGCACTGGATCGCCGACGGGGACCTCGACCCGTACCCGACGGTCCAGAACCAGCAGATCATCCTGGTCCCGGGCGCGGAGTACCTGTTGCTGCAGGCCCGGCTGCTCACCGGCGACGACTCCCTGTTCAACCTGCTGCAGTGGGGCGCGACCCTGCTCGCCGCCCTGGCGATCTCCCGCTGCGCCGCGCAGCTCGGCGCCGGCCGCACCGGCCAGCTGGTGGCCGCCGCCGTGTTCTTCGCCGCACCTGCGGTCGCCCTGGAGTCCACCAGCACCCAGAACGACCTGGTCGTCACCGCCTGGGTGATCTGCGCCGCCACCCTCGCCCTCGACGGCGCCCGCCGCCTCGCGACCGCCGCTGACGTGCTGTCCCTCGCCGCCGTCGCCGGCCTCACCGCGGTGACCAAGTCGACCGGCCTCATGGCGCTCGCCCCGGTCCTCCTCTTCTGGGGCATCTGCCAGCTCCGGCAGCGCCGCCTGCTGCGCACCGTCGGCGCGGGCGCCGCCGTCCTCGCCGGCATGGCCGTGCTCGCCGGACCGGCGCTGCTACGGGTCAATGACGCGTTCGGCTCACCCCTCGGCCCGCCCGGCTACAGCGCCGCCCTGTCCACCGAGCGCAAGGACCCGCCCGCGGTCCTGGTCAACGGCCTACGGCTGGCCGCTTCCACGCTCACCACGCCGATCCCCGCGGTCAACGACGTCGTCGGCGACGCCGTGATCGGCATCGCGCACCTGGTCAACGTCGACCCGAACGAACCGAAGATCACCCAGTGGCGCAGCGTCTTCCCCGGTACGCGCTGGAAGCCCGACGAGGACCGCTCGCCGTACCCGGTGACGGCCGCGGTGATCCTGGCCGCCCTCGCCGCCACGCTGGTCTGGCGCCGCCTGCCGGCGCTGGTCAGGGCGTACGCGGTCATGGTGCTGGGCGCGTTCATCCTGACCGCGGCCGTGGTCAAGTGGCAGTACTGGGGCAACCGGCTGATCCTGCCCGCCTTCGCGGTCGGCGCCCCGCTCGCCGGCTACTGGGCCGACCGCCTCAGGTCCTACCGCACCGGCGCGATCGCCATGGTCGTCGTGCTGGCCGCGGCCTTCGCGTCCGGTGGGGTTGCCGTCGCGTACGGCCAGCCACGCCGCCTCGTCGGCCAGAACTCGGTGTTCGCCCTGTCGGACTGGCAGGAGCGCTTCGTCCGGCTGCCCGAGCAGGCCGTGCCCTACCAGCGCGCGATCGACGACATCCGCGCCAGCGGCGTGCGGCGGGTCGGCCTGGTCATGGACGGCGACCTGTGGGAGTACCCGCTGCAGATCTCGCTGCCGGACGTGGAGCTGGTCGCGGTCGAGTCGGTGATCCCGACCGCCCCGGCGGCCCCGATCTCATCGGTGCAGGCGATCGTCTGCGCGGCCGCCGTCGACCGCTGCACCCGCGCCGTCCCGTCGACGTGGCAGGTGCAGCGGTACAGCGAGATCGTGGCCGTCGCGTTCCCCCCGTAGCCGCGCGGCGGCCGGGTCAGTGGGTGGTGCGCAGGTCCATGGCGATGTCCAGGATCGGCGAGGAGTGCGTGAGGCCGCCGACCGACAGGTAGTCGACGCCGGTGGCCGCGTACTGCGCGGCCGTGGCCAGCGTCAGCCCGCCCGTGGCCTCCAGCTCGGCGCGCCCGCCCACCGCGGCCACCACCTCGCGCAGCAGGTCCGGCGGCATGTTGTCCAGCAGCAGGAACGTCGCCCCGGCGGTGACCGCCTCGACGGCCTCGCCGACCGTGGTGACCTCGACCTGGACCGGCACGTCGGGGAACGCGGCGCGGACCCGCTCGTACGCGGCCGTGATGCCACCCGCCGCCAGCTTGTGGTTGTCCTTGATCATGGCGACGTCGTACAGACCCATGCGCTTGTTGGTGCCGCCGCCGGCGCGGACCGCGTACTTCTCCAGGATGCGCAGGCCAGGCGTGGTCTTGCGGGTGTCCAGGACCAGGGCGTGGGTGCCGTCGAGCAGGTCGGCCCACTGGCGGGTGTGCGTGGCGACGCCGGACATGCGGCACAGCAGGTTGAGCGCGGACCGCTCGGCGGTCAGCAGGTCGCGGGTCGGGCCGGTGACGGTGGCGAGGACCGTGCCGCGCACGACGGTCGAGCCGTCCACGGCGTGGATCGCCACCTCGACGGCGGGTGAGACGGCCTCGAACACGGCCGCGGCGACGGCCAGGCCGGCGACCACGCCCTCGGCGCGGGCGACCAGCTCGGCGGCGTCGGTCTGGGTGGCCGGGATGGTCGCCACGCTGGTCACGTCGAGCCGGTCCGGGCCGAGGTCCTCGGTCAGGGTGCGCTCGACGATCTCGGCGACGGCGACGGGATCCAGCCCGACCTTCCGCAACGACGCCTCTGTTTCCGGGGTCACGCATCCTCCCAGGTTTCGGTCAGGGCGCCGGTGCCGGACAGGCCGGCCAGGAAGTGGCCGCGGAACACGTCGCTGGCGTCGGGGAAGTCCTCCCGCCAGTGGCAGCCGCGGGTCTCCTGGCGCAGGTCGGCGGCCCCGACCAGGGCACCGGCGACGGTGAGCAGGTTGGTCGCCTCCCAGCTGGCGAGGCCGGGGGCGGCACGGTCCAGGGCGAGCTTGGTGAGCGCCTGCGCGGCCTGGTCGAGCGACTCGGCGCTGCGCAGCACCGACGCGTGCGCCGACATGGCGGCCTGCAGCGGGGCACGCAGCGCGGGGTCGGCGGACCACGACGGCAGGTCGACGGTCACCGGGTCGGTCTGGGCGGGCAGGTCCCGGGCGATGTCCTCGGCGATGCGGCGGGAGAAGACGAGCCCCTCCAGCAGCGAGTTGGAGGCGAGCCGGTTGGCGCCGTGCACACCGGTACACGCGACCTCACCACAGGCATAGAGACCCGCGATCGACGTGCGGCCGTGCAGGTCGGTGCGGACCCCGCCGGAGGCGTAGTGCGCGGCCGGGGACACCGGGATGAGGTCCGCGGCCGGGTCGACGCCGGCCGCCCGGCAGGAGGCGACGATCGTCGGGAAGCGCCCCTCGAGGAACTCGCGGCCGAGGTGGCGGGCGTCGAGCCAGACATTCTGGGTGCCTTCGGCGCGCATGACCCGGTAGATGCCCTTGGCGACCACGTCGCGGGGGGCGAGCTCGGCGAGCTCGTGCCGGCCGAGCATGAACCGGTTGCCGTCGCCGTCGCGCAGGTAGGCGCCCTCGCCGCGCAGCGCCTCGCTGACCAGTGGCTGCTGCGAGTCGCGGTTGTTGAGCGCGAGCGCGGTCGGGTGGAACTGGACGAACTCGATGTCGGTGACGGCCGCGCCGGCGCGCAGGGCGAGCGCGACGCCGTCGCCGGTGGAGACGACCGGGTTGGTGGTGGCGGAGTAGATCTGGCCCATGCCGCCGGTGGCCAGCACGACCGCGCGGGCGAGGACCGCGCCGACGCCGTCCTCCGCGCCCTCGCCGAGGACATGCAGGGTGACCCCGCAGGCCCGGCCGGTGGCGTCGGTGAGCAGGTCGAGGACCAGGGCGTGCTCGATGAGCCGGATCCACGGGTCGCGGTGCACGGCGGCGTGCAGGGCCCGCTGCACCTCCGCGCCGGTCGCGTCGCCCCCGGCGTGGATGATCCGGTTGGCGTGGTGGCCGCCCTCGCGGGTCAGCATGAGCGAGCCGTCGTTGTTGCGGTCGAACTCCGCACCCCAGCGGATCAGCTCGCGGACGCGGGTCGGGCCCTCGCGGACCAGGACGTCGACGGCGGTCGCGTCGCACAGGCCGACGCCGGCGACCAGCGTGTCCTGCGCGTGTGCCTCCGGCGTGTCGAGCGGGTCGAGGACCGCGGCGATGCCGCCCTGGGCCCAGCGGGTCGAGCCGTCATCGATGTTGACCTTCGTGACGACGGTGACGTGCAGTCCGGCCTCGCGCAGGTGCAGGGCGGCGGTCAGCCCGGCGACGCCGGAACCGATCACGACGACGTCGGTCGGCTCGGCCCACCCCGGCTGGGGCCCGGCGAGACGGCGCGGCAGTACGGGCAGCTCCATCACTCCAGTCAACATCACAGGACGGCATCGCGCGCCGTGCCAAGAATCACGCGAGCGGCAGGGGGCCGGTGCCGAGCTTCGCCACCGACGCCTTCAGCGGCCGGGAGCTCATCAGGTAACAGGCGAAGGTCTGGTCGCTGCCCAGCCAGTCCGAGGCGGTCTTCGGGCCGACGGCGGCGGCGGACAGGTCGGCGCGGTCGGCGGTCTCGGCGAGCCCCAGGTACCGCAGCCCTACGCCCACGCAGCCCTTCGCCGACGCGTTGCGCACCGCGGTCTCGTCGAACGGGGCGTCCATCGGCGCGATCGAGTAGCTGCCGGTGTACTCGCCGTCGTGCGGCGCGGTGCAGTCGACGTACTTGAGCGACGCGATGCACCCGATCGGCAGCGCCGGCCCGGCCTTGGCCAGGCTGCCCTCGCGGCTGGTGAACTCGTCGGCGGCCGGGCCGGTGACCGCGGCGACCGCGCAGCCGAAGAAGCCGTCGGTGGCCGGGGCGATCCACGACGCGAGGATCTGGACCTTCGACTCGTGCCAGTTGCCGCCGAGGAACGCGGTGCCCTCCACGACGCAGGCGCGGCGGGCCTGGGCGTACAGGAGGTTCTGGGCGATCTTGACGTTCTCGCCCTTGGCCTGGTCGAGGCGGTGCAGCAGGTCCTCGCCGGCCTGGCCGACGTGGAACACCTCGACGGTGTGCGCGCCGGCGCAGTCGACGGGCCCGCCGGCCCACGGGAAGGCGGCCTTCGCGCCGGCCACGTCGACCGTCCAGCAGGAGCCGACCTGCGGCGCGGCGGCCGGTGGGGTGTGCGGGATCTTCCTGGACGTGTCGCGCAGCAGCCAGTAGGCGCCGCCGCCGGCAAGGGCGAGCACGACGACGATCAGCAGGACCCGTTTCATGAGGAAGGAGTGTGCCATTACCCGCCGGTAACGTCACCACCTCAGATCGGCGCGTTGCCGTTCCCGCGCAGCGACCGGCTCACCGACAGGTTGCCCTCCAGCATCAGGTAGCAGCGGGCGGTGCGGTCGCCGTAGGACCACCGGGTCGGGCTCGCGGTCGACCAGGCGAAGGAGAACTGTTTGTTCTCGGTGAACTGCGCCTCAGTGAGGCCGAGGTACCGCGCCACGATCGTCTTGCAGCCCGGCTGCAGCAGCGCGCGGCGGGCGCCCGAGTCGCTCGGGTAGGGCCGCGCGTCGGGCGAGTAGAACGTGCCGGCGTATTCGCCGTTGTGCAGAGTTTCACACTTGGCCGGCACGAAGTCCTCGATGCCGCCACCGCTGTCGGTCTCGACCTTGACGCAGCCGATCTCGATGGGCCGGTTGCCGCGCAGCGTGTCCTTCAGACTGGTCGTGCGGGGCGCGATCGTGTTGGTGTCGTCGGAGACCTCGACCAGGTCGCACCGGTAGTAGTGCGCCGCGCCCTTCCACTGCTTCTCCGACGGCGGCAGCACCCGCAGCACCAGCCGGCCGTCGTGCCAGTCGCCGCCGAGGAAGTCGTTGGCCTGGGTCTGGCAGGCGGCGAACGCGTCGATGAGCTCGGCGCCGGCCGGGACCGAGGTCTGCTGCGCGAGCGCGCCGGAGAACTCGCCGACGTGGACGGTCTCGCTGGAGTGCGACGCGGTGCACTCGACCTCGACCAGCTCGGGTCCGACGACGAGCTTGTCGGCGGCACCCTTGAAGGTCCAGCACTCACCGGCGGAGGGCTTCGGCACGGCCGGCGCGGCCAGGGCGCTCCAGCCGTTGACGAGGTCGCCGTCCGTGCCGGCCGGCTTGCCGCAGCCGGCGGCCAGCAGCACCGCCGTCACGGACAGCCCGACGGTCCACCGCTTCATCCCGAGCCCACTCCCACCTCACGACACTGGCGCCACCCCGCGAAGGGATCAGATCTTTCCGTTGCCGAGGCCCTTCAGCGACCGGACGGTGCTCTTCTTGTCGTAGAGCATCGCGTAGCAGCGGGCCGTGCGGTTGCCGCGCAGCCAGTTCTCCTCGTCGACCATCCAGAAGCCGATGCCGACCTCCTGGTGGTTGTCCAAGGTCGACTGGGTCATGCCGAGGAACTTCGCGCCGAGCGCCTCGCAGCCGGTGCGCATCGCGGCGCGGCGCTCGTCGGCGTTCTTCGGGAACGCCCGGTCGCCGGACATGTAGGTGCCGACGTACTCCATGTTGTGGGTGGCCGTGCACGCGGTCGGCTCGTAGTCCTCCCACGTCTTGCCGTCGGCCTCGTAGATCTCCTGCGCGCAGGTCAGCGCGATCGGCTTGTCGCCGGTGAGGCCGCCCTTGAGGCTGCTGGTGCGGCTGACCGGCTTGCCGGCGTCGCTCTGCACCTCGGCGAGGTCGCAGCGGAAGTACCGCCCGCCGCCGGCCCACTGCGTGGTGGACGGCGGCAGCACGATCAGCTCGAGGCGGCCGTCGTGGTAGTCACCGCCGAGGAAGGTCTGCGCCTCGGTGTTGCACTTGGTCCACGCGTCCTTGAGGTCCGCGCCCTTCGGCGGCGACGACCCGTTGGCCGCGGGGCCGTTCAGCTCGCCGACGTAGAAGGTCTCGCTGATGTGCGCGGTCGTGCAGTTGGCCACGGCCGTGAAGGAGAAGATCGTGAGGGTGTCCGTCTCGAAATACGGCACGGTGCTGTCGTAGCACGCCCCGACCGGCGGCGACGGGACCTTGGGCGCGGCCAGCATGGCCCACTCGTCGACAAGGTTCTTGTCGACGCCCGCGGGCGTCGTGCATCCGGCCAGCATCACAACAGCGGCGAGTGGCGCCACCGCCGTCACGAGCCGTCGAAAACGCACCATGTTCCAACCCCTCCCCCGGCGCACTCAGCGCGGGTGCAGTGTGCCAATGATCAATGTGGTTGGCAACCCGACCCAACTGCTGGATCTAGGACACATCTACGCCACTGTTATCGGTAACCCTTTTGTACCCGCACCGTGCAATGAGGCCGAGACCGGCTTCGGCGGCCACACGAAACAGCGGACCCCGCGGTTGCCCAGCTCCCACGCCGTCTTGTCGTAGGGCATGGTGACCAGACCCGTGCGGGAGCGGAAGTTCGCGTCGTCGGGGACGGCGACGTACGCGGCCACGACCGGCCGGCAGCCGGCCAGGTTCGCGTTCACCCGGGCGTCGGCGTCGGCCGGGTACTCGCCGTCCGGCGGCTCGTGGAGCCCGGCGAACTCGCCCTCGTGCGGTGCCGTGCACGACGCCGGGAAGATCCGGTCGATGGCGCCGGTGGCGCCGCCGGGCTTCGTGGTGACCTTCACACAGCCGATGCGCAGCTCCCCGCCGTCGGGGCGCAGCACACCGCGCAGCGAGCCGGTGCGGGTGGCGACGCTGAACCGGTCGATGTCCTGCAGCGCCTGCAGGTCGCAGCGGAACCAGCGGGCACCGGCGTCCCACAGCACCGGGCTCGGCACATCCACGCTCAGCGACACCCTGCCGGTGCGCCAGTCCGCGCCCAGCAGGGTCTTCGCGTCGTCGGCGCAGCGGGTGTACGCCCCGCGCAAGGCCTGCGTGCCCGCGACCGGCGGCGTGGCGCGCTCGGCATCGGCGCCGGTGAACCTCCCCACGGAGATCAGCTCGGTCTCGTGCGGGTTGGTGCAGGGCACCGGCGCCGGCCAGCTGGTCACGTCGGCGCTCGCGGTGCCGCCGGGCAGCGCGTAGCAGGCGGGGGCGACCGGATCGACCAGCGCCGCGGTGGGCAGCATCGGCCAGCCGTTGACCAGGTCGCCGTCGGCGCCGGCCGGTGCGGGCCGCGTGCAGCCGCCGAGCAGCGTCACCGCCGCGACGACCAGCACGACCGAGCGCCGCACCGCACCTCCCCCAAGGCCTTATGCCCGGAGCAGGTCTCCCCTCACGGGCTCGCCCACCATACCCGGTATGGCGTCCGCCGGATCGTGACCGAGCTCGATGATTCGGTTCGCGTCGTCGACGTGCACGATCCGCGGCTGGTACGTCCTGGCCGTCGCATCGTCCAGCTGCGCGTACGAGATGAGGATGACCAGGTCGCCGGGGTGCACCAGGTGCGCGGCGGCGCCGTTGATGCCGATGACGCCGCTGCCGCGCGGGCCGGCGATCACGTAGGTCTCCAGGCGCGCGCCGTTGGTGACGTCGACGATCGCGACCTGCTCGCCGGCGAGCAGGTCGGCGGCGTCCATGAGGTCCTCGTCGACCGTGACCGATCCGACGTAGTGCAGGTCGGCCTGAGTGACCGTGGCGCGGTGGATCTTGGACTTGAGCATGGTGCGGATCACGGGAGCTGGACCTCGATGTTGTCGATGAGCCGGGTGCCGCCGACCCAGGCGGCCGTCAGCAGCCGCGCCGGGCCGCGCGCCGGGGCCGGCCCGAGCATGGGGTCGGTGAGCACGAAGTAGTCGAGCTTGACCTGGGGTTCGGTGGCGAACTCGGCGAGGCCGGCCGCGACCGGGTCGGGCGCCTGCGCGGCCTTGCGCAGCGCCCTGGACAGCACCAGCGCCGCCTGCCGCTCCGCCGGGTCGAGGTAGCGGTTGCGGCTGGACAGGGCGAGACCGTCGGGCTCGCGCACGGTCGGCACGCCCCGCACGTCGATCGGCAGGTCGAAGTCGCGGACCATGGCCCGGATCATGCCGAGCTGCTGGTAGTCCTTCTCGCCGAAGTACGCGACGTCCGGGCGGGTCAGCTGGAACAGCTTGTTGACCACCGTCAGCACGCCGTGGAAGAACCCGGGCCGGCTGGCGCCTTCGAGCTGGTCGGCGGCGGGCCCCGGGTCGACCCGCACGGCGGGCGGGCCCTGCGGGTACATGACCTGCGGCGTCGGCGTGAACGCGAGGTCCACGCCCGCCTCGCGGGCCACCGCGAGGTCCGCCTCCAGGGTGCGCGGGTAGCGGTCGAAGTCCTCGCCCGGCGCGAACTGCAGCGGGTTCACGAAGATCGTGAGCAGCACTGTGTCTGCTTCTGCGCGTGCGGTACGCAGCAGCGCGGCGTGCCCCTCGTGCAGGGCCCCCATGGTCATGACCACGCCCACGGTGCCCCGCGCCGCGGCGCGGGCGGCAGCGAGCTGCTCGCGGGTCTCGACGACGTTCACGCCTTGCCTCCGGCGGGTTTCGCCCGACAGCGGGCGGCGCTCATGCCTTGCCTCCGGTGCCCTTCGGGCGGCGGCGGGTGCTGCGCTGCACGGCGACCACCGGCTGTGGGCGGGTGGTGCCCAGCACATCGAGCAGCGGCTCGGCGTCCATGGGGCGCAGCCGGCCGGCGGCGATGACCCGGTCGGCGGTGCGCCGGGCGAGCGCCAGGTACGGCGGCACCGACTCCGGCGCGACCGACTCCAGGGCCTGGAGGTGCTTGGCGACCGTGCCGACGTCGCCGCGGGACACCGGGCCGGTGATGGCGGCGTCGCCGAGGCGCAGCGAGTTGTCCAGCGCCGCGCCGAGCAGCGGGGCGAGCACCTGCTCCGGGTGCCGGACACCGGCGTCGCGCAGCCGGTCGAGGGCCTCGTTGACCAGGGTGGCGAGGTGGTTGGCACCGTGTGCCAGGGCCGCGTGGTACAGCGGCCGGCGCTCCTCGGCGATCCACTCGACCTGCCCACCGAGGTCGGCGACGAGGGCGGCGGCGAGGTCGTGGAGGCCTTCCGGGGCGGTGACGCCGAACGAGACCCCCTCGGCGAGCCGCTGCAGGTCCACGGCGGTGCCGGTGAACGTCATCGCCGGGTGCAGGGCGAGCGGCCGCGCGCCGGCGGCGATGGCGGGCGCGAGGACGGCGAGGCCGTGGGCGCCCGAGGTGTGCGCGACGATCTGCCCCGGGCGCAGGGCACCGGTCTCGACCAGCCCGCTGACCAGCCCGGCGAGCACGTCGTCGGGGACTGCCAGCAGTACCAGATCCGCGGAGGCGGCGACCTGGTCGGCGGGGAGGAGCGCGACGCCGGGGAGCAACTGCTCCGCGCGGACCTTGGAGTCGGTGGACACGCCCACCGCGGCGATCACCCGGTGACCGGCGGCCACGAGCGCGGCGCCGAGCACCGCACCGACCCGCCCGGCACCGATGATGCCGATGTTTTGCCTGTTCAGGGCGCTTTGCATGGTGAAGGATCCAGTCCTCGACAGTGGGGTACCGGTCGATCACGAGTATGCGCCGCGACGGGCAAAGCGGACAGGTCGTGTGGGATTGTCAACACCACGTTTCGGGCCCTTTACCGGCGCCTGAAGCGGCCGATAAAGGACCCGAGAAGCCCACGTCAGAGGCGGTGGTGCAGGTAGTCCCTGATCAGGGCCTTCGCCTCGCCGAGCACGACCGGGTCACCCTCGGGCGAACGCCGGAACGCCATCTTGATCAGGGCGTCGGCCGCCTCCACGGCGATCGCCAGCACGAACTGCAGCCGTTCGGCGTCCACGATGCCGAACCGGCCGATGAGCAGCGCCGCGAGCTGCGAGACGATGACGTCGTTGTTGTCCCGCTCGTCATCGAGCAGGTGGATGTCCACGACGTCACCGAAGTGCAGGGTCCGGAAGCCCGGCACGGTGCGGTGCATGTCGATGTACTCGTCGATGGCCGCGTCGACCGCGTCCCACCAGTGCGAGATGTCCTCTTCGGCCAGCCGGGCGCCGAGGCGCTCGAGGTAGCCCTCCAGACTGCGCAGGGTGAGGGCCTGCACGATCGCGCGCTTGTCGGGGAAGAACTGGTAGACCGAGCCGATCGCCACCCCCGCCCGCTCCGCCAGCAGCGTCGTGGTCAGCCCGTCGTAGCCCACCTCGTCGACGAGTTCGGCGCACGCGTCGAGCATCCGCCCGACCCTCGCCACGCTGCGCCCCTGCACCGGAACCCGGCGCAGTGGTTTCGTCCCAGCACTGGCCACTGTCTGCGTCGCCACCCGGCAGTCCCCCTAAAGCTTGTCCACCTTGAAACCTACTCACGTCAACGAGCGGGCACGATCGACGGATAGCCCATTTCACTCTTGTGGTTCAACGGGTCATTGACGGCGGGCATACGTGAAGGGTACTCAGGTTTCGTGACTTCTCCGTGGGCCAACTGGGCCGGCAACCAGACCGCGCGGGCGACGCGTGTCACGCACCCGTCGAGCACTGCTGAGCTGGCCTCCGTGCTCGCCGGCGCGGCTGCGGAGGGGCTGCGCGTCAAGGCCGTCGGCAGTGGGCACTCGTTCACACCCACCGCTCTGACGGACGGGGTCCGCATCGAGCTGGACCGCATGGCGTCACTCGTCGGGGTCGAGGGCAACCTGGTCACCGTCCAGGCCGGCATGAAACTTGCCGCCCTCAACGCGACCCTCGCCGCGCACGGCCTGGCCATGCCCAACCTCGGCGACATCGACGCGCAGACCATCTCCGGGGCGCTGTCCACCGGCACGCACGGCACCGGCGCGGCGTACGGGTGCCTGTCGACCTTCATCGAGGCCCTGGAGCTGGTCACCGCCGACGGCTCGGTGCTGCGCTGCTCGGCCACGCAGCAGCCGGACCTGTTCGCCGCCGCCCGCGTCAACATCGGCGCGCTCGGCGTGCTCACCGAGGTCACGCTGCGCTGCGTGCCCGCGTTCATCCTGCAGGCCGACGAGCGCCCGGCGCCGCTGGCAGACGTCTGGTCAGGGCTGGACACGCGCATCGCCGAGAACGACCACTTCGAGTTCTACTGGTTCCCGTACACCGACCGGGTCCAGATGAAGCGCAACAACGTCGTGCCCGCCGCGGACCGCCCCCTGGCCGGCTGGCGCCGCTGGCTCGACGACGACTTCCTGTCCAACACCGTGTTCGGCGGCGCCTGCCGGCTGGGCCGCGCCGTGCCGTCCACGGTGCCGGCGATCAGCCGCGTCTCGGCCAGGGCGCTGTCCGCTCGCACCTACACCGCCGCGTCCCACGAGGTGTTCTGCACCCCGCGCCGGGTCCGCTTCGTCGAGATGGAGTACGGCGTGCCCCGCGCCGCCCTGCGCGAGGCCTTCGACGGCCTGCGGTCGGTGGTGGCCGGCCTGCCGTACAAGATCCAGTTCCCGGTGGAGGTCCGGTTCACCGCCGCCGACGACATCTGGCTGTCGCACGGCTACGGCCGCGAGAACGCGTACATCGCGATCCACCAGTACGCCGGTGCCCCGTTCGAGGAGTACTTCCAGCGCTTCGAGGCGATCACGACCCCCCTCGGCGGCCGCCCCCACTGGGGCAAGATGAACTATCGCGACGCGGCGTCCCTGGCCACGGCGTACCCGCGGTTCGCCGACTTCACCGCGCTGCGCGACAAGCTCGACCCCGGCCGGCTGTTCGCGAACGCGTACACGGAGCGGGTGCTCGGCTGACCTCCGGACTCGCCAGCTCGCGCTGCACTCGAAGAAGACCGGCCTGCGCGAAGGGTCGCCGGAGCGACCCTTCGCGGGTCGTCACTCGGTCGGCGGGGTCGCCTTCTTCGCCGCGGTGGCCTTCTTCGGTGCGGCCTTCTTCGCCGGGGTCGCCTTCTTGGCCGGCGTCGCCTTCGCAGCGGACGTCGCCTTCTTCACCCCAGCGGCAGCCTTCTTCGCCCCGGTAGCCGCCGCCTTCTTCGCCCCGGTAGCGGCCGCGCCCTCGGTGGTCTTCTTCGCCGCCCTGGCCTTCTTCGGCGCCGGGCCCTTGGCCCGCTTCTCGGCCAGCATCTCGCTCGCCTCGTCCAGGGTCAGCGTCTCCACCGACTGGTTGCGCCGCAGCGACGCGTTGAATTCGCCGTCCGTCACGTACGGGCCGAACCGGCCGTCCTTGATGACCAGCGGCTTCTCGGTCGCCGGGTCGGGGCCCATCTCGCGCAGCGGGGGCTTGGCCGCGGCCCGGCCGCGGGTCTTCGGCTGCTCCAGCAGCGCCAGCGCCTGTTCGAGGGTGATCGTGAAGAGCTGATCCTCGTTCTCCAGGGACCGCGTGTCGGTGCCGCGCTTGATGTACGGCCCGTAGCGGCCGGGCGAGGCGACGATGTCCTCGCCCGCGGCGTCCTTGCCGACGATGCGGGGCAGGGTCAGCAGCTGCAGCGCCTCTTCGAGGGTCAGGTGCTCCGGCGACTGCGTGGACAGCAGCGAGGAGTTCTTCTCCCCGGTCGACACGTACGGTCCGTACCGGCCGGACTTGAGCACGATCGGCTCGCCGGTCTCGGGGTGCTCGCCGAGCTTGCGCTCGCCGCCGGCGCCGCCGACGAACAGCTCGGCGACCTTCTCCGGGGTCAGCTCGTCCGGGGCCAGGCCGTCCGGCACCGGCGCGCGGTCGCCCTCGTCGCCCTCGGGGGCGTCGGCGAGGAAGCGCTGCAGGTAGGGCCCGTACCGGCCGACGCGCACGACGACGTCGCGGTTTGCCTCGTCACGAAACAGCGGGATCGAGTTGATCCCGCGTGCGTCGATCTCGCCCAGCCGCTCGGTGACCATGCGCTTCAGTCCACCCTGGCGGGGCACCGACCCTTCGTCGCCAGTGTCTCCACCGAAGTAGAACGGGCGCAGGAAGTCCACGGCGCTCTCGTCGCCGTTGGCGATCTCGTCGAGGACGTTCTCCATCGATGCGGTGAAGTCGTAGTCGACCAGGCGCGGGAAGTGCTTCTCCAGCAGCCCGACGACCGCGAACGCCAGGAACGACGGGATCAGCGCCTGGCCGCGCTTGAACACGTACCCGCGGTTGTTGATCGTCTCCATGATCGACGCGTACGTCGACGGGCGCCCGATGCCGAGCTCCTCCATCGCCTTGACCAGCGACGCCTCGGTATAGCGAGCCGGCGGCTGGGTGGTGTGGCCGGTCGGGGTGAGCCCCTTCTCGGTCAGCGTCTGGCCCTTCACCAGGACGGGCAGGCGCCGCTCCGCCTCCTCGGCCTCCGCGTTCTCGTCGTCGGAGGACTCGACGTAGGCGCGCAGGAAGCCGGGGTCGGTGATCGTCTTGCCGGTGGCGCTGAAGTCGACCGACTCGTTGGCCGGGGTCACCGCGTTGATCCGCACCGAGGTGCTGTTGCCGACCGCGTCGGTCATCTGCGACGCGATCGTGCGCTGCCAGATCAGCTCGTACAGCCGCAGCTCCTCGGCGCTGAGCTCCTTGGCGACGTCGCCCGGGGTGCGGAAGCTGTCGCCGGCGGGGCGGATCGCCTCGTGCGCCTCCTGGGCGTTCTTGACCTTGCCGGTGTACCGGCGGGGCTGCGGCGGCACGGCGCCGGGCCCGTACAGGTCGTGGATCTGCTGGCGGGCGGCGGCGATCGCGGCCTCGGAGAGATTCACCGAGTCCGTTCGCATGTACGTGATGTAGCCGTTCTCGTACAGCCGCTGCGCGATCCGCATGGTCTGCGCGCTGGACAGCCGCAGCTTGCGCGAGCCTTCCTGCTGCAGCGTCGAGGTGATGAACGGCGCGGCGGGCTTGCGCCGGTAGGGCTTCTCCTCGACCCGGGTGACCGTGAACGGCCGCCCCGCGAGGCGCGCGGCGAGTCCGCGGGCGCCCTGCTCGTCGAGGTGGATGACGCCCGCGTTGGGCCGGATCTGCCCGGTCTCGGGGTCGAAGTCGCGGCCGGTGGCGACCCGGTCGCCGTCGATCGCCAGCAGCGTCGCGTTGAAGGTGCGCTCGTCGCCGTCGGGCAGCAGCCTGGCCAGGATGTCCCAGTAGTCGGCGCTGCGGAACTTCATCCGCTGCCGCTCCCGCTCGACCACGATGCGGGTGGCGACGGACTGCACACGCCCGGCGGACAGGCCGCGCTGGACCTTCTTCCACAGCACGGTGGACAGGTCGTAGCCGTAGAGCCGGTCGAGGATGCGCCGGGTCTCCTGGGCGTCGACCAGCGAGCGGTTGATCTCCCGCGGGTTGGCGACGGCGGCCTGGATCGCCGGCCTGGTGATCTCGTGGAACACCATCCGCTTGACCGGGACCTTCGGCTTCAAGGTCTCGAAGAGGTGCCAGGCGATGGCCTCGCCCTCGCGGTCCTCATCTGTGGCGAGGTAGACCTCGCTGGCGGTCTTCAGCAGCTCCTTGAGCCGGGTGATCTGCTTGCGCCGGTCGGCGGAGATGACATAGACCGGGGTGAAATCGTTGTCGACGTCGACACCGAGGTAGGCCCACGGCTTGCTCTTCAGGTCGTCGGGCATGTCTTTCTTGCCGACGGGCAGGTCACGGACGTGGCCGAAGCTCGCCTCCACGACGTAATTCGGGCCCAGATAGCCCGAAATCGTCTTGGCCTTCGCCGGCGACTCGACGATCACCAGCCGCTTCGTGTTGGCGGAGTTCGGCACAGCTCTCCCCGGTGCGGACGGACATGTGTCAAACGTAACGCGCGCCTACGCGCCGAGTTGCGCATGGCTACACCCGGCGGTCGGCTTGCGACACGCCGATCGGCGCCACGGTACACCTAAGCAGAAGCGCTACCTGCCCGATCTTGCGATCGTGTCGCATCGGCTGCCGTATTTGTCACGCTTTGTCGACCGGCGGTGACCCTGATGGCGGGTGGAATCACACCGCGCGGCACTGGCCCAGCGTACCCGGCGATCACCGCGGCCAGCGCTCGTGCGGCGCCTCCGGCGGCGGCTCCCCGACGAGCTCCGCGAGGCGGGTCACCCGTCGCAGTCCCACGATGCGGTACGCCGGCCCACCCGCCTTGGGACCGACGAACACCGCGATGAGCCCCACGGCGGCGAGGGCGTCGCCAACCGCGACCCAGTTGTCGGCCACCTGCCTGTCGATGGAATTTTCGTCGGTACCCCCACCGCCGTCCGGCGTGTCCGCGCTTTCGGGGGCCGGTTCGGCGAGCGGATCGAGCTCGACGGTCGGCAGGTCCGCGACGCCGGAGTCGGGCCAGCTGTCGCGGCTGTCGTCGATCCAGTCCTCGACCTCCAGGCCCAGGTCGACCGGGCCCGGGTCGAACGTGGAGATCAGGCTCGTGGTCTTCTTCTTCGCCCGCCCCCGCGGCGGCCCCGGCACGTCATCGGTCGGTTCCTCGTCGGGCGTGTCGTCCGTCTCACCCGCCTCACCGGTCGCCGCGGCCCCTGGCTCCTCGGCCGCGTCGAGCTGCTCCTCGCCGGCGGTTGCGGCCTCGTCCCCGTCCGTTGGCTCCGCTTCCTCCTCCGGCAGGCGGGGGCGGCTGGGGGCGAGGCGGAGCAGGTACGCGCGCTGGCCGTCCCACGACCCCGCGGCGGCCACCCACAACCGCAGCCGCCGCCCGTCCAGCGCCAGGTCCGCGGGGCACACCTTCCTGGTGCCGTCCAGCCAGCGGGCCGCGAGGGGGGCCAGCAGCGCCGCATACGCGGTCCTCACCGTCCAGCGGTCCTCGACCCCGGTCGGCTCGCACGACACGACCAGGCCCCGCTGCTCGCACTCGGCCCGCAGCACCTGGGCCCGCCAGGCGTCCTCGACCTCGATCGACACCTTCGCGGTGCCGCCCATCCGGCCGACCTCGCCGGCGCCGGCGAGCAGGCCCTCCAGGTCCATCGGGGTCGGCGGGCGGGCCTCCACCCCGAACAGCGACAGTTGCCGGCTCCGAGCCGGCGTCACCGACACTCGGGCACCTCGCTGAAGGCCTTCTGCAGGTCCTTCTGCCCGACGTGCTTCGGGTCGATGGCGCTCTGCTCGTACTCCTCCTTCAGCACGGCGAACGCCGATCCGACCGCGGTGTAGAAGGTCTTCGCGTCGGCGGTCGGCAGGGCCTCGACGGAGCGCTTCGCGTTGCCGTACGCGTCGCGGGCCTTCGACAGCGAGGCGGTGAACTGCTGGGCGACCTTGTCGCCGCCGGAGACGTCCGGCACGCCGGCGCCGCTGACCCCGGCCCTGGCCTTCTCGCTCGCGGTCTCGGCGCCGGAGAGCAGCTCGACGATGTTGGTCTTCGTCTGCGCGGCCGTCTTCGCCGACTGCAGCTGCTGCTGCGCCTTCGTGGTCAGGTCGGCGATCTCCACCCGCCACGGGGTCAGTGCGGTGCACACCGCCAGCGCCCAGCGCTCCGGCGCGACGTCGCCGTTGCCGTCGGACCCGCAGCCGGCCGTGCCCGCCGAAACGACGACGAACAGCAGGCCGGTGGCGATGACGCGGAAGTGCATGAATGGAAGCCTAGAACCGATCGTCTGTTCGACAAATACGACGCCCCGGCCGGAATGACCGGCCGGGGCGTCGCGGTAGTGCTCAGGTCAGGCGGTGACCCGCTCCGAGGCCGGCTCCTGCGAGGAGGTGTCGTCGCCGTCGCCGGCGTCGACCGAGACCGGCTTGCGCTTGCTGATCAGCACCGCCACGACGACGACCAGCGTCGCCGCGATCGCGATGCCGAAGCGGACCGCGGGGCTGCCGTCGCCCGTGGTGTAGACCACCACGGCGGGCGCGATGAGCAGTGCGACCAGGTTCATCACCTTGATCAGCGGGTTGATCGCCGGGCCGGCGGTGTCCTTGAACGGGTCACCGACCGTGTCACCGATGACCGTCGCGGCGTGCGCCGGCGAGCCCTTGCCGCCGTGGGTGCCGTCCTCGACGAGCTTCTTCGCGTTGTCCCACGCGCCACCCGAGTTGGACAGGAAGACCGCCATCAGCGTGCCCGTGCCGATGGCGCCGGCCAGGTACGCCGCGAGCGGGCCGACACCGAGGCCGAAGCCGACCGCGATCGGCGCCATCACCGCGAGCAGACCCGGCGTGATGAGCTCACGCTGGGCGTCGCGGGTGCAGATGTCGACGACCTTGCCGTACTCCGGGCGCTGGGTGTAGTCCATGATGCCCGGGAACTCGCGGAACTGGCGGCGCACCTCGAACACGACCGAGCCGGCCGACCGGGCGACGGCGTTGATCGCCAGGCCCGAGAACAGGAACACGACCGCGGCACCGATGAGCAGGCCGACCAGGTTGCCCGGGTTGGCCACGTTCAGGAACTTGTCGACCTCGACCTGCGAGAACTCCTTGAGGATCGAGTCCGTGTAGGAGCCGAACAGCGCCGTGGCGGCGAGCACCGCGGTGGCGATCGCGATGCCCTTGGTGATCGCCTTGGTGGTGTTGCCGACCGCGTCGAGCTCGGTCAGCGTGCGGGCGCCGCGCTCGTCGATGTCGCCGGACATCTCGGCGATGCCCTGCGCGTTGTCGCTGATCGGGCCGAACGTGTCCATCGCGACGATGACGCCGACGGTGGTGAGCAGGCCGGTGCCGGCCATGGCGACCGCGAACAGCGACAGCGTGATCGAGCCGCCGCCGAGCAGGAACGCGCCGAACACGCCGGCGCCGATGACGAGTGCGGAGTAGACGGCCGACTCGAAACCGACGCTGATGCCGGCGAGCACCACGGTCGCGGGGCCGGTCAGCGCGCTCTTGCCGATGTCCTTGACCGGGCGGCGCTCGGTCTCGGTGAAGTACCCGGTCAGCGCCTGGACGATCGCGGCGAGCACGATGCCGATGATGCAGGCGATGATCGCGGTGACGTGCGGGCCGAACGGCGGGGCGTCACCGTCGGCGCCGAGCTTCAGCGTCTCGCGCCAGCCGTCGCCGAGCAGCTTCGACCACGTCGCCGGCAGGTAGAACAGCGCGGCGGCGCTGACCAGGATCGCGGAGATGACGGCGGAGATGTAGAACGCCCGGTTGATGGCGACCAGGCCGTTGCGGTCGGACGGGCGCAGGCGGGTGAGCGCCACACCGAGGATCGCGACGATGACGCCGATCGTGGAGACGATGAGCGGGAAGACCAGGCCTTCCTCGCCGAACGCGGCCCGGCCGAGGATGAGCGCGGCGACCAGGGTCACGGCGTAGGACTCGAACAGGTCCGCGGCCATACCGGCGCAGTCGCCCACGTTGTCGCCGACGTTGTCGGCGATGGTGGCGGCGTTGCGCGGGTCGTCCTCCGGGATGCCCTGCTCGACCTTGCCGACCAGGTCAGCGCCCACGTCGGCGGCCTTGGTGAAGATGCCGCCGCCGACCCGCATGAACATCGCGAGCAGCGCGGCGCCGAACCCGAAGCCTTCCAGCACGGTGGGGGCGTCGCTCTTGAAGATCAGCACGACCAGCGCCGCACCGAACAGGCCCAGGCCCACGGTGAGGAAGCCGACGACGCCACCGGTGCGGAAGGCGATCTTCATCGCCTTCTCCCGGCCGCCGTCTTCTCTGGCCGCCGCCGCGACGCGCAGGTTGGCGCGGGTGGCCAGCGCCATGCCGGCGCCACCGATGAAGGCCGAGAAGGTCGCGCCGACGATGAAGAACGCCGATCTGCCGATCTTGACCATGGTCTCGTTGTCCCCGACGTCACCGACGGGGAGCAGGAACAGCACCACCACGGCGATGACGACGAAGATGGCGAGGGTCTTGAACTGGCGAGTGAGATACGCGGTCGCGCCCTCCTGCACCGCCCCGGCGATCTCCTGCATCTTCGGGGTGCCCCGACCAGTCGCGAGCACAGCCTTGACCAGCGCGGCCGCGAAGCCCAGCGCCACGAAGGCGATCACGAGCGCGACGACGACATAGGTCAGGTTGTTCCCGCTGAGGGAAATCTCGTCGGCTGCGACGAGTGTTGCGGACATTCGTTGTCCTCCTGTACCGACACATGACAGCGCCGCGAGCGGTCAGGCCGGCGGCGGGTTCTCCCAAGGGAGCCGTGCTGGACGGTCGAGGTACCCAATGACCAGGCCCGTCATACACGATCGCAGTACTCTAGCCGCACAGCGTGTCTGTGGTCACACCGACTTGCGCGTTTCAAGAGATCGCATTTCGTCGATGGTCCACTTTGTCAGCAGGCATGCCCGCCCGTCCTACTCCGCCGGGCGCTCCAACGGCCACGACATCCGGACCTCCGTGCCGACCCCTTCTGCCAGCTCGGACACGTTCAAGTCATCGACGAGCCCCGCCAGCAGGGCCAATCCCATCCGCGCGGCGACCGCCTCCTCCGCCAGCAGCTCGGGCGGCGTGGTCAGCGGCAACGCCGGGTCCGACAGGACCATCACGGAATCTTCATCCCCAACTTCACCCGCGAGCCGGGCCACCATCGCCCCGTTGGCGGCGCGGTCGACCACCCGCACGGTGAAGCGGTCACCGTCGGCCATCGCGACGTCGACCAGGTCGTCCAGCCCGTGCGAGCGGTGCAGCGCCACGGCACGGGAGCAGGCCTCGCCGATGGCGAGCCTGACCTCTTCGAGCAACTCCTCGGACACACCGGCCCGCCGCGCGACGGCGACACCGACGAGACGTGCGGTGCGGACGTGCGCGGCCGCCGGCGAGAACGACAGCCTGACAGTGGGCATGAACCTAGGCCGTGGGTTCGGCGTCCGAGCCGGCCGCGGCGGTCGCGGCAGCCACGGAGTCGTACAGGGAGAACACCCGGTCCAACGCGGTGATCCGGAAGATCTTCAGGAGCCGCTCATGCGCGCACACCAGCCCGAACGTGCCGTTGACCGCCCGCAGCCGCTTCAGCGCGCCGACGAGCACGCCGAGCCCGGTCGAGTCCAGGAACTCCACCCGGCTCAGGTCGACCACGACATGACGGGCACCCGTCTCCACGAGCTCGACCAGCTTCTCGCGAAGCCGTGGCGCGGTGTACACATCCACCTCACCGCCGACTTCGAGCACCGTGTGGTCGCCGGAGTCGTACGTCGACAACGACAGCTCCATGCGGACCTCCTCCTCTGGGCGGTTGGGCCGTGTTTGCGCGCACGCACCCGTTACGAGTCTCTCGGGCATCTAACCATCGACGCCCCCACAAGGCGACGCGTCCACCCTGTTTCCCACAAATGCCACACGTGTACCGCGCCACTGTTTCGAACATCTGTCTTAGAGTGCTGGACGTGACGGCTGCACTCGCGCGCTTCTCCTTCCTACCGTCCCGCCGCGCCGAATCGCTCACCCACGTCGAGCACGTGCCGCCCCGTCCCGGGTCCACCGCCCCGTGGCCCGACTGGGCGCCACCTGCGCTGCGCGCCGCCCTCGCCGCCCGCGGCGTCGCCCTCCCGTGGACCCACCAGGCCGTCGCCGCCAAGTCGGCGTGGTCCGGCACCCACACCGTCATCGCCACCGGCACCGGGTCGGGCAAGTCCCTCGCGTACCAACTGCCGGCCCTCGCCGCCCTGCTCACCGACGTCAAGGCGACGGTGCTGTATCTTTCCCCGACCAAGGCCCTGGCCGCCGACCAGCTCCGCTCGCTGCAGGCTCTCGACCTGCCCGGCGTCCGCCCCGCCACGTACGACGGCGACACCTCCCGGGAGGAACGCGACTGGGCCCGCCAGCACGCCCGCGTCATCCTCACCAACCCCGACATGCTGCACCACGGCATCCTGCCCAACCACGCCTCGTGGGCCCGCTTCCTGCGCGGCCTGCGCTTCGTGGTCGTCGACGAGTGCCACACGTACCGCGGCGTGTTCGGCTCCCACGTCGCCCACGTCCTGCGCCGGCTACGGCGGGTCACGGCACGCTACACGCCACGGGGCGCCGCCGGCCCGTGCTTCGTGCTGGCGTCGGCAACGTCAGGAGATCCGGCGGGCTCGGGGTCGCGGCTGGTGGGGGTGCCGATGACGGCGGTGACGGAGGACACGTCGCCGCGGGGCGGGGTCACGTTCGCACTGTGGGAGCCGCCCCTGCTGCCCGCTACGCCTGATCTCAGCTCCCCGCCCTTCGAGGCCGGCTCTGTTCTTCCGCCACACACCACCCTTCCGGCCGGCACGACTCTTCCAGCTGGCACGACTCTTCCAGCTGGCACGACTCTTCCAGCTGGCACGACTCTTCCGGACGCAGGCGCACCTCTCTCGGGCGCGGGCGAGCACCCTGCGGCCCCGCGTCCCTTGAGCGCGCATCTCTCGGACACGAGCGCACATGCCGTGCAGGCGGGCCCCTATCCCGCGGGCGCCTTCGCGGTCCGGGACGCAGAGCCGGTGCGGCGATCGGCGTTGCGGGAGACCGCCGACCTGCTCACCGAGGCGGTCCTCGCTGGCGTACGCACCCTCGCCTTCGTCCGCTCCCGCAAAGGCGCCGAGGTGGTCGCCAGCACGGCCCGCCGCTCGCTCAACTCGGCCGTGCCGGGCCTCGGCGAGCGGGTGGCCGCGTACCGGGCCGGCTACCTCCGCGAAGAGCGCCGCGCCCTCGAACGCGACCTCATGGACGGCACCCTGCTCGGCCTCGCCTCCACCAACGCCCTCGAGCTCGGCGTCGACCTCGTCGGCCTCGACGCGGTCCTCATCTCAGGCTATCCAGGCACCCTCGCTTCCCTGTGGCAGCAGGCCGGCCGCGCGGGCCGGGCCGGCCGCGACGCGCTGTGCGTGCTGGTCGCCCGGGACGACCCGCTCGACACGTACCTCGTGCACCACCCAGAGGCCCTGTTCGGCAAGCCTGTCGAAGCGACCGTCCTCGACCCAGGCAATCCGCACGTCCTGGCACCGCAGCTGTGCTGCGCCGCCGCCGAGCTGCCGCTCACCCAGGCCGACCTGCCGCTGTTCGGCCCGACCGCCGAGGCCACCCTGGACGCCCTCGTCGCCGCGGGGATGCTGCGCAGGCGGCCCAGCGGCTGGTACTGGACCGAACGCCACCGCCCCGACGTCGACCTCCGCGGCGCGGGCGGCGGCCCGGTCGCCGTGGTGGAGGAGTCCACCGGCCGGCTCCTCGGCACCGTCGACACCGGCTCCGCGCATCACCAGGTTCACACCGGCGCGGTCCACCTGCACCAGGGCACCGCGTATGTGGTCGACAAGCTCGACCTGGCCGACTCCGTCGCCCTCGTGCACGCCGAGGAGCCCGACTGGAGCACCCATCCCCGTGACGTCACCTCCCTGACCGTCCTGTCGGTCCGCCGGACCCGCACCGCGGGCCCGGTCACGCTCTCGCTCGGGGAGGTCGAGGTGACCTCCCAGGTCGTCAGCTACCAGCGCCGCCGCATCTCCAGCGGCGAGGTCATCGACACCTGCCAGCTCGACCTCCCCGAACGCATCCTCAAAACCGTCGCCGTCTGGTGGACCGTCACCCCCGAGGCCCTCGACGAGGCCGGCATCCCCGCGGTCGACTGGCCCGGCGCCCTGCACGCCGCGGAGCACGCGTCGATCGGCCTGCTGCCGCTCGTCGCCACCTGCGACCGCTGGGACATCGGCGGCCTGTCCACCGCCCTGCACGCCGACACCGCCCTGCCGACCGTCTTCGTCTACGACGGCCACCCCGGCGGCGCCGGCTTCGCCGAACGGGCCTTCGACGTCGCCACCGACTGGCTCGGCGCGACCCGCACCGTCGTCGCCGAATGCCGCTGCGAGCAGGGCTGCCCGTCGTGCGTGCAGTCCCCGAAGTGCGGCAACGGCAACAACCCCCTCAACAAACACGACGCCGTCCAGGTCCTCTCCCTCGTCCTGTCCTCGCTGCACTCCTCCCCACACGCCGACGAGTCCACGGACGCCTCCGACCAGCACGCAAGCTCTCCCGACCAGCACGCGGGCTCCCCCGACGAGCAGCCGGGCCGTTTCGACCAGGGGACGAACGCTTCCGACCAGGCCGGTCTGGCGCGCGTGCCCCAGCAGGCCGAAGGTTCGCTGGTGTCCTGAGCCGCCGATCCGTCGGCTTTGCCAAGCTGTCCGGCTGCCACCGATCTTCCGGCGTGCCCGAGCCGTCCGGCAGCCGCCGACCCTGCGGCTCGCGCCAGCCCTCCGGCAGCTGCCGATCCTCCGGCCCGCCCGAGCCGTCCGACCTACCCGCCGGGCGGGTCGGACGTGTCGCTGACGACGCCCGCCCGGGCGCTCGCCCTGCCCGCGGGCACGGCGTCCGACAGGCGGACCTCGACCGTCACGCGAACCTCAAGGCCGTCCACCGAGCAGCTGACCAGCCTGGCGCCGTTCGCCGTCACCAGCCGGCCGGCGACAGCGCACGCCTCGGCCGGGCCGTCGACCGACCACACGGCGCCGGCGAGGGCGCCCGCGTCGGCCGCGTTCTGCGCCCGGTGCCGCGCGACGCGTGCGCCGCTCAGACCGATCCCGACGACGAGCGCCCCGACGAACACGAACCCGATCACCACCATCAGCAGCGAGATCGACCCCCTGTCCCGAACCACCGCCGGGGTGGCGAGCCGGTCCGGAACCACCACCGGAGCGGCGAGCCGGTCCGAGATCACCACCGCATCGGTGATGCCGTCCCCGCCTCTGGTACGCCGGTCCTGGGCCCGGCAGTCGCGGCCGGTCATGGGGTCTCGCTCTCGGGTTCGGCCAGGGCAACCGCTTCCTCCCGCAACGTGATCGACGGCAGCGGGCCGAGGCTGACAGGCTGGCGGACGGTCACGCGGACGAGGTCGCCGTCGCGCTGGACCGAGATCGTGGCGCCCGGCGGCATGGCGCTGCGGCTGGTGGACTCCGGCTCGCCGCGGGCCGCCGCCCGTGCCGCCAGACCTGCCGCGTCGGTCAGGCGCACCTTGGCCGCTGAGGCGCTCCATCCGGCGAAGAAGATCAGCAGCAGGACGACGACTCCAGGAAGTGCCACGGCGAACTCGACCGTCGCCGACCCGCGGTCGTCGGCGCGGCCGGTGCCGGACATCCATCTCCGCCAGCGCCACGGACCCCCACGCCGAGCGCCACGATCCCGGTCGTTCTTCACGTCAGTGCCCCGCCGACCAGCCGGAACATGGAGTTGTACAGGGCGTCCGACGTGACGATCCTCAGCAGCACGGCGGCGAGCGCCACCCCGACGCCGATGACGAGGACATATTCGATGCTGTGCGACCCACGGTCTTCCCTGCGGAGGGCACGGAAGCGGGCGCGGAGGTTGGGCACTGGTACTCCTTCACGGTGACACCGATCGACGAAACGAAATGCATTCACAGGACCCGCAACACGTCGCGGATGACGGCGGCGACCACCGGCACGACGCCGATCAGCACGAACGCGGGCAGAAAGCAGACCCCCAGCGGCAGCACCACCAGCACGCCGACCCGGCGCGCCGAGGCCTCGCCGGCTGCCACCTTCGCGACCCGCAGGTCGGCGGCCTGCCGCTCGAGGGCCACGGTCAGCGCCGTGCCCCGGTCGGCGCTGCGGGCGGCGACCCGGGAAAGCCGCCGCCCGCCGGGCAGGTCGGCCAGGTGCGCCCAGGCATCCCGCGGCGACGCACCAAGCCGCAGTGCCCGTCCGACGAGCGTCAACCTGGCCCCGACCGGCCCGCCGACCGCCTCCCCGACCACGATCGCCGCGCGGTCGGGTGGCGCGCCGGTCCTCAACGCGGCGGCGAGCAGGTCCGTCGCGAACGGCAGGTCGCCCTGGGCCCTGGCCCGCTCCTGCCGGACCCGCGGTGACTCGACCCGCCGTAGCGCCCGCTCCGCCACGCCCGCCGTGACGGATCCGGCCACGATGCCCGCGATCCCGCCCAGCAGCAGCCCGACGGCGAGACCGCAGCAGGTCGCGTACAGCCACCGCCTCCGCCGGCTCATCACCGCACCCCCGCGGCGACGGAGCGGACCATCCGCCCGGTCCACAGCAGCCCGGCGCACTGCAGCGCGACGGCCGTGACCGCGCACGCCGCGCCGAGCGGGGTGTGCAGCAGCTGGCCGACGGGGTCGACCCCGATGCCGGCACCGAGCCACAACCCGGCCGCGGGTAGCCCGACCAGCAGCGCCGTCGTGGTCTGCGCGCCGGAGGTCTGCGCGGCGAGGTTGAGCCGCAGCGCCTGCCCGGCCCGCAGATCCGCGTCGACCTGGTCGAGCAGGTCGGCGAGCGGCGTGCCGAGCGCCTCGCTGACCCGGTGCGCGGCCTCGAGCCGGGCGAGGGCCACCAGGACGGCCGCGTCGTCTCGCCGGCGGCTCCGGCCACCGCGCGGCGGCCCTGCTGATCCGGCGTGATCCGCGGCCGCACGATCCCCGGCCGTCGCGCGGTGGCCGCGCTCGTCGGCCGCCTCCCAGATCCGCCGGACGGTCGCGCCGAGACCGGCGTGGCCACCGAAGGAGCGAGCCGGGACCGGGGCGGCATGGTCACCGCGCGGGCGGGCCGCGGTCGCGGCGTCACCGCGCGGGCGGGTCGAAGCCGCGGCGTCGCCGAACGGGCGAGCCGTGGTCGCATAGTCACCGGGCGGTCGAGCCTGGGCGGCGGCTTCGCCAGGTAGGCGGGACGCGGCGGCGTAGACCTCCACGTCGGCCCCACCCGGATACGGCGCGGCGGTCGCGAACGGCACCACGCCCGCGCGCAGGTCGGCGGCGGCGTCCTCGATCGCGTCGAGCAGCTCGCCGATCGCTCGGTCCGCGGAGCGGCGCGTGAGCTGGGCGCGGACGCCGGTCAGGCCGAGCGTCGCATACACCGTGGCCAGCACGGCGGCGACCGGCCCACCGGCCAGCAGGCCGACGCCACCCGCGACCGCGCCGCCAGCGGTGACGGCGACGCCGGGCCGGTCGACGAGCACGCCCGCGAGCCGGTCCGCCTTCGGCCATCGGCGCCGCATGCCGGTGCTCCTGCGGTGCCGGGAGAGCCGGTCGAGCCGCTTGCGGGCCCGGCGGCGGCGGAGCAGCAGCAGGCCGAAGCCCAGGATCATCGCCCCGCCCGCGGCGAGGGCCACGTCGATCGCGTTCATTGCCAGCCCTTCCCTGCCACGTATCGCCACGGACCCGACGGGCGCGGTGGTGTGACACCCCGGTCGGCGATCAACATCTCCAGCTGCTCGGCCGCCGGGGCCCGGCTGTTGCCGCGCCGCCAGGCGGTGAGCACGACCGTGGTGCGCTGCTCCGGGTGCGCGTCCAGGACGCAGATCTCGCTGAGCAGCCGGGTGCCGTCGGGGGCACGCTGCAGGTGCACGACCACCCGCAGCGCGGCGTGCGCCAGTGCGTGCAGCGCCGCCCTCGGCACGCCACCGAGCAGTCCGAGCGCCTCCAATCTCGCCGGTACGTCAGCCGGCGAGTTGGCATGCAGGGTGGCGGCGCCGCCCTCGTGGCCGGTGTTGAGGGCGCCGAGCAGGTCGACGATCTCGGCGCCGCGGCACTCGCCGACGACGAGCCGGTCAGGCCGCATCCGCAACGCCTGGCGGACCAGGTCGCGAAGAGTGATCTCGCCGGCGCCCTCCACGTTGGACGTCCGCGACTGCATCGACACCACGTGCGGGTGCGTCAGCCGCAGCTCGGCGGCGTCCTCCACGACGACGATCCGCTCGGCGGGCGGCGTCAGCGACAGCAGCGCCGCCAGCACGGTGGTCTTGCCGGTGCCGGTCCCGCCGGTCACCAGGAACGGAATCCGTGCCGCGATGATCGACGCGAGCAGCCGCGCCGCGCCTGGGTCGAACGTGCCGCACGCGATGAGCTCGTCGACGGTGAACGTCTGCCGCCGAAACGTCCGCAGCGACAAATACGGCCCGTCGCGCCCGATCGGTGGCAGCACGGCGTGCAGCCGGGTGCCGTCGGGCAGCTGCGCGTCGACGAACGGTGATGCGTCGTCGAGCCGGCGCCCGGCGCTGGCGGCCAGTCGCTGGGCGAGCCGGCGCACCTCGGCCGGGTCGCCGAACCGCCCGGTGGCCCGCCGCAGGCCGCCGCCGCGGTCGACCCACACCTCGACGCCGTTGACCAGCACGTCGGTGACGGCCGGGTCGGCGAGCAGCGGGGCGAGCCCGCCGGCGCCGATCATCTCGCCGATGAGCCGGTCGGCGACCTGCCGCAGCGTGCTCTCGCCCAGCAGCGCGGCGCCCGGCTCGGCGCGCACCGCCGACAGCACCGCCGCTGGGGTCGGCTCGACGCTGTCGACCGTCATCCGCAGCCGGACCCGCTCGACGAACTCGTCCAGCGGCAGCGTGACAGGCCCCGCCACGACGCCGTTGCGTCCCTCGATCACCAACGTGCTCACGCCACCACCTCCGCTGCGCTCCGGCGCCTGCCTGAGCTCCACCCTGAGCCGCTGACTCGCAGCCCTCCGCTCCGCTCCGGGCTACTCATGCCGCCACCTCGCCGGTCAGACCGAGGTCGCCGATGATGCGGCGGCACAGCTGGGCGAGCGGGCCGCGGCCGTTGCCGGCCGGTGGGCTGCCCTGCTCGAGGCGCCGGGGCAGGTCGGGCTCGGCGCGCAGCGTCCCGGCGACGGGCAGGCCCAGCGACCGGGCGATCTGCCTGGTGCGCAGCCGGCCCGGCGCGGGGCCGCGGACGACCAGCCGCAGCTCGTCGGTGTGCGGTGTGACGGTCGCCGCGACCCGTGCGGCCGCGACGCAGGCGCGCAGCTCGGCGGGCACGACCAGCAGCACCCGGTCGGCGGCGCGCAGGGCGAGGACGGCCGCGTCGTCCAGCGATCGGGGCAGGTCGGTGACGACGAGGTCACGGCCGCGGCTGCCGGCGTCGAGGGCGGCGGCCATCGCGTCCTGGGACAGGCCGCCGGGCTGGCCGCGGTCGCAGGACAGCACGGCAACGTCGCCGCGGCTCGGCAGCGCGGACACGAGCGCGGGCGGGTCGACGGTGCCGCTCGTCGCGGCGAGCGCCGGCCAGCGCAGGCCGGCGACGTCCTCCCAGCCGAGGATCAGGTCGGCGCCGCCGCCGAGCGGGTCGGCGTCGACGAGCAGTGAGCGCAGGCCGACGTTGCCCGCGGTGATCGCCAGCCCGGCGGCCAGGACGCTCGCGCCGGCGCCGCCGCGGCCGCCGAGGACCGCGAGGATCCTGCCGCGGGCGGCGACGGTGACCGCATGCCGTTGTGCCACCGTGGCGAGGCGGTCCATGAGCCAGCCGGCACCGTCGGGGAAACGGACGATCTGCTCGGCGCCGACCGCGTCGGCGAGGGCTGTCACACGGTCCATGTGCTGGTCGCGGGTGAGCAGCACGACCCCTCGCCGGCGGGGCAGCCGGGCCCGGGCGCAGGCCTGCGCCGCGGCGTCGCCGATGAGGACGATCGGCGCGTCGGGATATCGGGCCCGGGCCGGCTCAGGGCCCGATTCGACGTCGACGTCGAGCGGGACCCCGGCGGCGAGGTTGAGCACGTCGTCAAGCAGGTCGAGGTCGTCGGTGACGAGCAGCGGTCGATGTCGGGCCACGGCATGCTCCACGGTCTAGACGGGCTGGTGGACTGCGCACACCATGGCGCCCGCACCGGTGCCCCGGCTCGCCCGTCGACTCGTTTCTGTGGATAACCCGCCGCTTGTGGATAACCTGCGCGCCTGCAGTCGATCTGCTATGCCAGCCCAGACAAATCGGGCGGAAACCCGGCGTTCGGCTCGCTGGCCGTACCGGTGAAAAAATCAAGGCGCCAGAGGGAACAGTGCTGAAACGCTCAACAAAGCATCCAGCGTCAATGCTTCATAACCCGACCATGCGTCGGTCACCTGGCAGAACGCCACATGGCTACGCCATACAAAGGGGACGACCCCCGCCGGGGGGTGACGGGGGTCGCCGGGGGTTCGGCTCCGGGGGGGTCGAGCCGAACCCACTCAGCGGCTACGGGGGGTGCAACCGCTGAGAGTCGAATAACGGGTCGCTGTCGTCTGGACGTGAAACCTCGTCGCAAACATAAGCATGCCTGAGTGGACCGCCATACGTCGAGTAGGACTGGCCCGCAACACGCCCAGAACGCCAATCAATATTTCACGCTGTGGTAATCAAGCGTGATCAACCCCACGCCGAGCGTGACCCGCAGACGGCGGCGGCAAGTCCGGGCCCCACGCCATGTCCGGCAACGCTACACTTGCCCGCCGTGGGGCGTAGCGCCGCGTTTTTCGACCTGGACAAAACGGTGATCGCCAAGTCAAGCGCCTTGGCCTTCGGTCGGCCGTTCTATCGCGATGGGCTGATCAGCCGTCGCGACGTGATCAAGGGTGCCTACGCGCAGCTGCTCTTCCGCGTCGGCGGCGGCTCCGACGAGCAGACCATGGCGAAGACCCGCGACTACCTCGCGGCCCTGGTCAAGGGCTGGCGCGCCGAGCAGGTGCGGCAGATCGTGCGCGAGACGCTCGAGGAGCTGATCAGCCCGTACATCTACGCGGAGGCCGTGCTGCTCATCGACGAGCACCGCGCCGCCGGCCGCGACGTGGTCCTGGTCTCGACCTCCGGCGACGAGATGGTGCGGCCGATCGGCGAGCAGCTCGGCATCACCGACATCATCGCGACCCGCATGGCGGTCGGCGAGGACGGCTGTTACACCGGTGAGGTCGACTTCTATGCCGCCGGACCCAACAAGGTCATCGCCGTCAAGGAGCTCGCCGCTGAGCGCGACTATGACCTTTCCGCATGTTTCGCCTATTCGGACTCGGTGACCGACGCGGGGCTGCTGAGTCTCGTCGGACATCCGACGGCCGTCAATCCCGATCGCGGACTGCGCAAGATCGCAGTGGAGCGCGCCTGGCCGATGCTCGCGTTCCGCCATCCGATCCCGCTCGCCCGCCGCCTGCGGGAGCGCCCGGCGGTGCCGGTGACGGCCGCCGCGATCGGAGTCGGCGTCGGGCTGGCGATCGCGTTCGCCCTGTACAGCAAGCACCGCCGGACCAAGGCGTCGATCACCGCGGCATGAGCACACCAGCACCACCCGTCACATTCTGCGGTCGGGGGGTTCCGCTCATGGAGGTCTCGGCGTAGAACAGAAGTGCGGGGTCCGTTATGGATCTCGTGCACGGCCACCGGGCACCCACGAGCGATCAGCCGCGGTAGGCGCGTTGCGGCGGCTCTGCAAGGACCGCCGACAACGGACTTGAAGTGCACGCATGGTAACCCGGTAGGACGTGTGTGACGGCGCCTCTGGATGAGGCGCCGTTCACTGTGCGTAGGCCGCGCTCTCGCAGATGTCGACCAGCTCCTGCGCCGCGCGCTCGGCCGCGCTCGCATAGTGGCGCAGCCAGGACCGCAGACCGTCGGGCGTGCCGGTCGCAAAGGCGTTGGCCGCACCGACATACTCGGGCTCACGGCTGCGGTGCCCGACGTCCATCGCCAGCAGGCCGCGAGGGTCCAACCCGCCTCCGATCAGCGTCAACCGCGCGGCTGCCCGCGCCACCACTCCGTTGGGCCCCTCAAAAGCTTTCAGTGCCAGAAGCTCCCCGTGTACGACTGCCGCCTGCACCAACACGGGAACCTTCGTGCCGCCCGTGACAAGCGCCGACAGCGCCTCCAGCCGCGGCGCGCTCTCCGGCTGCACGGGACGCCCGAGCCAGGCCTCCGGCACGACGTCGCGGGCGATCAAGGTGTGCAGCTTCGCCAGCACCTGCCGCGGCGCTTTTGTCCAGGTGCTGGTCAGGCCGTCGAGGGCCGCCGTGGCTCGCAGCGCCCCCTGGACGACCGGATCGGTCACGACCCCGGCCCGGACCCCTTCCAGGTCGAACCCGTGCGTGTCGAGCGCCGCGCTGGCGACCGACGAGCGCAGCGCCACCTCGGCGGCGACGGGCCCGCCGGAGCGGCGCAGGGCGCGGTGGCGCATGGCCGCGTCGACGGCGGCACGCGCTGCGTCGAAGGCGGGCCGGACGTCGGCGAGATCAAGCAGCGGAGCGAGTGGGTCAACCTGCACGGGCAAACGGTATCGTGCCACTACTGGTAACAATGCTTACAGAAGAGCCCGGCGCTCCACAGGCGCCACTCAGCGCAGGAGACTCGCAAACTGTCACACCCCCCAACTAGCCTGCTTGCGAGAGCTGGACCACCTCGAGGAGCCATCACCGATGAGCGAGACCTTGGAAAACCTTCTTAACGAGACCCGGCAGTTCCCCCCGCCTGCCGAGCTCGCCGCCGCCGCCAATGTGACAGAGGGTGCCTATGCCGAGGCCAGGCAGGACCGGCTCGCGTTCTGGGAGCGACAGGCCCGCCGGTTGAGCTGGGCCAAGGACTGGGACCAGGTGCTTGACTGGACCAACCCGCCGTTTGCGAAGTGGTTCGTCGGCGGGCAGCTCAACGTGGCGTACAACTGCCTCGACCGGCACATCGAGGCCGGCCGCGGTGACAAGGTCGCCATCCACTGGGAGGGCGAGCCGGGCGACACCCGCACCATCACCTATGCCGACCTGCACCGCTCGGTGTGCCAGGCCGCCAACGCGCTCACCGGCCTGGGCGTCACCGCCGGCGACCGGGTCGCGATCTACATGCCGATGATCCCCGAGGCGGCCGTCGCCATGCTCGCCTGTGCGCGCATCGGCGCGACCCACAGCGTGGTCTTCGGCGGATTCTCCGCCGACGCGCTCAGCGGGCGCGTCGACGACGCCAGCGCCAAGGTCGTCATCACCGCCGACGGCGGCTTCCGCCGCGGCAAGCCCAGTGGCCTCAAGGCGATCGTCGACGAGGCGGCGGCCAGGTCGTCCAGCATCGAGAAGGTCATCGTCGTGCGCCGCACCGGTCAGGACATCGACTGGGACGACAAGCGCGACCTGTGGTGGCACGAGGTCGTGGAGACCGCGTCCCCCGAGCACACGGCACAGCCGTTCGACAGCGAGCACCCGCTGTTCATCCTGTACACGTCCGGCACCACCGCCAAGCCCAAGGGCATCCTGCACACCACCGGCGGTTACCTGACCCAGGCGAGCTACACGCACCACGCGGTGTTCGACCTGAAGCCCGACAGCGACGTCTACTGGTGCACCGCCGACATCGGCTGGGTGACCGGGCACAGCTACATCGTCTACGGCCCGCTGTCCAACGGCGCCACCCAGGTCATGTACGAGGGCACCCCAGACACCCCGCACCGCGGCCGTTTCTGGGAGCTCATCCAGAAGTACAAGATCACGATTCTGTACACGGCGCCGACCGCGATCCGAACCTTCATGAAGTGGGGCGACGACATCCCCGCCGGCTTCGACCTCTCGTCGCTGCGCCTGCTGGGCTCGGTCGGCGAGCCGATCAACCCCGAAGCCTGGATGTGGTATCGCGAGCACATCGGCGGCGAGCGCTGCCCAATCGTGGACACCTGGTGGCAGACCGAGACCGGCGCCATCATGATCTCCCCGCTGCCGGGCGTCACCGCCAGCAAGCCGGGCAGCGCCATGCGGCCACTGCCGGGCATCTCGGCCGATGTCGTCGACGACCAGGCCCAGTCCGTGCCCAACGGCGGCGGTGGCTACCTGGTCCTGCGCGAGCCGTGGCCGTCGATGCTGCGCACCATCTGGGGCGACGACGAGCGGTTCAAGGAGACGTACTGGTCGCGCTTCCAGGACATGTACTTCGCCGGCGACGGCGCCAAGAAGGACGCCGACGGCGACCTGTGGCTCCTGGGCCGCGTCGATGACGTCATGCTCGTCTCGGGGCACAACATCTCCACCACCGAGGTCGAGTCCGCCCTCGTCAGCCACCCGAAGGTCGCCGAGGCCGCCGTGGTCGGTGCCACCGACCCGACGACGGGGCAGGCGATCGTCGCGTTCACCATCCCGCGCGGCGGCGTCGAGACCGACGGCGAGGCCGGCGAGGCGCTCATCCAGGAGCTGCGCAACCACGTCGCCAAGACCCTCGGGCCGATCGCGAAGCCCCGCCAGATCATGCTCGTCCCCGAGCTCCCGAAGACCCGCTCCGGCAAGATCATGCGCCGCCTGCTGCGCGACGTCGCCGAGAACCGCAGCCTCGGCGACGTGACCACGTTGCAGGACTCGACCGTCATGGACCTGATCTCGTCCGGCCTGCAGTCGGGCAAGTCGGAGGACTGACGGCTCTGGGTTAGTCGCCCCGGGCCAGCGGCGTTGCATCGCTGGCCTCGGGCGGACCGTTCGCGCGCCGACGGCCCGGGAGTCTTTCGCGGGCGGCCCGAGGCGGGCCTTTCGCGGGCCGCCCAGGGTGGGCTTTCGCGGGCCGCCCAGGGTGGGCTTTCGCGGGCCGCCCAGGGTGGGCCACTCAGGGTATACCTTCCGTGGGCCGCCCTGGGCGGCCCGATGGACTGCGGCAAGTCGACCCTGGCGCTGGTGTTTCGTGGGCCCGGTCCGGGGGTCTGTTTCGTGGGCAGCCAGCGGCACGGCGTGTCTGGCGGCACGGCGAGCCTCCGCCGGCCTGGGGAGCGAGAGCTTCGTCCTGCTCTCTGCTCGCGTCGCCGGCCTCGGAAGGCAGCTCGGCATGCCTGGCGGCGCCGAGCGGGGCGGCGCCTACCCCGGCCGGTGCACGGTCAGCTGCTGCCGGTGGCGCCAGTTGGCCGACGGGATGCCGGGCCGGATGGGGGCTGCCAGATGCCGGGGGCGGATGGGGCTTCGGGGGATGCCGGGGCGGATGCGGCGCACATGCCCGGGCAGGTGCCGCGCCGCCGCTGAACCCCCGCCGCGGCTGGCCCCCGCCGCCCGCTGGACCCCCGCCGCCCACTGGACCCGCGCCGCGGCTGGGCTCTGCCGCCCGCTGGCTCGCCGCGCCACCGCCGGACAGTCGCGCCCGCCGCACGGCCGCTTGCCCCCACCGCGACGTAGACCCCGCCGCCATCGGACCGCCGCACCGCCACTTTGACCCCCGCCGCCATCGGACCGCCGCACCGCCTTTTGGCCCCCGCCGCCACTTTGACCCTGGCCGCCGCCGGATCGCCGCGCCGCCATCGGACCGCCGCGCCGCCGCCTGGCCCCTCTGCCATCACTTGGACCTCGCGCCGCCGTTGGACCGCCGCGCTGCTGGTTGACGCGGTAACAGGTGCGGTTGTCGATGCCGGCCACCGCAGGGGCGTTATTGGCACCGCCTGCTCGGATGGCGCATCAAGACCGTGGATCGGTGAAGTGGGCCACCGCTGGTGGGCCGACACGGCTTCCCCGCCGATGCAGTTGCCCAGACAGATCCGGCGTCAGGCAGGTGCCGTCGGCACGCGGGTCAGCACGCAGTCGGCATTGTCGGCGCGCGGTTGGCGCATCGTGGGTGTGATCGGCACCCCGGCGCCAGTCGGCCGGGGCGCTGCTTGAGGGCTGCTGCGCCGCGGGCGTGGCCGGGCGAGCCCGCCACAGCCGAACACGCAACAACCCGGTGGCGCGCTGTTGCCAGAGGAACAGGGATCCACCGGGTTCCAGGAATCCACCGGGTTGTTCAAAACCAGCCAGCCCCCGTGGCAGCGCTGCGGCGTGACGGGCCATAAGGCGCAAGGAAAGGGGCGGCCCCCGGGACCGGGGCCGCCCCTACACACGCGTAGGTGGAGCTACGCGTAAATCTTGACCGGCGTGTAGGTCTGGCGGGGGAAGATCTGCCCGACCTCGGCATCAGTCAGGCCGAAACGGCCCTGTGCCACCGATCCGAAAACGCTGAACATGTTGTTCATCTCGGGCAGGTCGCCGTTGGCGAGGGTGCCGAGGCCGTTCCAGTTGCCGAGGAGCTTGCCGGCGAGCTTCTTGCCCGACAGGACGATGACGCCGCCGCCGTGGCCGTGGTCGGTGCCGCCGCCGTTCTCCGCGACGCGGCGGCCGAACTCGGTGGAGACCATGACGGTGACGTTGCCGGCCAGCTCGCCCAGGTCGTCGAAGAAGGCGGCCATGCCGGCGGCCAGCTCGCCGAAGCGGTTGGCCACGTAGCCGCCGCGGGTGCCCTGGTTCTCGTGGGTATCCCAGCCGCCCATGCCGATGGTGGCGATGCGGACGTTGGCGCCGCCCTTGATGAGCTGGGCGAGCTCCTTGAAGGCGTTGCCGACGCCGGCGTACCTGACGCCCTCGGCGGGGGTGTAGCCCTTCTGCGCCAGGTTCGCGGCGAGGGTCAGCGCGTCGATGCCGGCCTTCACCGGGGCCTCGATCGGGTGGTTGGTGCCGGTGAAGAGCTTCTGAATCGCCTCGACGGTGGGCGCCTTGTACTTGCCGTCGCCGTTGACGTTGAGGGAGGCGACGTTGTTGAGGGCGAGCGCGCCGCCGCCGCCGACCAGGGAGCGGGGCAGGGTCGAGCCGATGCCGATGGCGCGGAAGGCGGTGCCGGGTCCGAGCTTGTCGGCCAGGTTGGTGAGCCAGCCCATGCCGCCGGTCTCGGCGGGCAGGCCGCCGAGCTGGCAGATGTCGGTCGCGGCGAAGTGGCTGCGGTCCAGGCGCCGGTCGCTGACGGCCGGGATGAAGGCCAGCTGGCCCGCATCCAGGTACTTCTTCAGCGGCGTGAAGGACTGGTTCAGCCCGAACCCGCGGTCGAGGGGGATCGCCGTGTTCTCCGGCAGCGTGAAGCTGGGGCGGACCCGCTGCAGGGTCGGGTCGTTCATCGGGGCGAACAGCGAGAGGCCGTCGGCGCCGCCGTACAGGAACACATGGATGAGGGTGCCCGTCGGGGTGGCCGCGAAGGAGGCCTGCGTCGTCAGGAACTGGCTGGTGGCCAGGGCCGTCGTGGTGGCCGCCGCGCCGACGAAGAACCGGCGGCGGGTGACGCCCTTGCCCTCTTCCTGCTCGTCCTCCTGGCGGGCGAGCTCGAGGTACTGGTCCCGGGTCGCCTTCTGCTCCTCCTGGACCGCGACGGCCTCGGCGCGCAGCGCGGCCTCGAAGCGGTTCGGGCCGAGCCTGAGCAGGTCGGGGCATTCAGGGTGAAGTGAGCGCACTGTCTTCTCCATTGGTATGCCTCGACTTACCGGAGGTGGTGGTGGGGAGTGGCGAAGATGGCCCGGATCACCGACGCGATCGCGCCGTTGAACGTGGCGTCGACCGGCGTGCTCGCCGTCATCGTCGGGCTGACGATGTGCAGGATGGCCAGGCGGCGGTCGTTGTCGAGCGTGACGTTGATCAGCTTCTTGGTCAGCGCGTCGAGGTAGGCGCCCGCGGTGGCCGGCGGGTTGGCGATGATCGCCTCGGGCTTCTGCCAGGTGAACTGGCGCCGGCCGCCGGTGACGGCGTTGTAGGCGTCGTTCCACTGGTTGACCATCGTGCCGGCGGAGGTCCAGGCGACGTAGACGTCGGGGTAGCCGTTAGGGGTCGGCAGCTCCATCGGGGCGTGGCCGAACTCCTCGAGCTTGCGCTTGATGTCGCCGAGGCCCTGCACCATCGGGCTGACGTTGGTGTTGTTCGACGTGAAGCCGGCCGGCGCGTCGGCGCCGATCTCCAGCGCCCGGTACGTGGCGACCAGATACTCGCCGGGGCGGCGGACCTTCTGGCCGACGGACGCCCAGAACTCGGTGCGGCTCAGCATGGTCATGAGCACGGCCGGGATGTTGCTCTTCTTGTCGAGGTACGTCTTGGCCATCGCATCGACCAGCGACTTCGGCGGCACATCGGAGACGAACCGGGTCGCGAGGTTCTGCGCCATATACCGCGCGGTGTTCGGGTGCAGCGCCAGGTAGCGGAAGTACGCCTCCTGCACGGCCTCGCCGCCCTCGGCGGTCGAGTTCGGGTGCGAGAAGCCCATGATCTTGATCGGGCCGACGTAGTGCTGCTCGGGGCGGTAGACGTACTGGTTGTCCCGGACGCTGCGGCCGGTCTGCAGCATGGCGGCCTGGCGGACGTCGACCTCGGTGTAGCCGTTGAAGGCGCCGACCGTGTAGAGCTCGAGGTTCTCGCGGGCGAGGTTCTCGTTGATCGCGTCCTTGGTCGACTCGTTCTGGTCGAGGTACTTGAGCAGCGCCGAGTGCTTGTTGCCGGCGACGAACATGTCCACGTAGTTGCCGAGCGCGTGCTTGCGGATGACGTCGCGCTCGAAGGCTGCGCGGGTCAGCTCGTTGCCCTCGTGGAAGGCGGCGACGTGGAAGTAGTCGCCGAAGAAGTCGACCATCATCTCGAAGAGCTGGCGGTCGGAGAAGATCTGCTTGGCGATCGCGTACCGGACGTTCTGCTCGTCCGCCTGGATGCCCTTCTTGTCCAGGTCCTCGCGCTGGGCCTTGAGCTGCTCGTACGACATGGCCCAGGTGACCAGCTCGGCGTCGGCCTTCTGCTCGCCGCGGGTGAGCGGGATCGTCTCGGGCTTGAGCTGCTTGGCGATCCAGCCGTTGATGCCCAGCTTGTTGATCTCGGCGATCGTCTTGCTGTTCGGCCCGAACGTGAGCCGCGTCGCGAGGTGCCGGACGGGGTCCTTGGTCGGCAGCACGGTCTTGGCGGTGACCTTGGCGTTCTTGGCCGCGTCGGCGGGGGTGCCGAAGGAGTTGCCCGTGGTCGGCGTGTTCTTGCGGATGCCGAGGCCGGCCTGGCCGTTCATCAGGCTCTGGTTCTGGTCGACGTACGCCGGGGCAGCGGTGTCGACGGGCGTCTCGGCGCCGGTGTTGGACGGAGCGGTGCCTTCACCGAAGAACTGGGTGACGGCGTAGGCGCCACCACCGATGAGGGCGGCCGCGCCACCGCCGATGGCGATCATCGCCGTGCGGCGGCGCCAGTTCGACGGCTCCTCGTCATCGAAGTCATCGTCCTCGATGTCGGGCAGGCCGCCACCGTACGTGCGGGCGGCGGTGCCGGGGTCGTAGAAGTGTGGGCCGGAGCCGCCACGGTCGGCGGGGATCGCACCCTGACGGTCGTAGCCGCGCGCGGCGGAAGGCCGCCGGCCGGTGCCGGTCTGGTCCTCGTAGCCGGACTCGTAGTACGAGTCGGCGTACGGGTCGTAGTTACCGTCAGGGCCCTGTCCCGGGCGCCGTCTCGGCACGTCTCGCTCGTTCATCTACAAATCCCGATTCCGACGATGTGGGGGCTCACGTGCGTCGATCGGAAGGTAGTAGGCACCAAGAGCAGCGACAAGCCGCGTTTGAAGCGCCCTGACCAGGACTTAAGGAGCCCCGCGGCGGGTCGCGGCGACGATCCACCGGGCACCGCCCCACCGAACCGTGTTGAGCTGCGGAAACGACCGTTTCAACAGGTCCGGTCGGGCGCCGCCGAGGGGCGATCAGCACAGACACATTTAAGGTGATCCTGCACCGCCGCAGCCCGGGTGGGATCAGGTGAAAAGTCCGGAAAGCCGGATCTCGTGATACGTATCCGCTTGGCACGGCGGGCCGGCCGCGATGGACATCCGGCGCTCGTCGAGGTCGAGTACGACGGCATAGAGCGACTCCGACCGGTCCTCCTCGGTCGGGGCGTCCGCGTCGTGCCGGCAGATGGACTGCGGGTGGCCGCCGTGGTCGGCGAGCACCCCCTGGATGTCCTTCTCGGTGATCGCCGGCGCGCCGAGCAGGCGACGCGCCCGGGCACTGCGGAAGAACGACGAGCCGCCAAGGTCGCGCAGCGTGTCGTGCACCGTCGACAGCGCCTCGAAGTGGTTCGCGTGGGTCACGACGCCGTCGGCCGGGTTGAGAACGCCCACATCGCCAGGCGCGACCTCCAGATCGACGACCTCCCCCGGTACACCGGCCGCAAACGCCTGACCGAGCAGCAGGTTGATGCTCGCGCTGCGCGGCGACGAGCACGCGACCCGCAGCGCCGAACCGAGCACGCGCTGCTCCAGCACGGCCCGGAGCAGGACGTGATACGGCACCCCGCCCGGCCGGCCGTCGCGGTCGCTGGTGAGCATGTTGACGCAGACGCCCAGGCCGGCGTCGTTGAACCCGGCCTTGGCCAGCATGCCGGCCTCGGTCAGCGTGAGCACCGTCGATCCGCGCTCGTCCCGGGTGGCCAGCAGCAGCGTGTACGGCCGCTGCGCCGGATGCCAGTCCCAGTTCTGCGCGAGGATCGTGTGACCCGACGCCGTCCTCGTGTCCAGGACGCCGATCGAGGTGCACTCGCTGGCGCCGTTGCCGTAGAGCAGCTCGGTGCGCGCGTTGAGGGCGTAGATCTCCTCGACCGGCACGCCGGCGCCCTCCGCGACGCCGTCCAGCAGGTCCGCCACGCGTGGCGCGTGCTGGCGGGACGCGGCGCGGAACAGGCTGCCCGCCCGCCGCACCGCCGGCCGGTCCAGGCCGGTCGCCGCGAACCGCTCCAGATAGTTCGCCGTGTTCGCGGCGATCAGCGGGCGGGCGGCGGCACCGTAAGCGACACCGCACTCACCCGGTGTGCCCTCGACTTCGATGAGCGGCAACGGCAGGTTCATGGGCTGAACGCTAAGTGTGACGGCCCCCTGCCGAGAACCCTCGGCGTTACGGATCACAGCCGGTCGCCTGGCGGAGATCTTGGCCGCAGGGGCCTACGCTGAGCGACATGAACCCCGCGGTGGACGACACGTGCGTGATGATCGACGGGCCGTGGTCGCACCGTTTCGTCAGCGCCAACGGCACGAGGTTCCACGTCGTGGAGGCCGGCACCGGCCCGCTGGTGCTGTTCCTGCACGGCTTTCCCGAGTTCTGGTACGCGTGGCACCACCAGCTCACCGCGATCGCCGACGCCGGCTTCCGGGCCGTCGCGGTCGACCTGCGCGGCTACGGCGCCAGCGACAAGCCACCACGCGGTTACGACGGGTACACGATGGCCGGCGACGTCGCCGGTCTGATCCGGGCGCTCGGCGAGCGGACCGCGTACCTCGTCGGCGCCGGGTACGGCGGCATGATCGGCTGGGCGACCGCGGCGTTCCACCCGAAGCAGGTCCGGCGCCTGGTCGTGCTCGGCGCGGCACACCCGCTGCGGCTGCGCGCGGCCCTGGCCGCCGACCCCCGCGGCCAGCTCGCCGCCGCCGGACCGGTGCTGAAATTCCAGCTGCCGCGCTTCGAGCACGTCCTGACCAGGAACAACGCCGCGCTCGTCGGGGAGTACCTGGCGATGTGGGGCGGGCCGGCGTGGGTCAGTACCGACGAATACCGCGACTACGAGCGCTGCTGCCGCGAGGCGATGCGCATCCCGCAGGCGGCGTTCTGCGCGCTGGAGACCTACCGGTGGGCCGCGCGGTCGGCGCTGCGGCTGCAGGGGTACCGCTTCGTCAAGCACCTCCAACGGCCGATCACCGCGCCGACGCTGCAGCTGCACGGGGCGCTGGACACGGCCGTGCTGCCACGCACCGCGCAGGGCTCCGGCCGCTACGCCCTGGCCGAGTACGAGTGGCGCCTGCTGCCGGACGTCGGCCACTTCCCGCACCAGGAGCAGCCGGAACTCGTCACCGGCGAGATCCTGCGGTGGATCAAGACGGGCTAGACGCGGTACTCCCGCAGTTCGCTGACGTCGGCGCGGGGCGCCCAGCCCTGGTACACGCCGTAGTCGAACTCCTCCAGGCCCAGCTCGGCGGCGACGGTCGCCTTGCCGCCGGTGTACTCGACCCGCAGCCACCCGTCGTGCTCGCCGAGCACGATGAACGGCTCGTCGCGCCAGAAGCAGGTGGTGCGCACGTAGGCGAAATCGACCTCGGTCAGCGGCACGACCCGCCGGAACCTGCCGGAGCGCACCTCCTCGAAGCCCTCGCTCGGGTCGGGCCGGTACAGGCGCACGTTGTCGCCGTCGGGGCTGGCCTCGTACTCCGCGCCCTGCCAGCGGGCCGCGTAACCGTCGCGGATCACAGATCCCTGCCCTTCCGCCACGCCGGTCCGTCGGCGTCGAGGCGGGCGATCAGCTCCTGGTGGCCGTCGCGGCGCAGGCGCCACAGCTCGGCGTGGTGCGGCAGCCGCGCACTGTCCACCTTGAACTCGGCGATCACGTCGCTGGTCTCGCTCGGCGCGAACCCGTTGCCGCGGAACGGCGCACGCTCGATCACCCAGCCCTCCATCGCGCGCATGGCCGCCTCGTGCGGTCCACCGTATGGGATCCGGTACAGGTCGCCGCGGTACGCCTTCCAGCGCAGCACGTACGCCTCCTCGGCGTCCGGCTTGAACGACGAGCCCGCGTACCCCAGCCCCAGGGCCTGGTAGAGCTGCTCGGGCGTGCGCAGGTGGGCGACCTCGCCGGCCCGGTGCACGAACCCCGACACCCGGTCGTAGCCGCGTTCCAGATAGTAGGACAGCTGCTCGGGCGAGATCGGCTTCTGCATCAACAGCGGCCCGCTGGACGCCTGCGGCTCGAACGCGGGCCTCGGCTGCTGCGCGGTGGGCTTCGCGGCCGCGACCGGCTCCGGCTCGTCGACACCGAGCCCCAGCTCGGCGGCCCACGTCGCGAGCTGCACGACCTCCGTGCCCGGCAGCACCGCCCCGACCGGCGAGTCCGGGTTGACCGCGAACGCCAGCTGGTCCCCCGGCGGCCAGTTACGGATCAGCCGCGTGAACTTGATCCAGCTGCCCTGCGCGGCCGCGCCCAGCCGGTCGGCCATCCGCTCCGCCGACGTGAACACCACCAGGTGCGGCAGGCCGTTCATGTGCTCGGTGCGCCACCTCGCCGGGTCGATCGGACCGTCACCGGTCCAGCTCGGCACCAGGATCTTCGCCAGCAGCAGCGTGGACAGGAACCGGTCGGTGCTGTTGGCCTGGACCGCCTCGAACAGGTCCTGCTCCACGGTGTTCGCCGGCCGGAAGTCCCGCGCCTGCGCCGCCGCCGACTTCACCGGCACGGTCGGGGCCGCAGCCACGACCTCGGCGTCGACGATCTCGTCGTGCAGCCGCACCGGCGGCTCGTCGACGACCTCGGGCTCGTAGACCGACTCGAAGAAGGAGCTGACCTCCGCTGAAGGCGGCGCTCCGGTCGCGTTTTCGGCAGGTGTACGGGTGGAGCCGGCGCTCTCACCGACGCCTGCCCCTATCCCTCCCCCGAAGAACGACGATGGGGCGTCACGGTCGGCGGGGCGGCCGAGCGCCTGGGTGCTGTCGGTGTCCTCGCGGGCGCTCGGCTCCTCGGTCTGCGTCGCTTCGGTGAGGCGTGCACTGAATCCTTCGACGGCGCTGGACCGGGCGACGCGCTCCTCGATGGCGCGCAGCTGCTCGGCCAGCTCGCGGGCGGCGAGCTCCTCGGCCGCCTTCGCCTGGGCGGCGCGTTCCTCGATCGCCCGCAGCTCGGCGGCGAGATCCAGGCCGGTTGAGGCCTCGGACGGCCGCCACGCGTCGAACGCCGCCAGACTGGCGCTGCCGATCTCGGTTTCCTGGGCCTGCTGCGTTTCTTGGGCTTGCTGCTCGGTCAGTGCACGGGCTTCTTGTTCGCGGGCTTCCTGTTCGCGGGCCTCTTGCTCGCGGGCCTCTTGCTCGCGGGCTTCCTGTTCGCGGGCTTCCTGTTCGCGGGCTTCCTGTTCGCGGGCCACCCGCGCGGCCAGCTCACGGGCTGCCTCCTGAGCGGCCAGTTCTTGCGCCGCCTGCTGTGCGGCGAGCTCCCGGGCAGCTTCCTGAGCTGCAAGTTCGCGAGCAGCCTCCTGCGCGGCCAGCTCACGCGCTGCCTGCTGAGCCGCTTCATGCTCCGCGAGCCAGCGGGCCGCTTCACGCGCTGCCTGCTCGCGGGCTTCCTGCTCGGCCAGCTCACGGGCTGCTTGCTCGGCCAGCTCACGGGCTGCTTGCTCGGCCAGCTCACGGGCTGCTTGCTCGGCCTGCTCCCGGGCCTCCCGCTCGGCCTGCTCCCGGGCCTCTTGCGCGGCTTGCTCGCGGGCCTCTTGCGCGGCTTGCTCGCGGGCGGCGGCCTGCGCCGCTTGCTCACGCGCGGCCTGCTCAAGGGCCTGCTGCGTGGCCTGCTCGCGAGCCGCCTGCTCCCGAGCCTCCTGCGCGGCCCGCTCCTGAGCGGCCTGCTGGGCGGCGATGTCCTGGGCCATCTGGTCGCGGTTGGTCTGCTCGAACGCGCTCGGCCCCCACGCCGGCTGCTCACCCGATGACTGATCGCGCTCGGCCCAGCCGAACGACCGGCCCGGCCCGTCAGCCTCGGACGACTCGGCGCCGGCGAAGAACGGGTGATCGTCCAGGTCCGAGGACCGCTCGAACCCAGCGGCCTTGGCCCGCCCCTTGACCGGCCCGAACAGCGACCCCGGCTCGTTGACCGGCGCCTCGACCGAGGCCGCGGGCGGCTCGTCGACCTCGGGCTCCTCGATGTCCAACCGGCTGAACCCGGGCCTGTCGAACACCGGCCGACCGAACGGCAACGGCGGCTCCGCCTGCGCCCACCCCTGACCACCGGGCCCGGGCTGCAGGAACCCACCCTCGCGGGCACCACCCTGCGACGCCCCACCCTCGCCGGAGAACGCACCCGACTCGCCGGAGCCCGCACCGAACCCGGGCGCACCAGCACCAGCCGCGCCAGCACCAGCGCCAGCGCCAGGGGCACCCGCACCAGGGGCGCTCGCACCAGGGGTACCAAAACCGGACGCGCCGGGACCAGACCCGCCGGGGCCGGAGGTGCCAGGAGTGAACGCGCCGGGGTCTACCAGGCCGGGACGGGCCGGCAGGACACCGGCGTCCGGCGCCTCACCGCGCGGCGGCAACGGGTCAGCGGCCCGCGGGCGCGACGGCAAACTGCTCGGCCGGCCAGGCAGGCTGCTCGGCCGCCCAGGCAGCGCACCAGGCTCGCCGGGCCGCGCCACCTGCTCCCCGAACCCGGGCCGCGACGCCAGTCCCCCGCCCTCACCGGCACCCGGCCGCGACGGCAACCCGCCGCCTTCCCCGAACCCGGACCCAGGACGCGACGGCAGCCCGCCGCCCTCACTCGGCCCAGGGCGCGACGGCAGGGCGCCGCCTTCCCCCTGTCCGGGACGCGACGGCAGGGCGCCGCCCTCGACGGGCCGGAAGGCGGCGTCGGGGCGCTCACCCGGCTGCCGGGTCGGCAGCGGCGGAGCCATGGACAGCGGCAGGTCAGGCGGCGGTTGCCACGCGGCCGGAATCACCGGGTCGGCATGCTCGGTGAAGATCTCGCCGAGGCTGCGTGCGGGTTCGCGGCGGGGCCAGTACCGCCGCGGATCGCCCTCGCGGTCCTCCTGCTCGGGCCCGTCGCCGCCGCGTGAGGGCAGGCCGCCGCCGGTCGATGCCGGGCGGGTCGGCAGGCCGGACGACCCAGCCGCCGGCGACGTCGGCCGCATCGGCAGGCCGGGCCCCGGCGCGGGCGAGGTCGGCCGCATCGGCAGGCCGGGATCAGCACCCGGACGGCTCGGCAGGCCGGACGAGCCGGGGTCAGCACCGGGACGGCTCGGCAGGCCGGACGCCCCACTAGGGCGACCGGGCACCCCGGGCGCGCCAGGGGCAGGTGAGGTGGGCCGCATCGGTAGGCCCGACGGGCCGACGCTGGGCTGGGACGGCGGTGCGGGACGCGTGTCGGCCCCCGGTGACCAGCCCGGCGCACGGCCGGACGGATCGGGCTTGACGTCTCCGAACAGTTCGCGCTCGCCCGGCACCTCCAGCGAGCTGCGATCCGACTCGTCGAACAGCCCCGGCCGGGCCGGCGCGGCGGGCGCGGGCCTGGGACGGCGGAAGTCGACGGGCCGCTCCTGCCCGGCGGCACCGGTCGTGCGCTCGTAGTTGATCGGACGGTCGGCCCGCGTGGGGAGGAACGCCCCGGGCGGTGCCACGTCGGGCGGTGGCACGTCCCGCTTCGGCGGAGGCCCGGAAGGCCCGGGCGGCACGGACGGCGAACGCCCCGCGCCGAACGCGGCAGCCCCCCGCCGTCCCTCAAGCCCGGCGGCCCCGGCGCCCGCCCGGGAACCGGACTCAAACCCAGACGCCCCGGCGCCAGGCCGAGAACCAGACTCAAAACCGGACGCCCCAGGGCGAGAACCGGGCTCGAACCCCGAACCCGGCCGCGGCCCAGGCTGCTGACCGGTCTGCAGAAACCCCGACGACGGCGGCGCGGACGTAGGTGAAGGCGGCCCGGACGTCGGCACGGGCGGCGCGGCGGCCTGCGCCGACTCCGCCTTCATCCGCTGGCGCTCGATCGGCGTCGGCGCGGGCTGGTTGGGCACGCCGCGGACCGGCACCTGCGCGGTCGCCCTGGCACGCGAGCCGGACGCCTGCTCGATCCTCGCGCGGGCGCCGAGCGTGCGACCCGGCAGGCGGACGTCGCCGCGGCTGATCTGGGTCACGAACCACGACGGCAGATAACCCTCGATCGGCAGGCCCGGGTTGACGGCGAGCCACCACTCCACGTTGGGCCAGATGCCGGCGAGATCGCGGAACGGCACCCGCCGATGCGTGCCCGGGTGCCCGGCGAGGCACTCCCGGAGCGCCTCGGGCGACGTGAACGCCAGCACGTGCGTGCGGCCCTCGGTCGTCCAGGTGCCCCAGCCGGAGTCGCCGCTCTGCATGCCCTCGGGTGCGACGGGCAGCATGATGTCCGTGCGTGCCAGGATGCGGAAATACTGCTCCTGGTCGTTGGCGCGCAGGGCATCACGCATGGCGCCCTCGGCCTCGGTGGCCGGCTCCCACTCGCTCACGGCCACCCCCTCTGTCGGGCTCGGAACCGCCGCGCTCGCGAAACTTAACCTATACGGCCACGGCAATCCGAGGGGTGCGACCCGGCAAGCGCTCCGGCCAGCATAGCGATCGAACCGCCTCCGGACCCAGGCCTGTCTCACGAGCGTCACCGTCCGGGGCCGCAACCACTACGATCTGCGCATGCCGCGTCCGAGCAGACTGGCCGTTTTGACGGTTTCATGCTGCCTTGTCGGCTTCACTGTCGCACCTCCGACGGCCCGCGCGCAGCCCCCGGCGTCCTGCCCGGGGCCGATCCGCCCGCCCGCGCCGGCGCCGACCGGTTTGCCGTGGCCTTCGCAGGTGTACGACCACCGCAAGCTCAATCCCCTGGCCGACGGGCGGGGTGTCACCGTCGCCGTTGTGGACTCGGGGGTCGACGCCCGGCACCCACAGCTCCAGGGCGTGGTGCGGGCGGGCCCCGACCAGCTCGACGGCGGCGGCTCACTTGTTGATTGCGTCGGCCACGGTACGGGCGTCGCAGGCATCATCGCCGCCCGTCCGGTCGCGGGCTCACCGCTGCGGGGCCTCGCCCCCGGCGCGACGATCCTGGCGCTGCGGGTCAGCGAGCTGGTCGAACTGGAGGACGGCAGCACCGCCGGCCGCCGGGGCACCCCCGCGGGCGTCGCGGCGGCGATCAGGGCGGCCGTCGAGCGCGGCGCCGGGGTGATCAACCTGTCGCTGGTGTCGTACCAGGACAACGCCGACGTACGCGAGGCCGTCCGGTTCGCCGTGTCGCGCGACGTGGTCCTGGTCGCGGCAGCCGGCAACCGCTTCACGGAGGGCAACCGGACGCCGTTCCCCGCGGCCTACGACGGGGTGATCGGCGTCGGCGCCGTCGGCCCGGACGGCCAGCGGCTGCCGGGCTCCCAGACCGGCCCCTATGTCGATCTCGTCGCCCCGGGCGGCCGCATCGTGACAACGGCCACACCCCAGGGCCTCACCACGGTGGAGGGCACGAGCTTCGCCGCCCCGTACGTCGCCGCCGCAGCGGCCTTGCTGCGCCAGTACCGGCCGGACATGACAGCGGCACAGATCGCGGCCCGGCTCGCCGCGACCGCCGACGGTGGCGCCGCCGGCCCGGGCTACGGCGGCGGCGTGCTCAACCCCTACCGCGCCCTGACGGAGGAGACCGGCACGCGGCCGCAGCGGACCAGCCAGGCGCTCGCCCCGATCGCCGAGGACCCCCAGGCGGCCGCGAAGGGCGCCGCGCAGGACCGCACGCTACTGCTCGCAGCCTTGGCAACCGGACTGGCCGCGCTGATGCTGCTGATCGCGGTCGTGGTGCCACGTGGAAGGCGACGAGGCTGGCGCCCCGGCGTCCGCCAGCTGCCCGCTCCACGGGAGACGGCCGACGACCGGACAGCACCCGCGTTCGGCAACCGCCACTGACCAGCGCCCGCCACCCGAAAGTGCCTCCGCCCACGGACCAGCGGCGCCGCCGACGGCCCGCCAGCGCCTCCCCACAGACCGGAAGCGCCCTGTCACGACCCCGCCACCCAGCCGCCCACAGGACACGCTGCCGGCACGCGGGCAGGCCGAAGACCCGGTCCGCGGACTCACCACGGACCGGGCCGTCGGCCCCGATCAGCGCTGCGGGAACAGGTGCCTGTTGCGTTGCTCCGTCTCCAGGTAGCGCTGCATCGACTCGTCCAGCGCGACCTTGATCTCCCGCAGCGTCGCGGCCAGGTCGGCGCCCGCCCGCTCCCAGTTGGCCTGGCGGGCCGCGTACGCCTCCCGCGACTCCCCCTGCCAGCCCGCCGTCAGCCGCCGGCCCAGCTGGGTGACCTCCTCGAGCCTGGCATTGAGCGTGTTGAGCGCGCTCTGGATGGAGTGCCCGGCGTGGTCCATGGCGGCGAAATTGACCACCAGTGTGTCGTCCATGAATGCCTCCGTGCGCTCAGAGCGGCAGCTGCCGGGTGCCGATGCCCCTGAAGCGGGCGCCGGCGTCGGTGTCGGTGACCTGGTAGTTGCGCCCGGCGGACCTGAGCCCTTCGGCCGTCTCCAGCAGGTTCTTGTTGAGCGTCTCCTGGTCGCGGTTCCACGCCTGCTTGACCGTGTCGAAGGACCGGCCGCCCGCGCCCTGCCAGCCGGTCCTCGTCGTCTCCAGCTCGCGCATCAGCGTGCTCAGCATGCTCTGCAGCTCGCCGTTGACCTGCTCGAACCGAGCCGCCGCCGACTGCAGCTCGGCCTGCTGCGCCTGGGTCGTCTGTGCCACCGTGCTCACCCCGTCTCTCGTCTCGCGGACCTGACGACGGTATCGGCAGTCACTGACCGGCAACCAGACGTAATTGTCCCTGTGGATAACTTCCGGCATTTCGCCCTTCCTTTACGATGTATGCGTGGCGGATGGCCGGTCGTTCATCAAGTGGGCCGGCGGGAAGACCCGGTATGCGGCGCAGCTGGTCGCGGCGGCGCCACCGTTCACGGGGTGTTACTGGGAGCCCTTCATGGGCAGCGCCGCGGTGTTCTTCGAGCTGCGGCCGGTCAAGGCCGTGCTGTCCGACGCGAATCCCGAGCTCGTCGCCTGTTTCCGGGCCGTTGCCGCGCAGCCCGAGGCGGTCATGGAGCTGCTCGACGCGATACCCAACACGGTGGAGCGGTTCGCCGAGGTGCGGGCGCAGGATCCGGCCGGGCTGAGCGACTTCGAGCGGGCCGCGCGCGTCATCTACCTGAACAAGACCGCGTTCCGTGGGCTGTGGCGGGTCAATCGGCGGGGTGGGTTCAACGCTCCTTATGGTGCTTACGACCGGCCGTACTATCGCCGGGAGACGCTGCTCGCGGCCTCGGCGGCGCTCGCCGGGGTGGAGATCCGGCGCTGCGACTTCGAGGAGCCGCTGCGTGAGGCGGCGGCCGGTGACTGGGTGTTTCTCGACCCGCCGTACCTGCCGGAGGGCGGGTTCGCCGACTTCAAGCGCTACACGGCCGGGCAGTTCCGCGACGCCGATCATGAGCGGCTCGCCGCCGCGATGCGGGACGCCACCGGCCGCGGGGTGCTGATCACGATGACCAACAGCGACACCGAGGCGACCCGCCGCATCTACGCGGACTTCACGGCGACGACGATGGCGACCCGCCGCGACATCAACCTGCGCTCCGACGCGCGGGCCAGCTCGGACCTGATCCTCACCAACTACTGAGCGCCAGCCCCGGGTCCAGCGCGGGCCCGACCGGCAGGAGGCCGACGAACTCGCCCGGCACCGTGACCGGCTCCACGCCCTGGTAGCCGAGGCCGGACAGCACCCCGGCGACCGGGAGGGCATGACGACGTCCGAGGTCTGTCACGAGTGTGAGATTTCCGGTGTCGGTACGGACCAGCGCCCCGCCACCCGGTGCCACCACGATCTTGTCGGCCAGGACGGTGCCCGCCAGCGAGGACGAGGACGTGCGCAGTGCACCGGGCGCCTCGGGCAGCGTGTTGCCGGTCGTGAAGGTGCTTTCGCTGGTCGTACACGCGATGCCGGAAACAGCGTCGAGAAGCTCCGGGACGGCGGCGGGCAGGCCCGCACCGGCCGCGAACGGGCGGACCTGGCGGTCCTGGACCAGCGCGGCGAGCTCGCCGGGGGTGAGCGGCAGTAGCTCCGCACGGCCCTGGACGGCGGCGGTCTCCGGCGCGGCGAGCAGCAGGGCCGCCTGCAGCGCCGTGACGGCCGCGAGACCGTTGCTGGTCAGCACGAACGCGTCGACCCGGTCCCCGCTGCGCACGCCGAAGAGCTGGCCCACGGTCCTGCCGGCGAACTTGCGGCCGCGGTCGGAGACGGGCGGGGTGACCAGGTCTTCGCCGGAAGGGACTGCGTGCAGCAGCGCCTGCGCGACGGCTGTCTGCGGCCGGCCGGACCAGACGAGCGCCGGGAGCACCGCGCCGGGCTGGCGGATGAGGTGCTTGCGGCCGTGAAACAGCAGGTATATGGCGTTGGCGGGGCTGGTGACGAGCAGGCCCCGGTCGCCGAGCGGGGTGCCGTCTCCGGTGGTCGCGCCACCGATGACCAGCGTCGACTCCGCGTTGCTCGAGCAGACCACCCACGGGGCGCGGTGGAGGCTTTTCGCGGCCGGCAGGCTCGCGGGCGCGCCCGGAATGCCCAATGTCGCGCCCCGTGGGGCCCCGGCGAGGGCCTTCCTGCTGGCGGAGATCGTCTGCACGCCGGGCCGGTTGAGGATGAGCAGGGCGGATGCCTGATTGAGGACCGGATGGAGGCGTTCTTCGCGGTACACGAATAGCGCGCCGGTCTCTTTTTCGACGATCATGGCGCTTTCATTGCGCCATTTGCCAGAAGTCCCAGGGACGATCAGCGCATATGCCGCGGCGCCCCCGACGCCGAGCGCCGCGAGCAGCACGCCGACCAGCGTTGCGCCCGCAACCCGCCGAAATGGCGATCTCGGCGGGTCGGTCTCGCGCATGACCAACGCGGCGACGACCCGCTGGACCATGAACTGGTACGAATGCAGCTGGTCCTGCCGCGACGCCATGCACCCTCCAAAACTGTCGTACCAGCGGCCTACGATATTCCCCAGATCGCATAGGCGGGGGGCAATATGGCGATGCGTTTGGTGCTGGCGCAGGTCGCGCTGGCATTGTTGGTCCTGGCGTGGGCGGTGCATCCGGGATGGGCACTGGTCGCCGCGCCGCTCGCGGCGCCGCTCGCGATGCCGGTCCGGCTGCGACGGCCTTCCCGGCCGCCGACCGGCGCGATGCTGCTGGAGGTGGTCCGGCCGGGTGCCGTCATGACATCGGTCGACATCGACGGCGTCGACGTCGGCGTGGTGGAGGACGCCGACGGGCTCGCCGCGGTGATCCGGGTCGGTGACCTGACCGACCTGCTCGGCGACGCCCCGCCACCGGTCCCGCCGCTGAGCACGCTGCTGCCCGCACCCGCCGCGGACCTGCCGCAGGCGCGGATCCAGCTGCTGGTCGGCGCGACCGCGGCCGCCGACCCGGGCGCCGGTGCGACGCCGTCGGCGGTGTCCTACCGGCAGCTCACCGACGGCCGGCTCCCCGCGCGCCGGCAAGCCCTGCTGAGCGTGCGGATCCGCCGGGCGGGCGGCTTCCAGCACGAGGACCTGGAGCGCAGCCTTGTCGCCGCGGTCCGCCGCGCCTGCCGCCAGCTGGACAGGGCCGGTCTGCCGGCGCGTCCGCTGTCGCCACCGTCGGCGCTCGCCGCGCTGGACGAGGCGGCCGGGCACCACCCCGAGCGGCCGGTCCGGTCGACGCGCCGCGGCCTGGAGGTGGGCGGCTCGGTGCAGGCGGTGTTCCGGTTGCGCCGGTGGCCGAGGGACGGTCCGCTCGCCGACCGGCTGCTGACGCTGCCGTGCTCCGCCGTGACCGTCGCGCTGACGGTCGCCCCGACGGACCCCGGTGGCGAGGACGCCTGCCGCGCCGAGGTGACCATCCGCCTCGCCGCGCCGACCCCGGCCGCACTCGATCAGGCCGCCGCGGCGCTGCACCGGCTCACCGTGTCCCTCAGCGCCGAGACGGTCCGCCTCGGCGGCTCGCCGCTCGACGCCCTCGACCCCCTCGATGCCCTCGCTGCCACGCTGCCGCTCGGCGGCGGCGCCCCACCCGGCGCCGCGGCGCTCGCCGGCCTGCTCACCGGGCGCGACGACCTCACCCTGGACGGCAGCGCCGCCGCGCGGGTCAGCGCCGCCGCTCTTGCCGCGCTGACCCCTTCCACGGGTGGCGATGGCCTGATGCTCGGCGTCAACCGGCACGGCACCCCGGTGGTGGTCCGCCCGTTCCGCGCTGAGCCGACCCGAGCCGTCCTGATCGGTGGCCTGGGCTGCGCGGCGCTGCTCACGCTGCGCGCGCTGGCCGTCGGCGCCCACGTCACCGTCCATTCGACCCGGCCCGACGCGTGGTCCCCGTTGCTGCGCGGTCTTCGCGGAGAGCCGATCAGCCTGCTGCCGGCCGGCCAGCCCGCCGACCTGCCCCCGCCGACGGCCGCCGCGCCGCAGCTGCTGGTCATCGACACGGGCCCGGCCGACGGCGGTGGCCACGCCTCCCCGCCGTCCCCTGAGTCCGCGTGGCGCGCCACCCTCGTTGTTCGCGACGACCTCACCGCCGCCGACACCGACCAGCTGACCCGCGCCGACCTGGTCCTGCTGCAGCCCTTGACGCCGGCCGAGGCGGCGATCGCCACGGACGCGCTCGGCCTGACGGAGTCGGCATCGTGGCTGACCAGGATCGCCCCGGAGATGCTCGGCATCGTGGTCAGCCGCCGCACCGTCCGCTGGGCCCACCTGTCCCCCACCCCGGTCGAGCTCCAACTCACCGGCGGCCCCGCCCGCTGACCCGCACTCGCTCCGCACTCGGGCTCGCATCGCACTCCGCGACCTGTCCATCACGCGCGTGTCGCTTCATGATCATTAGGAAAGTGCCCGACCGCTCCCCTCGACCCCGCTACCTCGAAGCCCGTCCACATACGTCAAGCCCGCCCACCTGCTGTGTACGCGTTGCCGGTCGGCGAGGTCCGCGGCCTGGGCCTGTTCTGGCTGGACGTCGGCGGCAATGGTGCCGGCCTCGAAGCACATCCCGACGCCTTCGAAGCGCATCCGAACGAGCGCATCCGAACGAGCGGAATTCATTCAGCGCCGCCACTCACGTGCGTGTCGCTCGACGAACACCACGAACGGCGTTACCTGCCGACCACCGCTCGATCCCCCCGCCCGGAAGCCACCCGCTTGTTCGAAGCGCAGCTGGGCGACCACGTCAATCCACCGACACCCTTGCCGGTGCGTCCCGGACTGGTCGACCGGCATGTGAGCCTGCTCACCGGCACCTGACCGCCGCTCGGCTGCCGAGGAGTCGCGGCACCACCCCGTGGCTTTTGTTCGCGGAGTTCGGGCGTCACCGTCGGCGGCAAGGCCAGACCTGTCGCCTGCCGGCGTTCCCCTCACGCACCGTGATGAGTGCTGCGGAGCCGACGCGCGTCGGCTGCGGCATGTGCGCGACCGGGCGGTACTACCCGGTGGATCGCTGTGCGCCGGCGAACAGGGATCCACCGGGTAGTACCCGCGGTCCAGACCGCGTGCACGCCTACCAGCGTGCACGGAGAGTGATGCAACGACCACCTGCGGCACCCGTCCTCGCGACCGGTCGATCGGCCCACCTGAATCCGCATGGCGCCCCGGGCCGTCTCCCCACCTGCCCGGCCCTCTCGGCGCATCTCGGCGGCCGCGCCGGGGCGTGCGGCGCCGTCACGATCCGCCTCGAGCCCGTGCGGAAGCGCCCCGCCCGGGTGCGAGCGGCGGACACAAGGCGAGGTCGGGGTGGTCTCAGGGTATGCGGGGTTGGACGGGCGTGGCACGATCACCGCCATGGGAATCCTCATCCGGCTCGCCGTGAGTGCGTTCACGGTTTGGCTGGCCACGCTGGTGATCAGTGGCATCACTGTTGAGGGGACGACCGGGCGCAAGGTGCTCACGGTGGTTGTCGTCGCCGCGATCTTCGGGATCGTGAATGCGGTGTTGCGGCCGATCATCAAGACCATCGGGTGCTGGGCGTACCTGTTGACGTTGGGGCTCGTGTCGCTGCTGGTCAACGGGTTGTTGCTCCTGCTCACGAGCTGGATCGCCGAGAAGCTGGACCTGGCGTTCCACGTCGACGAGTTCTGGCCGACGGCGGTGCTCGGGGCGCTGTTCATCGGTGTGGTCAGCTGGGTCATCAACCTCGTCATCCCCGACGGCGGCGACAAGAACCGCGACCGTCGCCGGGAGCCTCCGCCGCAGTACCGCCAGCAGTACTACCGGTAACCACCAGGCGGATCTCAACGACCCGGTGAGGGGCGGTTGGCCGACCGCCCCTTACGGTTGGGGGCGTGGAACCACTGCGCCGTGGATATTTGTCCGCATTGTCCGCCAACATCATGTGGGGTGTGTTCCCGCTGTACTTCCGCGCGCTGCGGCCGGCAGGGGCGGTGGAGGTGCTCGCGCACCGGATCGTGTGGTCGCTGGTCTCGGTGGCGGTGCTGCTGACGGTACTGGCGCGATGGCAGACACTCGGAGCGCTGTTCAAGGACCCGAAACGGCTGGCCGGGATCTGCGTGGCGGCGGTCTTCATCGCGGTCAACTGGGGTGTCTACATCTTCGCCGTCGACACCGACCGGGTGGTCGAGGCGTCGCTGGGGTACTTCATCAACCCGCTGTTCGTGATCCTGCTGGGCGTGCTGGTCCTGCGGGAACGGCTGCGCCGCCTGCAGTGGGTCGCGCTCGGGATCGGCACGATCGCCGTCGTGGTCCTGAGCGTCGACTACGGGCGGCTGCCGTGGATCGCGTTGACGCTCGCCGGGTCGTTCGGCACGTACAGCCTGATCAAGAAGCGGCTGGGGCTGCCGGCCGGCGAGGGGTTGTTCCTGGAGTCGGCGGTGCTGACGCTGCCGGCGCTCGGGTACCTCGCGTGGCTGATGCAGCGGGGCGAGGGCACCTTCGGCACGGTGTCAGGCTGGCACACCGTGATGCTGGCGGGCAGCGGGCTGCTGACGGCGGTGCCGTTGCTGCTGTTCGCGGAGGCGGCGAACCGGGTGCCGCTGTCCGGGCTCGGGATCCTGCAGTACCTGACGCCGACGTTGCAGCTGCTGCTGGGCGTGCTGGCGTTCCATGAGCCGATGCCGCCGGCGCGGCTGGCGGGGTTCGTCGTCGTCTGGTGTGCGCTGGCGATCTTCACCTGGGACGCGATCCGGCACAGCCGGCACCGCAGAGCGGAGAAGGCGGCCGCCGTCGAGGAGACAGCGACCGCCCAGCCGGTGTGAGTACGACGACGGGATCTCAGGCGTTGAGGACGAGCAACGGCGTGCCGTCGCCCTTGCGGATCTCGATCTTGTGGATGTCGCCGCGCTGGACGCGGCTGTGGACCTTGAGCTGATACTCGTCGCCGGCGCCGGCGGTCCACGCGTCGAGCTCCTCGGGCTCGCCGCTCTTCGGCACCACGTAGAGCTTGTACGTCCACTTGCCGTACCCGTCGGCGGCGGCCAGCTTGTACGCGCACCGCATCCGCACGAGGGTGCCGCCGGGCTCGCCCTCCAGGGCCAGGCTGGCGGTGACCGGTACCGCGGCCGCAACCTCCTGCATGGCGACGAAATCGGGCTGTCCGATCCCGGCGGCCCGCACCCCGATGACGGCGAGCACGCCCAGGCAGGCGGCCACCAGCGCGGTCCCGGCACTCTGCCAGCGACGACGCCGCCGTTCGGTGCGCCGGCCGCGCTGCGCCCGGTCGAGCACTCTGGGAAGCAACGGATCGGCAGCTCCGGAGGCGGCTGACTCGGAAGCGGCAGCCATGGAAGGTCCGGCCCAGGACGCGGTGGTAGGCACCGCTGACGGCCCGGCCCAGGACGGCGACGTCACGGCCTGCGCGACGTCCGAGTCCAGTTTGCCGAGCAGCGTCGGCAGGTCGCCGAACTCCGCCACCTCCGCCCGGCACTGCTCGCAGTCCGCGAGGTGCCGCTCATATGCCTCACGTTCCGGCGGCGACAGCGCGTCCAAGACGTAGACAGCTGAGTCATGGAGGTGCTCACACCTCATTGCCCACCCCCAACTCCTCCAGAACGACCTTCAGCGAACGCAGTGCGTAGTAGGTCCGCGACTTGACGGTGCCCGGGGGCACGCCCAGCCGTTCGGCCGCCTCGGCGACCGAGCGTCCCTGGTAGAAGCACTCCACCAGGACCTCGCGGTGCGGCCGGGAAAGCCGGGCCAGCGCCTCCGCCAGGATCCACGACTCCACCGCGCGCTCGGTCTCGTCGGCCGTGACCGGGGACTCCGGCAGTTGGTCGGTGAACACCTCGCCCACCCGCGCGGAGCGGCGCCGCCACGCGTCGATCGCCAGGTTCCGAGCGGTGGTGAAGAGCCAGGCCCGCACCGAGCCGCGCGCCGGGTCGAGCGCCTCCGGGTGTTGCCAGGCTCGCAGCAGGGTCTCCTGCACGAGGTCCTCGGCCCGTTGGCGGTCTCCGCCGGTCAGTCGCAGCGCATGGGCGAACAGCGCATCTCCGTGCTCCGTATGGAGCGCCTTCAGCAGCAGGTCAGCATCGTCTGTACTCACGTTTTGGCACTATCCGCATCCCTTCCACTGGCTTCTACGCACTAATACGCACAGCGGTTCAAGGCGGCGTCACATGTCATTGACCCGACATCCTTCGGGTGCCGAGCCGGGCGTCGCGGTGACGTAGCGGCTGGATGAGCACGACATCGGCGTCTGCGCGAGACCAACGGTCCCGCGGGATCGCCGAGCGGCTACTCCGCCAGGACCGTCGCCAAGTGGTGGGCGGTGGCGAGCAGCCGGGTCCGGACCACCTTGGCCGAGGACATCAGCTCCGCCGGCGGCAGCGCGCACGCCAGGACGACCCGGCGGTCCGGGTCCCGGTCGTTGACCACCATGACAGCGGCACATGCGAGGCCCTGGCGGAACTGCCCGATCTCGATCTGCATGCCGCGGCGTTCGCCGGCCGCCAGGTCCGAGTCGAGGGCTTCCGGCGATGTCAGGGTTGCCGAGGTGTACGCGCGCATCCCGTACTCCTTGAGGAACCGCCACCGCTGATCCGCGCTCATGGTGGCCAGCAGCGCCTTGCCGAGGGCGGTCGCGTGCGCGGCGTCGTCGTAGCCCGGCACGAGCTCGTCCAGCGGCGGGGTGCGTGGCCCCTCCGCCGCGGCGGTGACGGCGATCCTGCCGCCGATGAACCGCCCCAGGTAGTGGCTGTAGCCCGTCTCCGCCGCGGCGCGGCGCAGCCGGTCGGTGACCGCGCTCGGCCCCCGGAACGCGAGGACCAGCTCCCGGTACCGATCGGCGATCTCCAGGCCGACGACGTAGGTGCCGTTCTCCCGGCGGATCACGTAGCCCTCGTACGCAAGGGTGCGCACGAGGTGGTACGTAGTAGCGACCGTGAAGTCACATCGCCGGGCGATCTGCTTCACGGTGAGGCCGCGTGGTGATTGACCCACGGCCTCCAAGACTCGTAGTGCCCTCGACACGCTCCGGATGAGGTCCGAGGGTTCGGCCTGTGGATCCCGCACCGCCGCCCTCCCCAGCCGCAGCAGTAACTGGATTCACACCATATGAAACTGGAGATGGTCCAGGGAACACTTTGATCATTTATGACGCGAGGTGAGGGGATCGGAGCGCTCTACACATGGCGATGAATGGCCCATTCCGGACATCGGTCGTGTGCAGTGACGCCTATGACACGCCGAGTTACTTGAGTAATGCTCAGTCGGTGGCTACTTAGTCTGTGTAAGTAAAGGGCATCTGCTTGAGTAGCCATGAGGCGCGTGCTGCACGTCCGTTCCTGGCTGTCATCACGCCGTTGCGAGTTGTTGCTGGGGGAGGTATGGGCGCAACATGGCTTTGAGCAATGTCGCCACCAGCTTTGCGAGTCCGTGTGCGATCCAGTGGCGGTGCCCGTGCGACCGCCGTGGCGTACGTGAGGCGGTTTGGGGGGCTTGCGGGACCGTGTTGGGCACTCGGCCGACAGCGCCCCGCTGAGGTGCGCCTGCGGACGTGGGAGGACCAGCCACGGCAGCAGGGTGGCCCGCCAGCAGGCCACCGTTGGCGGCACGGTGCTGGCATGCCCTCGAAGCAGCGTCGCGCCTGGACCCAGGAAGCCTAGGAAGGCGCCGACCCGGGGAACCTGAGCAGCGACAGCCTACCGGCCTCAGAAGGCGTCAGCCGGCCGACGCGGACGGCGCCAGCCGACGGCCGCGGACAGGACCAGTCAGGTGCCGCGGGACAGCGCCAGCCGGCGGCCGCGGAGACCAGGCGCTGCACTTCCCGGCACCGTCGTGACAGCGCCAGCCGACGACCGCGGGACAGCACCAGCCGGCGCGGCCGCAGAGACCGGGCGCTGCACTTCCCGGCACCGTCGTGACAGCGCCGGCCGACGACCGCGGAGCAGCTTCAACCGGCGACCGCGGAGCGGCTCAGTTCGTGCGGTCCGCGATGAAGTCGCACAGCGACTCCAGGGCGACCCGCGCCGGCACCTGCGGCAGAGGGGCCAGGGACGCCCGGGCGCGGTCGGCGTAGCTGCGGACGGTCTCGCGGGCCTGCTTCAGCGCCGCGGACTCGCGCAGCAGCGTGAGAGCCTCGGCATGCAGGGCGTCGTCGGTGACCGGGCCCGCCGCGAGGATCTCGCGGAGGCGGATCGAGGCGGCGTCGTCATCGCCGGAGGCGAGCGCGTAGAGGACCGGCAGGGTCGGCACGCCCTCGCGGAGGTCGGTGCCGGGGGTCTTGCCCGACTGGGTGCTCTCGCTGGCGATGTCGATCAGGTCGTCGGAGAGCTGGAACGCGATGCCGAACGTCTCGGCGAACGTGGCCAGGGCCTCGATCTGCTCGTCGCTGCAGCCGCCGAACATGCCGCCGAAACGGGCGCTGGTGGAGATCAGCGAGCCGGTCTTCTGTGAGATGACCCGCAGGTAGTGCGAGATCGCGTCCTCGCCCTGCAGCGGGCCGGCGGTCTCGGCGACCTGGCCGTGGACCAGGCGGGAGAACGTGCTCGACTGGATCTTCACGGCCTCGAGGCCGAGCTCGGTGGCGACGGCGGCGGCGCGGGCGAACAGGTAGTCGCCGATGAGGATGGCCAGGGCATTGCCCCAGCGCGAGTTGGCGCTGGGCGCGCCACGGCGCACGTCGGCCTCGTCCATGACGTCGTCGTGATACAGCGTGGCGAGGTGGGTCAGCTCGACCACCGCGCCCGCCATGACGACCTCACGCGAGCTCGGATCGCCGAAGTGCGCGGCGAGCGCCACGAGCAGCGGCCGGAACCGCTTGCCGCCCGCATTGACCAGGTGGCGGGCCGCCTCGGTCACCAGCGGGTTGGCGCTGTCGACGGAGTCGATCAGCACCGTCTCGACGTCCCGGAGGATCGCCATGACGCTGCTTTCCAACGCCGGATCGGCGAAAGTCAGGCCGACAGACGCACCCGATTGCACGGTTCCCGTACTCACCACAGCTCCAACGATGCCATAGCCGGTCCGATCAGCTTGCGGCGCCCTCATACAGCGACGTCCCCACGTGGCTGACCACGGGGGACGTCGCAGCGCGCAGCCTCTATTTGCCTACGAATATCCCCGCGTGCTCGGTCGCGTCGATCAAGACGCTCGGGGCGACACCCAGCACGAGGGTCGCGACGGTCCCGATGACCAGCGCCGCTGCCGTCATCGCGCCCGGGATCGACACCGCAGGGGTGGTCTCGCCCGGCTCCGACAGCCACATCATGACGACCACCCGCAGATAGGGGAAGGCCAGAATGGCGCTGCTCACCACGCCGGCGATCACCAGCCAGGTCTGGTCGGCGTCGATCGCGGCCGCGAAGACGCCGAACTTGGCGGTGAAACCGCTGGTCAGCGGCAGACCGGCGAAGGCGAGCAGGATGAACGTGAACAGGGTCGCGTACAGCGGCGAGCGCCGCCCCAGCCCGGCCCAGCGGGACAGGTGGGTCGCCTCGCCGTCCGCGTCGCGGACCAGGGTCACCACGGCGAACGCGGCGAGGACCGTGAAGCCGTAGGCGACGAGGTAGAACATCGAGCTCGACAGGCCCCGCTCCGAGATCGCCAGCACGCCGACCAGCAGGTAGCCGGCGTTGGCGATCGAGGAGTACGCGAGCAGCCGCTTGATGTCGGTCTGCGTCACGGCCAGGATCGCGCCGACGAGCATGGTGATGACCGCCACCGTGCCGAGCACCTGCTGCAGCTCCCACTCGGTGCGGGAGAAGCCCACGTACACCAGCCGCAGCAGGCCACCAAAGGCGGCGACCTTGGTGCAGGCCGCCATGAGCGCCGTCACCGGCGTCGGAGCGCCCTGGTAGACGTCCGGGGTCCACACGTGGAACGGCACCGCGGCGGCCTTGAACAGCAGGCCGATCGCGAGCATCGCCAGGCCGACGTAGAGCAGCAGGTCGTCGTTGGGCGAGTTCTGGATCGCGGCGTCGATCGCCTTGAAGTCGACCTGGCCGGCGTACCCGTAGACGAGCGCGACGCCGAACAGGAAGAACGCCGAGGCGAACGAGCCGAGCAGGAAGTACTTGAGCGCGGCTTCCTGCGACAGCAGCCGGCGGCGGCGGGCGAGCGCGCACAGCAGGTACAGCGGCAGCGAGAAGACCTCGAGCGCCACGAACATGACCAGCAGGTCGTTCGCGGTGCAGAACAGCAGCATGCCGGCGAGCGCGAACATGGTGAGCGGGAAGACCTCGGTCGCCCCGGTCGTGCGCGCGGCCTGGTCGCGGTCGGCGTCGGTGTTGGCGGTCACGGCGGCCTGCGCGACGAACGCGCCGCCGGTCTCCAGCGTCCGCTCACCGATCAGCAGCAGCGACACGATGCCCAGCACGATGATCGTGGCCGACAGGAACAGGCCGGGCCCGTCGATGGCGACCGCGGTCTGCGCCGTGATCACGTCCTTGCTGCCCTGGCGGATCACCATCACCAGCGCGGCGACGAGGCCGAGCAGTGACAGGGACAGCTGCACGGTGTGCCGGAGCCGCCGCGGCACGAAGCCCTCGACGAGCACCCCGATGCACGCGACACCGAACAGGATCAGCATCGGCGAGAGCGCCGCGTAATCCAGGTTCGGCAGTTGGAGTTTGTCGTTCACTTGCCGGCCTCCACGGTGCCTGCGGTGGCTTTCGGGTCGGTGACGTGCATGTCCGACAGCGTCGCCTTGACCGCCGGGTTGATCACGTCGATGACCGGCTTCGGGTAGAAGCCGAGCACCAGGATCAGCGCGATCAGAGGCGTGACGACGACGGCCTCACGCAGCGACAGGTCCCGGCTCATCGCCTTGATCTCGAGCAGCTTCGGGTTCACAGTGCCCTGCGTGGTGCGCTGGATCATCCAGAGCACGTACCCGGCGGCCAGGATGATGCCGGCGGTGGCGATGACGGCCACCGTCTTGTTCACCGTGAACGTGCCGATCAGCACCAGGAACTCGGAGACGAACGGCGACGTGCCCGGCAGTGCGAGCGAGGCCAGACCGGCGATGAGGAACACCCCGGCGAGGACCGGCACGAGCTTGCCGGCGCCGCCGAAGTCGCTCACCAGGGCGCTGCCGCGGCGGCTCACCAGCATGCCGACGACCAGGAAGAGCAGGCCGGTCGCGAGGCCGTGGTTGACCATGTACAGCACGGCGCCGGTGCCCGCCTGCGTGGTGAAGGCGAAGATGCCGATGCCGATGAAGCCGAAGTGCGCGATCGACGTGTACGAGACCAGCCGCTTGAGGTCCTGCTGGCCGATCGCCACCAGCGCGCCGTACACGATGCCGACGACCGCGAGGGTGAGCCCGAGCCAAGCGAAGTGCTTCGACGCGTCCGGGAACAACGGCAGGCAGTACCGCAGGATGCCGAACGTGCCGACCTTGTCCATGACGCCGACGAGCAGCGCCGCCGAGCCGGCCTGGGCCGCGCCACCGGCGTCGGGCAGCCAGGTGTGGAACGGGAAGAACGGCGCCTTGATCGCGAACGCGAGGAAGAAGCCGAGGAACAGCCAGCGCTCGGCGTTGACGCTGAAGTCCGCGGACAGCAGCGTCGGCCAGTCGAAGGTGTGCCCGCCGAGGACCCACAGCCCGACCACCGCGGCGAGCATGAAGAGCCCGCCGACGAGGGAGTACAGGAAGAACTTGACCGCCGCGTACTGCTTCTGGTGCCCGCCGTACGAGCCGATGAGGAAGTACATCGGCACGAGCATGACCTCGAAGAACACGTAGAACAGGAACACGTCCTGCGCGGCGAAGACGCCGATCATCGTGGACTCGAGGGCCAGCAGCAGCGCGAAGTACGCCGGCACCGACCGCTTGCTCTTGTCGGCGTCGTGCCAGGACGCGAGCACGACCAGCGGCACCAGCAGCGCGATCAACGCGATCATGACCAGGGCGATGCCGTCGACCGCGAAGGTGAACTTGGCGCCCCACTGCGGGATCCAGGTGTAGGACTCGCGGAACTGGAACCGCTCGCCGGTGGGCTTGAACTGCACCCACAGCCCGACGGTCAGCGCCAGGATCAGCAGCGACCAGCCGAAGGCGGCACGCTTGGCCAGCTCCGGTTTGTCCTTCGGCAGGAACGCGACCCCGGCGGCGCCGACGAGCGGCGCGACCGTGAGCACGGTCAGATACGGAAAGGAGCTCATCCGAACGTCACCGCCAGCATGGCGGCCACCACGAGCACCGCGCCTCCAAGGATGGACAGGGCATAGGAGCGCACGAAACCGGTCTGTGCCCGGCGGAGCCGGCCGGAGCCGCCACCGATCCCCGCGGCGAGGCCGTTGACCAGGCCGTCGATGCCGCGGTTATCGATGTACACCAGGGCGCGGGTCAGGTAACGGCCGGGCGCCTCGAAGACCGCCTCGTTGAACGAGTCGGTGTAGAGGTTCTTTCGAGCGGCGGTGACCAGCGGGCCCGCCGGCTCCTCCTGCAGGGCGGTGCCCTTGTTGAACAGCGCGATGGCCAGGCCGGCGCCGGCGAACGTCATCACGATCGACAGGATGGTGATGAGCAGGTGGCTCATGACCGGCTCGTGCTCGGCGTGCTCGCTGCCGTAGACCGGGGTCAGCCACTCGGGCACCGAGGTCGACAGCAGATAACCGGCCGCGACCGAGCCGATCGCCAGCAGGATCAGCGGGATCGTCATGATCTTCGGCGACTCGTGCGGGTGCCGGATGTCGTCGGTCCAGCGCTCCGGGCCGTGGAACGTCAGCCAGAACAGCCGGGTCATGTAGAAGGCGGTCAGCCCGGCACCGAGCAGGGCCGCGCCGCCGAACAGCCAGGCGGTCCAGCCCTCGCGCTCGAACGCCGCGACGATGATCGGCTCCTTGGAGAAGAAGCCGGACAGCCCGGGGAAGCCGATGATGGCCAGCCAGCCGAGCATGAACGTGAACCAGGTGATCTTCATGTACTTCCACAGCCCGCCGAAGCGGCGGATGTCCACCTGGTCGTGCATGCCGTGCATGACGGAGCCGGCCCCGAGGAACATGCCGGCCTTGAAGAAGCCGTGCGCCAGCAGGTGGATCAGGGCGAGCGCGTAGGCGGCGCCGCCGAGGCCGACACCCAGGAACATGTAGCCGATCTGGCTGACCGTCGACCAGGCCAGGACCCGCTTGATGTCGTCCTTTGCCGCGCCGATGATGCAGCCCATCAGCAGCGTCAGCGCGCCGACCGCGACCACGACCGTCTGCGCCGTGGAGTTGGCGTCGAAGATCGGGTGCGACCGGGCGATCAGGTACACACCGGCGGTGACCATCGTGGCGGCGTGGATGAGCGCCGACACCGGGGTCGGGCCCTCCATCGCGTCCGGGAGCCAGGCTTGCAGCGGGAACTGGCCGGACTTGCCGGCCGCGCCGAGCAGCAGCAGGAGCGCCATGACCAGGACCACGCCGCTGCTGAGCTTGTGCACGCCGTTGAAGACCTCGGCGTAGTCGACCGTGCCGAGGTAGGCGAACATCATGAAGATGGCGATCGCGAAACCGGCGTCACCGACGCGGTTCATCAGGAACGCCTTCTTACCGGCGGTCGCCGCGCTCGGGCGCACGTACCAGAAGGAGATCAGCAGGTAGGACGCGAGACCGACGCCCTCCCAGCCGAAGTACAGCATCACGTAGTTGTTGCCGAGGACCAGCAACAGCATCGCCGCGACGAAGAGGTTGAAGTAGCCGAAGAACTTCCGGCGACCCGGGTCGTGGTCCATGTAACCCACCGCGTAGAGGTGGATCAGTGAGCCGACACCCGTGATCAGCAGGACGAACATCGCCGACAGCGGGTCGAACAGCAGACCCAGGTCGACCTTGAAGTCCCCGACGCCGATGTAGTCCCACAGCTTCAGCTCGACGCCGCTGCGGTTCTCAAGGCCGCGGAGCGTGAAGAAGTAGGTCAGCCCCAGCACGAAGGACGTGGCGACGCTGAGCACGCCGAGCCAGTGTCCCCAGCGGTCGGCGCGCTTGCCGAGCAGCAGCAGCACTGCCGCGCTGGCCAGCGGGATCGCGGGCAGCAGCCAGAACGTGCCCAGCCACCCGTTCGCCGCCGTGTAGGCGATTGGTTCCACAACCCGCTCCCTAGTACTTCAGCAGGTTCGCGTCGTCGACGCTTGCCGAGCGTCGAGTCCGGAAGATCGACATGATGATCGCCAGGCCGACGACGACCTCGGCCGCCGCGACGACCATGACGAAGAACGCCATGATCTGGCCGTCGAGCGTGCCGTTGATCCGGCTGAACGTGACCAGCGCCAGGTTCGCGGCGTTGAGCATGAGCTCGATGCACATGAACAGCACGATCGCGTTGCGCCGGATGAGCACACCCACCGCGCCGATCGTGAACAGGATCGACGCCAGGACGATGTAGTACGTCGGTGTCACTTCTCGGTCCCCTTCGGTGCGACGTCTGCCGACGTCAACTCCCGGGTCGGGAGGATCTTGGAGATGCTGCGGTCCGCCGGCGTGCCGTCGGGCAGCCGCGCGGGCGTCGCCACCGAGTCGGAGGTGGAGAACACGCCCGGGCCCGGCTTCGGCGCAGGGTAGTTGCCCGGCTGGAACCGGGCGAGCATCCGCTCCGGCTGGCTGATCTTGTCTTCCTTGCGCTTCTCGATGTGCGCCAGGATCATCGCACCGACCGCTGCCGTGATCAGCAGCGCCGAGGTCACCTCGAACACGTACACGTACTTGGTGAAGATCAGCCTCGCCAGGCCGGTCACATTGCCCGCGGCGTTCGCCTCGCTCAGGCCCTTCGGGTCCACGCCGCCGAGCGCGCGGTACAGAGCGATGCCCAGCAGCAGCGACAGCCCGACGCCCAGCAGGATGGCCACCATCCGCTGGCCGCGCAACGTCTCGATCAGCGAGTCGGACGAGTCGCGGCCGACGAGCATCAGTACGAACAGGAACAGCATCATGATGGCGCCGGTGTAGACGATGATCTGCACCATGCCGATGAACGGGCCGGCCTGCAGGACGTAGAACACGCCCAGGCACAGCATCGTGACCACCAGGAACAGTGCGGAGTGCACCGCGTTGCGCGCCCAAACCATGCCGATGGCGCCGATCACCGCGATCGGGGCGAGGATCCAGAAGGTGGCGGCCTCGCCTCCCTTCACGTCACCGGCGGCGGCCAGCAGTTCCAGGGACAGGTTCATGCCTGACCCCCCTCGTAGTGCTCGGCGCCCGCGGACGTGCCGGGGTTGTCGAGCGCGCCGACGTAGTAGTCCTTCTCCGTCTCGCCGAGACGCATGTCGTGCGGCGGGCGCTCCATGCCGGGCAGCAGCGGCGCGAGCAGCATCTCCTTGGTGAAGATGAGGTCGCGCCGGTTGTCGCGGGCCAGCTCGTACTCGTTGCTCATGGTCAGCGAACGGGTCGGGCAGGCCTCGATGCACAGACCGCAGAAGATGCAACGGGCGTAGTTGATCTGGTACGTCTGGGCATACCGCTCACCGGGCGAGAAGCGCTCCTCCTCGGTGTTGTCGGCGCCCTCGACGAAGATCGCGTCCGCGGGGCACGCCCACGCGCACAGCTCACAGCCGATGCACTTCTCCAGGCCGTCCGGCCACCGGTTGAGGATGTGCCGTCCGTGGTACCGCGGGGCCGGAGGCTTGCGCTGCTCCGGGTACTCCTCGGTGACCACCTTCTTGAACATGTGCGAGAAGGTGACCCCGAACCCCTTGAGCGTTCCACCGATGCTCATGCCGCCACCTCCGCTTCGCTCCGCCGTCGGCCTGAGCCAATCTGCAATGCCGATGAGCGGCCCGAGCCGCTCCGCTGGCCGCTCATGCGTTCTCCTTGCCGGTCGAGACGGGCTCCCGCTCGACGATCACGCGCTTGGCCCGCGGGCTGGGCGGGACCTCAAGGTTCAGCGGCGGCAACGGGAAGCCCTTGTCGCCACCGACCCGGCCGCCCGGATGTGCCTTCGGCATCTCGACGACCGTGACGTTGCGGCGCGACAGGGCGACCGCGGTGAAGCCGATCGCCAGGGCGACGACGATGATGGCGACGGAGACACCGAACTTGCCGGCGGAGCTGAGGTTGTCGCTGTCGATCGTCAGCAGGATGCCGGCCAGGGACAGGATCCACAGCAGGTTGGCCGGGATCAGGACCTTCCAGCCGAACCGCATGAACTGGTCGTACCGCAGCCGGGGCAGCGTGCCGCGCAGCCACACGAAGATGAACAGCAGCAGCAGGACCTTGATGGTGAACCAGAGGACCGGCCACCAGCCCTGGTTGGCGCCGTCCCACAGCGAGATCGGCCACGGGGCCCGCCAGCCGCCGAGGAACAGCGTCGCGCACAGGCCGGAGACGGTGACCATGTTGACGTACTCGGCGAGGAAGAACAGCGCGAACTTCAGCGAGGAGTACTCGGTGTGGAAGCCACCGACCAGCTCCGACTCGGCCTCGGGAAGGTCGAACGGCGCCCGGTTGGTCTCGCCGACCGCGGAGGTGAAGTAGATCAGGAAGCTCGGCAGCAGCAGGATGCCGTACCAGGCCGGCAGGTCCGCCTGCCAGCCGCCGATGTCGACGGTGCCGTTGCCGGCCTGCCCCTCGACGATCTGCGAGGTGGACATCGTGCCCGACACCAGGAACACCGAGACGATCGACAGGCCCATCGCGACCTCGTACGAGATCATCTGGGCGCTCGAGCGCAGGCCACCGAGCAGCGGGTACGTCGAACCGGACGCCCAGCCGCCGAGCACGATGCCGTAGATGCCCATCGAGGAGCACGCGAGCACCAGCAGGACCGCCACCGGAATGTCGGTGAGCTGCAGCGGGCTGTGGTGACCGAAGATCGACACCGTCGGGCCGAACGGGATCACCGAGAACGCGGTGAACGCGCAGATCGTCGAGATCACCGGCGCGAAGAAGAAGACGACCTTGTCCGCGAGCCGCGGCATGATGTCTTCCTTGAACGCCAGCTTCAGACCGTCGGCGAGGGACTGCAGCAGGCCGAACGGGCCGTTGCGGTTCGGGCCCGGCCGCACCTGCATCCGGGCGACGACCTTGCGCTCGTACCAGATGGCGAAGAGCGTCATGACGACCAGGAATGCGAAGATCACGATGACCTTGGCGAGCACCAGCCACCAGGGGTCTTTGCCGAACTGGTCGAGGTTTTCGGCGAGGATCATGACTTGGTACCCCCAGAGCTGATCTCGACCAGCGCACCTTCGGCGACGCCGAGCGTGCGGCGCAGGGTCGAGCCGGGTGAGTTCGTCGGGACCCAGACGACCCCGTCGACCATGTCGGTGACCAGGGCCGGCAGGGTGATCGCGCCCCGCTCCGTGCCCACCGTCACCGCGTCACCGTCGGCGACCCCGAGGTCAGCGGCGGTGCTCTTGGAGATCCGCACGACCGGCGTGCGGGCGGTGCCGGCCAGGTGGCCGTCGCCGTCCTGCAGCGAACCGTTGTCGAGCAGGTGGTGCCAGGACGCAAGGACCGCCTGGCCGCTGGTCGGCGCGGCGGCCGTGCCAGGAGCGACCGTCGGCACGGCGGCCCGCACGCTGGCGCGCAGGGCGGTGCCGGTCTCGACGGTCCCGGGCAGCGGCAGCTCCGCCAGCGCGGCGAGCTGCGCCCGCACCGCGTCGACGTCGCCGACACCCAGCTCGACGCCGAGCTCGCGACCCAGCGCGTCGAGGACGCGGGCGTCGCTCATCGCGGCGGTCTTGAGCACCGTGCCGAATGGGCGGACCCGGCCTTCCCAGTTGACGTAGGCGCCGCTCTTCTCGACCGCCGGGGCGATCGGCAGGACCACGTCGGCGCGCTTGGCGACGGCGCTGAGCCGCAGCTCCAGGCTGACCACGAAGCCGACCGCGTCCAGCGCCTGCTCGGCGGCGATCGGGTCGGACAGGTCGGCCGGGTCGACACCGCCGACGAGCAGCGCGCCGAGCTGGCCGGCCTTGGCCGCGGCGATGATCGCGTCGGTGTCGCGGCCCGAGGCACTGGGCAGGACGCCCGCGTCGAGCTGCCACGCGGCGGCGACCTCGCTGCGGGCGGCCGGGTCGTAGACCGGGCGGCCACCGGGCAGCAGGGTCGGCAGCGCGCCGGCCTCGACCGCGCCGCGGTCGCCGGCGCGACGCGGCACCCAGGCGAGCTTGGCGCCGGTCTCCTCGGCGATGCGCGCCGCGGCGGACAGGCCGCCCTCGACGCTCGCCAGCCGCTCGCCGACGAACAGGATCGCGTCGTCGGCCGACAGCGCCTCGCGCAGCTGCTCGGACGCGCCGAGCACCTCCGCCTCGGCGCCGGGCGCGGTGAGGATGACAGTCGCGCCGAGCTTCTCGAACCCGCGGCTGACGAACGGGGCGACCGCGTAGCTGGCCAGTCCCCGCTTCAGGTACGTCTTGCGGGCCCGCAGGAAGATGATCGGGCACTCCTCCTCGGGCTCCAGCCCGACGAAGACCACCGCACCGGCGCGCTCGATGTCGGCGTACGTGACCTCGACCTTGCCGACCACGGACGAGCCGAGGAACTCGGTCTCCTCCGCCGACAGCGGGCGGGCCCGGAAGTCGATGTCGTTGGTGCCGAGCGCGACCCGGGCGAACTTGGAGTACGCGAACGCGTCCTCGACCGTCAGCCGGCCGCCGGTCAGGACGCCGACGCCGCTGTCCTTCGCGGCGGCGAGGCCCGCGGCCGCGACCGAGAGGGCCTCGGGCCAGCTCGCCTCGCGCAGCTCACCGGTCTTGCTGTCGCGCACCAGCGGCTTGGTCAGCCGGTCGGTGGCGTTGGTGTACTGGAACGCGAAGCGGCCCTTGTCGCAGTTCCACTCCTCGTTGACCGCCGGGTCGTCGCCCGCCAGGCGGCGCATGACCTTGCCGCGGCGGTGGTCGGCCCGCTGGTCGCAGCCGGCGGCGCAGTGCTCGCACGCGCTCGGCGTGGAGACCAGGTCGAACGGCCGGGCCCGGAAGCGGTACTGCGCGCTGGTCAACGCGCCGACCGGGCAGATCTGGATCGTGTTGCCGGAGAAGTACGAGTTGAACGGCTCGTCGTCCTCGGGCGACTCGGGGTTGCCCCGGAAGACGCCGATCTGCTCGTTGGACGAGCGCTCCATCAGGTCGATGAACTTGTCGCCGGCGATCTCGTCGGAGAACCGGGTGCAGCGCTGGCACAGCACGCACCGCTCGCGGTCGAGCAGCACCTGGGTGCTGATCGGCAGCGGCTTCGGGTACTCCCGCTTGTGCTCGACGAACCGGCTCTCGGACTGGCCGTTGCTCATCGCCTGGTTCTGCAGCGGGCACTCGCCGCCCTTGTCGCAGACCGGGCAGTCGAGCGGGTGGTTGATCAGGAGGAACTCCATGATGCCCTCTTGGGCCTTCTTGGCCACTTCAGAGGTCATCTGGGTGCGGACCACCATGCCTTCGGCGACCGGCTGCGTGCACGAGGCCACCGGCTTGCGCTGGCCCTCGATGTCGACCAGGCACTGGCGGCATGCGCCGGCCGGGGCCAGCAGCGGGTGGTCGCAGAAGCGCGGGATGGAAATGCCGATCTGCTCGGCGGCCCGGATGACGAGTGCGCCCTTGGGTGCCTCGACCTCGATGCCGTCGATGGTCAGCTTGACCGTGTCGGCCTTCGGAACGACGTCCGTCATCAGTGGGCTCCTACCAGTTCGCCCTTGAACATCGGGGTCTTGCGACCCTCGATGTAGTCCAGGTAGTCCTGCTTGAAGTACTTGATCGAGGACGTCACCGGGCTCGTCGCACCGTCACCGAGCGCGCAGAACGAACGCCCGAGCAGGTTGTCGCAGGCGTCCAGCAGGGTGTCGAGGTCCTGGTGGGTGCCCTGGCCGGCAAGGATGCGGTGCAGGATCCGCACCATCCAGTAGTTGCCCTCGCGGCACGGCGTGCACTTGCCGCAGGACTCGTGGTGGTAAAAGGCGATCCACCGGTACGTGGCGTAGACGATGTCGTCCTGGTCGGAGAAGACCTGCACGGCGGTCGTGCCGAGCATCGTGCCGACGCCCGCCATGCCCTCGAAGTCCATCGGCACGTCGAGGTGCTCTTCGGTGAGCATCGGCGTCGACGACCCGCCCGGTGTCCAGAACTTCAGCTTGTGCCCGGCCTTCATGCCGCCGGCCAGGTCGATGAGCTGCCGCAGCGTGACGCCGAGGCCGCACTCGAACTGGCCGGGGTTGTTGACCCGCCCCGAGATCGAGTAGATCTTCGGGCCGGGCGACTTCTCGGTGCCCATGCTGCGGAACCAGGCCGAGCCGCCGAGGACGATGTACGGGACGCTGGCGATCGTCTCGACGTTGTTGACGACCGTCGGTGAGGCGTAGAGCCCGTGCGTGGCCGGGAACGGCGGGCGCAGCCGGGGCTGGCCGCGGTAGCCCTCCAGCGAGTCCAGCAGCGCCGTCTCCTCGCCGCAGATGTAGGCACCCGCCCCGCTGTGCACGACCAGGTCGAGGTCGAAGCCGCTGCCGAGGATGTTCTTGCCGAGGTACCCCTTGGCGTACGCCTGCTGCACCGCGGCGCGCAGGCGGCGGGCGGAGTGCACGGCCTCGCCGCGGATGTAGATCGCGGCGAAGTTGGCCCGGATCGCGTAGGAGGCGATGATGACGCCTTCCACCAGCGCGTGCGGGTCGGCCATCATGAGCGGCAGGTCCTTGCAGGTGCCCGGCTCGCCCTCGTCGGCGTTGACCACGAGGTAGTGCGGCTTACCGTCGTTCTGCGGGATGAAGCCCCACTTCATGCCGGTCGGGAAGCCTGCGCCGCCGCGGCCGCGCAGGCCCGAGTCCTTGACCAGCTGGATCAGCTCGTCGGGGTGGGCCTTGAACGCCTTGCGCAGCGCGGTGTAGCCGTCGAGCCGCTCGTACACGTCGATCTTCCACGCGTCGGGCGACAGCCAGCGCTTGGTCAGCACGGGCGTCAGCTTCGACAGCGACTCCTGGGAAGGCTGGTAGTCGAGCGTCACGCCTTCGCCTCCTTCACTGCGTCTTTCTGCGGCATGGGGCTGTCGCCGGCCGGCTTGGCGTCCGAGGCCGCCTTCGGCATGGTCTCGGCCGGCTTCGGCGCCGGGGCCTCGTCCTTCTTGCCGATCGGGGTCTCCGGGTCGAAGCCCGGCACGGCGATGCTGAACCGCTCCGCGAGCCGGTTGCCGGCGAGGGTCGGCTCGCCCGCCGGGCCGTCGGCGATCACGTCGTCGCCCCGGTCGTCGGCGAAGCCGGCCAGCTGGACCGCCATCTCCTTGAGCGTGCACAGCCGCGTGCCGCGGGTCGGCTGCGGGCGCTCGCCGTTCTGCAGCTGCTTGACCAGGGTGAGCGCGCTGTCCTCGGTGATCTGGTCGAAGAACTCGTAGTTGACCGTCATCACCGGCGCGTAGTCGCACGCGGCCAGACATTCGGCGTGCTCGAGCGTGATCTTGCCGTCGGCCGTGGTCTCGTCGTGGTCGACACCCAGGTAGTCGCGCAGGGTCTCGTACGCCTTGTCGCCGCCGAGCACGCCGCACATGGTGTTGGTGCAGACGCTGACGAGCCAGTCGCCGGTCGGCTTGCGCTTGTACATGGTGTAGAACGTGGCCACCGCGCCGACCTGGGCCTTGGTGATGCCGAGGATCTCGGCGCAGAAGGCGATGCCCTCCGGCGACACGTAGCCCTGCTCCGACTGCACCAGGTGCAGCAGCGGCAGCAGTGCCGAGCGCGACCGGCCTTCGGGGTACCGCGCGATGATCTGCCGCGCACGTTCGTGCATGACCTCACTGAACGCCATTAACGATCACACCCACCCATGACGGGGTCGAGCGAGGCGCCGCCCACGATGACGTCGGCGAGCAGCCCGCCCTCGGCCATCGCCGGAATAGCCTGCAGGTTGACGAAGCTGGGCTCCCGGTAGTGCACCCGGTATGGGCGGGTACCACCGTCGGAGACCGCGTGCACGCCGAGCTCGCCGCGGGGCGCCTCGATCGGCACGTACACCTGACCGGCCGGCACCCGGAAGCCCTCGGTGACCAGCTTGAAGTGGTGGATCAGGGCCTCCATCGACTGGCCCATGATCTTCGCGACGTGGTCCAGCGAGTTGCCGAGGCCGTCGCCGCCGATCGCCAGCTGCGCCGGCCACGCGATCTTCTTGTCGCCGATCATGATCGGGCCGGGCTCGAGCCGGTCCATGGCCTGCTGGATGATCCGCAGCGACTGGCGCATCTCGTTGAGCCGGACCACGTAGCGGCCCCACGCGTCGCCGGTCGGCTCGGTGGGAACCTCGAAGTCGTAGGTCTCGTAGCCGAGGTACGGCTGCTGCTTGCGGATGTCCCAGCCGAGACCCGCGGAGCGCAACACCGGGCCGGTGATGCCCAGCGCCAGGCAGCCGGTCACGTCGAGCACGGCCACGCCCTGCGTGCGCTCGCGCCAGATCGTGTTGCCCGACAGCAGGTCCTCGTACATGTCGATGCGCTCGGGCATCCAGGTGAGGAACTCGCGGATCTTGACGAGCGCCTCCTCCTGCACGTCCTGGGCGACGCCGCCGGGGCGGATGTAGGCGTGGTTCATGCGCAGGCCCGACACCAGCTCGAAGATGTCGAGGATGTACTCACGCTCACGGAAGCCGTAGATCATCATCGACAGCGCGCCGAGCTCCATGCCCGTCGTCGCCAGCCACACCAGGTGCGAGGAGATCCGATTGAGCTCCATCATGAGCACGCGGATCGTCTTCGCTCGGTCGGTGATCTGGTCCTCGATGCCGAGCAGCTTCTCGACCGCCAGGCAGTAGCCGGTCTCGTTGAACATCGGCGCGAGGTAGTCCATGCGCGTCACGAACGTGGTCCCCTGGGTCCAGTTGCGGAACTCCAGGTTCTTCTCGATGCCGGTGTGCAAGTAGCCGACGACGGTGCGGGCCTCGGTGACCGTCTCGCCTTCGAGCTCCAGGACCAGCCGGAGCACGCCGTGGGTCGACGGGTGCTGCGGACCCATGTTGACGACGATGCGCTCCTCGGAGCCCGCCTCGTTGACGACCGTGTCCCAGTCGCCGCCGGTGACGGTGAAGACCCGGCCTTCCGTGGTCTCGCGAGCGCTTGCGTAATCGGTGGTCACTGGTAACTCCTCCGCTGGTCCGGCGGTGGGATCTCGGCGCCCTTGTACTCGACCGGCACGCCGCCGAGCGGGTAGTCCTTCCGCTGCGGGAAGCCCTCCCAGTCGTCGGGCATCAGGATGCGGGTCAGGTTCGGGTGGCCGTCGAAGACGATGCCGAACATGTCGTAGGTCTCCCGCTCCTGCCAGTCGGCGGTCGGGTACACCTGGGTGACGCTCGGCAGGTGCGGGTCCTCGGCGGTGACCGCCGCCTCCAGCCGGATCCGGCGGCGGAACGTCATCGAGGTCAGGTGGTAGACGGCGTGCAGCCGCCGGGCGTCGGAGCCCAGGTAGTCGACGCCGGACACCGACGAGAGCAGCTCGAAGCGCAACGCCGGGTCGTCGCGCATGATCTGCGCGACCTCGGCGATCCGCTCGGGCACCACGTGCAGCGTCAGCTCGCCGCGGTCGACCACGACCCGCTCGATCGCGTCGTGGAAGCCCGGGTAGGCCTCCTCGAGCCCGTCGACGACCTCGTCGAAATACCCGCCGAACGGCCGCGGCGAGTCCAGCTCGACCGCGCGCCGGCGGCGCAGGCCGCCGAAGCCCGAGGTGTCGCCGGTGCCGTGCACACCGAACATGCCCCGGCCTGCGGCGACGGACGGCGGGTAGTCGGCGGGAGCGCCGGTCTGTGCGCCGGTCGGCGGCGCGGCGGCCGGGACGCCGCTCGGTTCCACATTGGACGGGCTGGTCACTTCGCTCCTCCGGACAGGTTCGCCCGCTCTTCCATCCACTTCTGGATGCGCAGCTGCTCCTCGCGGCCCTGAGCGACGGCCTTGGTCCACTCGGCGCGCTTGGCCTTGTCGAACCGGTAGCTCGACGGCATCGCACCCGGCGCCACGATCGGCGCGCCGTCGCGCTCGACGCGCGCCTCGATCATGCGACGGCGGCGGTCACCGAGCGGCTCGGCCATCACCTTGTCGTGCAGACGCAGGATCGCGTCGATCAGCATCTCCGGCCGTGGCGGGCAGCCCGGGAGGTACATGTCGACGGGCACGATGTGATCGACGCCCTGCACGATCGCGTAGTTGTTGAACATGCCGCCGCTGGAGGCGCACACGCCCATCGAGAGCACCCAGCGGGGCTCGGGCATCTGGTCGTAGATCTGGCGCAGGACCGGAGCCATCTTCTGGCTGACCCGGCCGGCAACGATCATCAGATCGGCCTGGCGAGGGCTGGCCCGGAAGACCTCCATGCCGAACCGCGCCAGGTCATACCGCGCGGCGCCGGTCGCCATCATCTCGATGGCACAACAGGCCAAACCGAAGGTGGCGGGCCAGAAGCTCGCCTTGCGCGACCAGTTGACCAGCTTCTCAACGGTGGTCAGCAGTACGCCGGTCGGTACCTTTTCCTCGATGCCCATGGCTCAGTCCCAATCCAGCCCGCCGCGCCGCCACACGTAGGCGAACGCGACGAACACCGTGACGATGAACAGGACCATCTCCACGAACCCGAAGAGGCCGAGCATGCCGAAGTTCACGGCCCACGGGAACAAGAAGATGATCTCGATGTCGAAGACGATGAAGAGCATCGCGGTCAAGTAGAACTTGACCGGGAAGCGGCCACCGCCGATGGGCTGCGGAGTGGGCTCGATGCCGCACTCGTAGGCGTCAAGCTTCGCCTTGTTGAAGCGGCGCGGCCCGACGAACGGGGCCGCCGCGACGGAGAACAGGGCGAAGCCCGCGGCGAGGGCGAAGAGTCCGAGGATAGGTACGTACGGCGCGAGCGACATCGTGCTGCTCCGTCCTTTCGGCGAGCCCGCGGGGCTGCCGCCCCTGGGGACCACTCAAGCTGTATGCGGTTTAACACTATTCGGTGATGTTCGGACGGCTTCGTCCGGGGCACTCCAAATGTGGCTTTGGGCTGTGCTTTTAGCTCTCGACCGCACCGTCGGCGCTCACGCCGCGGGTGCGATGCGGGTCATTGCATTGATCACGCGGTCCATGGCGTCGCCGCCTCGCGGGTCCGTGAGGTTGGCGAGGAGCTTCAGCACGAACCGCATGAGCATGGGGTGAGGCATGCCGTGCTTGGTGGCCATCCGCATCACCTGCGGCTGGCCGATGAGCTTCACGAAGATGTTGCCGAGCCGGTAGTAACCGCCGTAGCGCGCCTTGAGCTCGGCGGGGTAGTTGGCGAGCACGCGCTCGCGTGAGGTGCCCTGCGGGCGGGCGAGGGCCTGGATGGCGATCTCCGCCGCCAGCTCGCCGGACTCCATGGCATACGCGATGCCTTCACCGTTGAACGGGTTGACCATGCCGCCGGTGTCGCCCACCAGCAGCACACCACGGGTGTAGTGCGGCACCCGGTTGAAGCCCATGGGCAGGGCGGCACCCTGCGGCTTGCCGTCGGCGTTGGCCGGGTCCGACAGGCCCCACTCGGCCGGCGTGTTGTCCAGCCAGTCGGCCAGCAGCGTCTTGTAGTTGGTCTTGCCATACGCCACGCTGCTGTTGAGCACGCCGAGACCGACGTTGACCCGGCCGTCGCCGAGGCCGAAGATCCAACCGTAACCCGGCAGCAGCTTGTCGCCGGACTCCCGGCTGCGCAGCTCCAGCCACGACTCCAGGTAGTCGTCGTCGTGCCGGAACTCACTGCGGAAGTATTGCCGGACCGCCACGCCCATCGGCCGGTCCTCGCGCTTGGCGATGCCCAGCGCGAGCGCGAACCGGCCGGAGACCCCGTCGGCGGCGATGACCAGCGGCGCGCGGAACTCCTGCGGCTCCTTGTCGGGCCCGGTCGCGGCCACGCCGACCACCCGGCCGGTGCGGTCGAGGATCGGCCCCGTGACCGGCGTGCCCGTGCGCAGGACGGCGCCGGCGTCGGTCGCCGCCGTGGCCAGCATCTGGTCGAAGTCCATGCGGGTGCGGGTCAGCCCGTAGTCGGGGTAGCTGGCCAGCTCGGGCCAGTCGAGCTCGAGCCGGATGCCGCCACCGATGACGCGCAGACCGCGGTTGTGCAGCCAGCCCTTCTCCTCGGTGGTGTCGATACCCATCTTGATCAGCTGCTTGACCGCACGGGGGGTCAGACCGTCGCCACAGACCTTCTCCCGGGGGAACTCGGTCTTCTCCAGCAACAGCACCCGCAGCCCGTGCCGGGCCAGGTGGAACGCGGCGGACGAGCCACCGGGCCCAGCGCCGACGACGATGACATCCGCGTCGTTTCCAGTGTCGGTCACAGCCGTCACCTCCTGCCCTTTCGTCACGCTGACCGGTCGTTTCCGGCTCGTGAAAGTCTTCACAAAGTCACTCTGGTGGGAGTCTAGAACCGCGAAGCGGCCCACTGTCGGTTAGGCGACCCTAAGTTGTCACCCAGGCGGTCACCTAGATCCGCAAATCGGACGACAAGGCACTGGTCGGTCCGTTTCGGCGCCTGGCAAAAGGCGATCATGGCGGTGGGTTATCCACAGAAAATTCTTGTGCGTCGACTTTGGGTGGGTGCATGACGATCCTCGGACATCATGAACCCCGGGCAGCCGGACCGTGACCGGCTCGACGCACATGCCGCCGACCAGTGCGGCCTCTTCACTCGGAAGCAGGCTCTGAGCTGCGGCTACACCAATCCGCGAATCAGGACCAAGGTGCAGGCCGGCGACTGGGCGGCCATCCTGCGCGACGTCTTCGCCGACCGCGGCCTGCCGATCACCCCGCGGCTGCGCGACGTCGCCGCCCAGCTCGCCCTTCCGGGCGCCGTGCTCGCGGGGCCGTCCGCCGCCCGCTGGCACGGCTGGGACGTGCCGAGCGACGAGACGTTCGTCGCACTGACCGGCCGTCGGCCACGGTTGAGACACGTCCACGTCCTGACGCAGGAGGTGCCGGAGACCGACGTGCAGCTCATCGAGGGCCACCGCGTCACCGGCCCTGACCGCACCGTCTTCGACTGTGCCCGCCTCCTGCCCGACGGGACGGCCTTGGCCCTGCTCACCACGGCGCTGCAGGAGTGCTGGACAACGATGCCGGAGCTGGCCACCCGCATCCGCGACGCGACCGGCCGGCACGGGACCCCACGGCTGGTCCGGCTGATCCGGGTGGTGGCGCTGGGCAACCGCACGGCGGCGCTGAAGCTCGCCGGGAAGCTGCTGCAGCGGGCGGGGATCTGGGGGTGGAGCCCGCACGAGCCGATCAGCGACCGGTGGGGCCTGATCGGCCTCGGCGACCTGGTTTTCCCCGAGGCGAAGCTGGTCATCGAGCTGGGCATCGACGAGCTGGAGCCGGCACCGTTGCTGGAGCGGCACACCAGGCTGGCCGCCGCGGGCTGGACGGTCGTCAACTACACCTGGAGCGACCTGACCAGCCGCCCGTCCGACCTGGTGGCAGAGCTGCGCCAGCACCTGGACCGGCTGACCCCGGTGCGGTGGTGACGGCGATGAGGTTGCGCGGCTGGATCTACCTGCGGGCCGCGGGGTGGGGTGCTGCCGCTCGGCGGGAGCCTACGGCTGGACGGAGGACGGCCGGGCGGACGGCCGCTGGCAGGTGGGAAGCTGCTGGCAGGTGGAGGGCCGCTGGCAGGTGGAGGGCTGCCACCGCGCGGGGACGAGCCGCTATGTGGCGACGCGTCGATGGATGGGGAGCTGCCGCTGGGCTAGGACCTGCTGCCGGGCGAGGGCAGGCGGGCCTTCGCCGGCGCAGACCACGACCGGTGGCCCGTCCACCGCCTCTTACAGCCCGGCTGGCCGCCGGTCCGCCTTTCGCCGAGATCCGCATCACCCTCGGCGGCGCCTCCGCACGGTCCGCGGCTGCGCACGGGCGGCGGCGCATGGCGGCGGCTGCGCACGGGCGGCGGGTCGGCAGCCCACCTCCCACTGTCCGGCCGGCCACCGGTTCACCTGACGCCGAGATCTGCATCACCTCGGCGGCGCCTCCGCGCGGTCCGCAGCTGCGCACGAGCGGCGGGTCGACGGCGTCCAGCGGGCTGCGAGCTGTGGGCCAGCAGCAGACACCAGGCCGGCAGTGGACAGCGGTTCGGCAGTAACCAGCAGGCCGGGACTTCCGAGCGACGCACCTCATGCTCGCCGTGCAGGTGATGACCGGGCTCGCGGACGAGTTCGACGACCGCCTGCAGGGTGAGTTCGGGCGGCAAGCGCTTCTTCGGTGAGAACGACGCCCCCAAGCAGGTCGCCGGTGAGCGCACCGGCGTGTATCTCCAGAGCCGTAACCGCTGACGCGCACCGGGTTGGTGGTGCTGTGGTTGCCGGCGCCGCGGGACGGCCGGGGTTTCCGGCCCCAGGAGCCCTCCATGTTCGTTGCTACTGGCCCTGTCTGCGCTGCGCGGCCTCACGCGTGCGTCGCCGTCGCGCCGAGTCGCGCGAAGCGCGGCACCGTGGTGATCCAAGTCGCGTCCCGGTCGTCTGGATGACCACGACGCGACTTCGATCAAGCGCGCAAGATCATCAGCGATGCCGGGCGACGAATCGGAACCGGGACGGCCGCCGGGGCGGTGCCGTGCACCGGCGCATGACAGCGGCGACACACAGACGAGGTCAACCAGCCACCCGAACAGCGGCCTCGGCCCACAGCGAACAGCAGGCCGGCAGCGGGCTGCGTCCGCACCGCGGCACGGTCCAGGCGGACACCGCATCGGTGCGAGCGGACCTCGCCCCATGCCCTCGCTGCTCGTCTCGACGCGTCAGTCAGCAGACCCGCGGCGGCCGGCGCCGTGCCACGAAAAGGCCGTTCCTACAGCCACACGGCTCCCTCAAGCACCGCGGGCGCGGGGTCGGCGGACCGCTCCGGCCAACCGAGCCACCAGGTGCCAGCTCAGTAGCAGCCCGGTGGCAGCTCAGACCCGGAAGCCGCGGTGCAGAGCGACCACGCCGCCGGTGAGGTTGCGCCAGGCGACCTTGCGCCAGCCGTTGGCGGTGACGCGGGCGGCCAGGCCTTCCTGGTCGGGCCAGGCGCGGATCGACTCGGCCAGGTAGACGTAGGCGTCGGGGTTGCTGGAGACGCGCTTGGCGACCTGTGGGAGGGCCTTCATCAGGTACCCGAGGTACGCGCCGCGGAAGGGGCGCCACGTGGGATGGCTGAACTCGCAGATGACGAGGCGGCCGCCGGGCTTGGTGACGCGGGCCATCTCGCGGAGGGCGGCGTCGGTGTCGACGATGTTGCGCAGGGCGAAGGAGATGGTGATCGCGTCGAAGGTCTCGTCGGCGAAGGGGAGGGCCAGGGCGTCGCCGGCGAGGAGGGGGACGGCGGGGCGCTTGGCGTGGCCGGCCTGGAGCATGCCGATGGAGAGGTCGACGCCGACGGCCTGGGCGCCCGACTTGGCGAGCTCCTCGGTCGAGACGCCGGTGCCGGCGCCGAGGTCCAGGACGCGCTCGCCGGGCTTCAGGCCGAGGGCCAGCCTGGTCTCGCGGCGCCACATGCGGTCCTGGCCGCCGGAGATGACGGTGTTGGTGAGGTCATACCGCTTGGCGACGCCGTCGAACATGGCGGCGACCTCGTGGGGCTGCTTGTCCAGCGAGGCACGGCTCATGACGACACCGGGGTCAGCGGGATGGAGCGGCCGGTGCCGCCGCCGGGGAGGGCGATGGAGGAGAAGTGCGACTGCACGCGGTCGTCCGTGGGGTCGTCGGCTGGAGTCCAGTGCACGCGAAGGTGCCGGTACTGGGTGTCGCGCTGGGCCGGGATGCGGTCCGCGTCGCGGATCATCTGGACCAGCTCGGTGAGGCGGGAGCGGTGGCGGGCGCCGGCGGAGGAGATGACGTTCTCCTCGAGCATGATCGAGCCGAGGTCGTCGACGCCGAGGTGCAGCGACACCTGGCCGACGTCCTTGCCCGTGGTGAGCCACGAGGACTGCAGGTGGGCGATGTTGTCGAAGAACAGCCGGGCGACGGCGACGATGCGCAGGTACTCCAGGCTGGTCGCCTGGGTGCGGCCCTTCAGGTGGTTGTTCTCCGGCTGGTACGTCCACGGGATGAACGACCGGAAACCGCCCACCGTGCCCGCCAGGTCGGACTCGACGGAGTAGCCGTTGGCGACGGCCTTGTCCTGCACGTCGCGGATCATGCGCAGGTGCTCGATGCGCTCGGCGTTGGTCTCGCCGGTGCCCATCATCATCGTCGCGGTCGAGGAGACGCCGAGGCGGTGAGCCTGGGTCATGACCTCGAGCCAGCGCTCGCCGGACTCCTTGAGCGGGGCGATCGCCTTGCGCGGGCGCTCGGGGAGCATCTCGGCGCCGGCGCCGGCGATGGAGGCGAGGCCGGCGGCCTTGATCCGCTGGATGGACTCCTCGATGGAGACGCCGGAGACCTTCGCCATGTGCAGGACCTCGGACGGCCCGATCGAGTGGATCACCAGCGCCGGGAAGGCCTGCTTGACGGCGGAGAAGAGCTCCTCGTAGTACTCGACGCCGTAGTCGGGGTGGTGGCCGCCCTGCAGCATCACCTGGGTCGCGCCGAGGTCGACGGCCTCCTGGCAGCGGTGCAGGATCTCCTCGGTGCTGTGGGTCCAGCCCTCGGCGTGCTTGGGCGCCCGGTAGAAGGCGCAGAACTTGCACGCCGTCACGCACACATTGGTGTAGTTGATGTTGCGGTCGATGAGGTACGTGACAATGTTGTCCGGGTAGCGACGGCGACGCACCGTGTCGGCCGCCTCACCCAGCGCGTGGAACGGGGCGTCGGTGTAGAGCAGCAGCGCCTCTTCGGGGCTGATCCGCCCGCCGTCGGCGGCGCGCTGCAGGATGTCGCTGATCACCGGAGTTTCCGTCACCCCCCGAGACTACGTGGGTTCACTCGACGCGCGGCAGGGCCCCGCGACCTGTCGTGCCTAGGATCACCAAGTGACTGACATGCGCTATCGACGCCTCGGCGCCTCGGGTCTGACCGTTTCCGTCGTCGGCATCGGATGCAACAACTTCGGCGGCCGCATCGACGCGGACCGCGCGGCGGAGGTCGTCCACGCCGCGATCGACCTCGGCGTGACCCTGTTCGACACGGCCGACATCTACGGTGCGACCCCCGGCGCCTCTGAGGAGGCACTCGGGGCGGCGCTGGGCAAGCGGCGCGACGACGTCATCGTCGCCACCAAGTTCGGGATGGACGCGCGCGGCGCCAACGGGCCCGACTGGGGCGCCCGCGGCGGCCGGCGCTACATCGCCAGGGCCGTCGAGGCGTCGCTGCGCCGGCTCGGCACCGACCACATCGATCTGTACCAGCTGCACGCCCCCGACCCGCAGACGCCGATCGAGGAGACGCTCGACGCGCTCAACGCACTGGTACAGGACGGAAAAGTCCGGTACATCGGACACTCGAACTTCAGCGGCTGGCAGGCCGCGGACGCGGCGTGGACCGCGCAGACCAGGAACCTGACGCCGTTCGTGAGCGCGCAGAACTACTACTCGCTGCTCGAGCGCTCCGTCGAGCAGGACCTGGTGCCCGCGCTGGAGCACTACGGGGTGGGCCTGCTGCCGTACTTCCCGCTCGCGAGCGGGCTGCTGACCGGCAAGTACCGGCGCGGCGAGGCGGCCCCGGCCGGCACCCGGCTGGCCCGCGGCGGCTTCGACAAGGTCCTCGCCTCAGCACCGTGGGACACGATTGAGCGCCTCGAGGCGGTCGGCAAGGAGCGCGGCGTCGACCTGCTCACCGTCGCCATCGGCGGTCTGGCCGCCCGGCCGGCGGTCACCAGCGTGATCGCCGGTGCCACCAGCGTCGAGCAGGTCAGGGCCAACGTCGCCGCCGGCGCCTGGGCCCCCACGGCCGAGGACCAGACCGCCATCGACGAGGCCCTCAAAGCCTGATCTGGCCGACGTCGTCCGCAGAAGGCTGTTCCGATCCTCCGGAGGGCTCCCTGGTGATGGCGAATATCGGCGCGACCCCCTCGATGTACTGCCGCCCCGTCCCGTCGGCGATCACGCCGACGGGCCGAGGCCCGGCGGAGTCGATCATCCACAGCTGGTAGTCCTTGTCCGCGCCGGGATCAGCCAGCCCGTCCAGCACCGCCACCGCGGCGTTCCGCGACGGCGACACGATCAGCGTCACCCGGCCGCCCGCCATCTCGGAGGAGACCAGGCGGGCGTCCGGGGCGGCGAGGACCCCGTCGATCCTGGCGTTCTCCTCCCGTACGCCCTGCTGCGCGACCGTCCACGTGCCGACCCCGACCCCGGCCGCCAGCACCGCCGCGGCCACCCCGGTGACGGTCCACCGCACCAGCCGGGACCGCCGCGACCGCCCGGCACCCGGCGCGCTGCGGCGGGGGCGTTCCTGCGCGGTCCGGCCGATCTCTGCCAGTACCGACTCCCGCAGCCGCGGTGGCGGTGGCGAAGCGACCGCGTGGGTCAGCCACGACGCGGTCTCCCGCAGCTCGGCGACCTCGACCGCGCATGCCTCGCAGTCCCGCAGGTGCCGGTCGAACGCGGCGCGCTCCAGGTCGTCGACCGCGTCGAGGGCGTACGCGCCCGCCAGCGCGTGGATGTCCACCGTCTCGGCCATCAGAACGCCACCCCCAAGCAGTCCCGCATCCGGATCAGCCCGTCGCGCATGCGTGTCTTGATGGTCGGCAGGGCGGCGCCGAGCAGGTCGGCGACTTCGCGATAGCTGTTGCCGTTGTAGTACGCGAGGGTGATCGCCTCGCGTTGCAGGTCGGTGAGGCCGTCCAGGCAGCGGCGGACCTGCTGCTGCTCGATGCGGGCGGTGGCGGTCTCGACCACGTCGTCGTACGGGGTCTCGACGCTGCTCGCGGCCACCCGGTGCGCCCGGTCGTTGCTCGCCTGCTCGGCCCGGACCCGGTCGACGGCCCGGCGGTGGGCGATCGTGAAGACCCACGCCGTCGCCGAGCCGCGGGTGCCGTCGAAGCGGCCGGCGTTGCGCCACACCTCGACCATGACCTCCTGCGCCACCTCCTCGGACTGGGCGGGGTTGCGCAGGACGCGGCGGATCAGCCCGTACACGCGCGGCGACAGCAGGTCGTAGAGCTCGGCGAAGGCCCGCTCGTCACCGCGGGCGACCCGGCTCAGCAGCTCGTCCGCATCGACGCGCCGCTGCGGGGCCGGCACGGCGACGAGCCGCTGGGTGGGCAGCTCCTCCTGTTCGGGTCTCATGTCGTTCATTCGGAGCCGCCGCCGCGGCGGATGGGAGCAATCCCGAACGTCATGCGTCGTAGTCCACCACGACCTTGTCCGTGATCGGCAGGGCCTGGCAGGTGAGGACATAACCGGCGGCGACCTCGTCGGGCTCGAGGGCGAAGTTGCGCGCCATCGAGACCTCTCCCTCCACGACCTTCGCCCGGCAGGTGGAGCAGACCCCGCCCTTGCACGCGTAGGGCAGCTCGGGCCGCTGCCGCAGCGCCGCGTCCAGGATCCGCTCGTCGGCCGCCATGGAGACCCGCGACGTGCGCCCGTCCAGCACGATGTCGACCGTGACGCCGGGGGCGTCGGCCACCCGGGGGGCGTGCGGCACCGGTACATCCGCGACATGGAACAACTCGGTGTGCACGGCGTCGTCGGTGACGCCCCGCACGCTCAGGGCCACCCGGGCGTCCAGGACCATGCCGTGCGGCCCGCACAGGAACCACTCGTCCACGGTGCCCGCGGGCAGCAGCGTGTCGAGGATGGCGCCGATGCGCTGCTCGTCGAGGCGCCCGGACAGCAGCGCCGACTCCTGCGCCTCGCGGGACAGCACGTGGATGACGTGCAGCCGCTCCCGGTGCCGGTCCTTGAGGTCGGCGAGCTCCTCGGCGAACATGACGGTGCCGGCGGCGCGGTTGCCGTAGACGACCGTGCACCGGCTCGACGGCTCGACGTCCAGGGCCGTCGCGACGATCGACAGCACCGGCGTGATCCCGGAGCCGGCCACGAGCGCGGCGTAGTGCCGGGTCCGCGCCGGGTCGAACGCGCTGGTGAAGTGGCCCAGCGGGGGCATCACGTCGATCTCGTCGCCGGGGCAGAGGCCGGCGACCGCGAACGAGGAGAACGCCCCGCCCGGCACCGCCCGGATGCCGACCCGCAGCAGGCCCTCACCGGCCAGCTGCGCCGGGGTCGAGCAGATCGAGTACGACCGGCGGATCTCGGTGGCGCCGTCGAAGCGCCGCACGGTGAGGTGCTGCCCGGCCTGGAACGCGAACGCGGCCCGTTGCGCGACCGGCACGTCGAAGGTCACCACGACCGAGTCGTCGGTGAGCGGCTCGACGTCCATGACGGCCAGCCGCTGGAACGTGGGCCGGCGGAGCTTGAGCGGGGTGGTCATAGCGCCTTCACCGCGTCGAAGGGTTCGAGACAGGCGGTACAGCGCCACAGCGACTTGCACGCGGTCGAGCCGAACCGGGACAGTTGCTCGGTCGCCGGCGACCCGCACCTGGGGCAGCGCACGGACAGCGGGACGAACACCGAGCCGGGCATCGGGCCGGGCGGCGCGATGCCGGCCGCGGCCAGCTTGGCCTTGCCCTCGGCGGTGATCATGTCGGTGGACCACGGCGGGTCGAGCACGGTCCGCACATCGACCCGGGCGACGCCGGCGTCGTGCAGCGCGGACTCGATGTCGGAGCGGATCAGGTCCATCGCGGGGCAGCCCGAGTACGTGGGGGTGATCGTCACCGTGACGGCGTCGCCGTCGACCGTGACGTCACGCAGGATGCCGAGCTCGGCGACGTTGAGGACCCGCAGCTCGGGGTCCTTGACGGCGGCGACCACGTCGAACAGTGTCACCAGCGGGCCCCCGGGTGTGCGCGGTGCAGGACCTGCATCTCGGCGAGCAGCTTGGCGAGCGCCGCGGTGTGCACGCCCCGCCCCGCCGGGGCCTCGATCGCCGTGCCATCCCCCGGTCTGGTCAGCGTCGCCTCCGCCAGTACCGCGTCAACCGCCGCCAACCATGCCGGACGCAGCGTGGACGGGTCGACGACGACACCGGCGACGCCGAGCGCGTGCACGACCGGGTCGACCTCGAACAGCTGGTGCGTATGGGGCCACACCAGGTCGACCGCGGCCTGCATGCGCCGGTGCGACTCCTCGGTGCCGTCGCCGAGCCGCACGACCCACCGGGAGCTGTGATCGACGTGGTACGCCGACTCCTTGCGCGCCTTCGCGGCCACGGCGGCGATGCGCTCGTCGCCGGCCCCGATCGACCGGTCGTAGAGCAGCCGCTGGTACACCGACAGGAACAGCAGCTTGGCCATGGTGACCGCGAAGTCGCCGTTGTCCAGCTCGACCAGCCGCACGTTGCGGAACTCGTGCTCGCAGCGCAGGTACGCCAGGTCGTCCTCGGTGCGGCCGCGACCCTCCAGCTCGCCGGCGTAGGTCAGCAGCATCCTGGCCACGCCGAGCTGGTCGAGCGCGATGTTGGCCAGCGCGATGTCCTCTTCCATCTCAGGCGCGCGCGAGCACCACTCGCCCAGCCGTTGCGCGGCGATCAGCGCGTCGTCGGCGAGACCCAGCACGTACCCCACGTGGCTCATATGTGGTGCGCACCTTCCGGCACGTCGTAGAACGTCGGGTGCCGGTACACCTTGTCGGCGGCGGGCGCGAAGAACGCGTCCTTCTCGTCGGGGCTGCTCGCGGTGATCTCCGCGGCCGGCACGACCCAGATCGACACGCCCTCCTGGCGCCGGGTGTAGACGTCGCGCGCGTTGCGCAGCGCCATCTCGGCGTCGGGCGCGTGCAGGCTGCCCACGTGGGCGTGGGACAGGCCGCGCCGGGGCCGGACGAACACCTCAAACAGCACTTTTTGCTCTTTTCCCCGCGTACGCCTGCGCCGCCTCACGCACCCACGCGCCATCCTCGTGCGCGCGCCGGCGGTGCGCCATCCGCTCCTGGTTGCAGGGCCCGTCGCCCTTGATCACGCGCATCAGCTCGTCGTAGTCCGGCTGGGTGAACGCGTAGTGCCCGCGCTCCTCGTCCCACCGCAGCTCGGGGTCGGGGATCCGCAGGTCGAGGACCTCGGCCTGCTGCACGCACATGTCGACGAACCGCTGCCGCAGCTCGTCGTTGGAGAACCGCTTGATCTTCCAGGCCATCGACCGCTCGGAGTGCGTCGAGTCGGTGTCCGGCGGCCCGAACATCGCCAGCGACGGATACCACCACCGGTCGACCGCGTCCTGCGCCATCGCCTTCTGCTCAGGGGTGCCGTGCGACAGCGTGTGCAGGATCTCGAACCCCTGCCGCTGGTGGAACGACTCCTCCTTGCACACCCGGATCATCGCCCGCGCATACGGTCCGTAGGAGCACCGGCACAGCGGCACCTGGTTGACGATCGCGGCCCCGTCGACCAGCCAGCCGATCGCGCCGACGTCGGCCCAGGTCAGCGTCGGGTAGTTGAAGATCGAGCTGTACTTCTGGCGGCCGTCGATCAGCATCTCGACCAGCTCGTCGCGGGAGACGCCGAGCGTCTCGGCGGCGGCGTAGAGATACAGCCCGTGCCCGGCCTCGTCCTGCACCTTCGCCAGCAGGATCGCCTTGCGCTTCAGCGACGGCGCGCGGGAGATCCAGTTGCCCTCCGGCTGCATGCCGATGATCTCCGAGTGCGCGTGCTGCGCGATCTGCCGGATCAGCGTCTTGCGGTACGCCTCGGGCATCCAGTCACGTGGCTCGATCTTCTGATCCGCCGCGACGATCGTGTCGAAATAGCCCTGGAGATCGGTTCCGGCCGCCACATCGCGGCCGGCGGCCTGCTGCAGGTCCCGCTCGGCGCTGTCCACCTGCTCAAGGAGCGGGGCGAAGTCGTTGCCGTACACCCCCTCAGTGTTACAGCAACCGACCAACTCAGCAAGAAGGTGTCACAGCCATCGAGGTAACGAGCAGGGACTTTTGAGCGCGTCCAGGATGCGGGCTTTGCGTTGGAAGGAGAGACTGTCCGGGTTCGTCACGTCCAGTCACCCCCTGATCGCTAACGACGTGGAAACACCCGCAACACCTGCTCATTACCGGCGGTCGATGCAATGGGGCGACAGCCAGGGAGGGACCACCGACCCATGCGCAAGCGCGTCGGATTCACCGTGTTCGTACTGCTCGCCGTCGCACTGATGATCGGCGTGCCGTACCTGTGGGGCAGCGACAGGCTGGACGAGTACCGCTCCAGCGCCGCCGCGCCCGCGGCCGTCACCGCGCCCGCGTCCCCCTCCGCCGCCGCGACGCGCAAGGCGGCTCCCGCCGCGCCGGTCGCCCCGGCCCTGCCGCCGGCGCTGCTGCACCCCGCTCCGGTCACCGTCGACGCCACCGGCTTCTGGTCCTGGACCGTGCTCGACCGCCGCACCGGCGCGATGGCCGGCTCCGACAACGCCGCCGCCACCCAGCGCACCGCGTCGATGATCAAGGCCTGGCTGGCCGCCGACTACCTGCGCCGCACCCCGAGCCCGAGCACCTCGAACCTCCGCCAGCTGACCTCGATGATCCGCACCAGCGACAACACCGCGGCCTCGTACTTCTGGCAGCTCAACGGCCGCTCGGCCAGCATCACGCGGCTGGTGCAGCTGTGCGGGCTCACCGACAGCAGGGCGTACATCGACTGGGCCAGCACCCTGGTCTCCGCCCGCGACGCCGCCCGCATGGGCGCCTGCATCGCCGACGGCCGCGCCGCCGGGGCCACGTGGACCGACTGGGTCCTCAACGAGATGCGCAACGTCAGCAGCAGCCAGGAGTTCGGCGTGGTCCCGGCCCTGCCCGCCGCCGAGCAGCCCGCGACGGCGGTCAAGAACGGCTGGATCGCCCGCAGCGACGGCAAGTGGCACGTCAACTGCCTGGCCATCGGCACCGACTGGGTGCTCAGCGTCCTGACCGTGTACCCGTCCTCGAAGGGCATGGGCTACGGCGCCGAGATCTGCTCCAGCGTGACCCGCCAACTGCAGGCGTAGTCACGCATTATTCCTGCTCAGGTCCGCGGTGGGCACGGCCCGCCGCTCCCGTCAGCCACCGGTCAGGCCTTGACGGCCTTCCCTGCCAGGTCCGCGGACAGTCACCCCGACGCGACCTGCCGGCCGCGACCACGCGGCCGTGGACGGCCGCGACACGGCCTGCCGGCCGCGACAAACCCGGCGCCAGTTTGAGCTCGGCCGCCGGCGTCAGCCGACGAAGAACTCCGGACCGCCGGGGGGCAGGGCGGGCACGACCCCGCGGTCCGCGGCCCGGCGGGCGAACTCGCGGATCCCCGCCACCTGCCGGTCACCGAGCGAGAAGTCCAGCACCCGGAAGTAGTGCGCCAGGGTCGCCGCCGACAGCGTCTCCCAGCGGGCGGCGGCCTCGGCGACCTCGTCCAACTCCGTCAGGCACAGGTCCTTGGAGCGCAGGAACGCCTCGTGGACGTCCTTGACCAGGCCGGGGTGCGCCTCGGCGAACGACCGTCGCACGCCCCACGCGGCGAAGACCATGGGCAGGCCGGTCCAGTCGCGCCAGGCCTGGCCGAGGTCGGTGACGTGCCAGCCGTGCTGCGGGGCGTCGTGCAGGGCCCGCAGCGCCACGTCGCCGATGATGACGGCGGCGTCGGCCTCGTCGAGCATGCGGGCCAGGTCGGGCGGGCTCTGGAAGTACGTGGGCGTGACGCCGACGTTGGACTCCAGGTACATCTGCGCCAGGAGCACACCGGTGCGGGACGTGGCGCCCAGGGCGACCCGCCGGCCGGACAGGGACGCGAGCGGCACGGTCGACACGATGTTGACCGACAGCACCGGGCCGTCGCTGCCGACCGCGATGTCCGGCAGGAGCAGCAGGTCAGCGGCGTTGCGCAAGTACTCGACCAGCGTGATCGGGCCGATGTCGAGGTCACCGGCGACGAGGGCGGCGCTGAGCCGCTCGGGCGAGTCCTTGTGCAGATCGACGTCGATCAGCGCGCCTGAGCGCATGAGGCCCCAGTAGAGCGGCAGGCAGTTCAGGAACTGGATGTGGCCGACGCGGGGCCGCTGCAGTGCAGGCACACCGCCCATGGTGCCCCAGGATCGGCCGCTCAAGCAGACCGGGCGGTCATTGTCACAGCGCGTACCCTCATGGGATGCGACGCCCCCTCGCAGTGCTGGCCTGCGCCCTCGTCCTGGCGGGCTGCGGCACGCCCAGCGAACAGCAACCGCAGAACGCGCAGAGCGCGCACAGCGCCGGCCCGCAGCCCGCGGCCGCGACGCAGAGCGTGGCGCCGAGTCCGAGCGCGAGCGGACCGCTGTTCACCCCGGCCCAGCCCGTGACGATGAGCGTCAAGGGCTTCTGGTCCTGGGCGTTCTACGACCTGAAAGAGGACAAGTTGTACGGCTCGACGCCGTACACGACGAGCGACACCGCGAGCATGGCCAAGGCCTGGGTCGCCGCGGACTGGCTGCGGCGGCAGGCGGAGCAGAACAAGCAGCCCGCCCAGGCCGCCCTGGCGGAGTTGTCGCGCATGATCCGTGATTCCGAGACGGAGAACACGTTCAAGTACCACGTGCAGAACGGCAACCTGAACTCGATCAAGCGCATGATCACGACCTGCGGCCTGACCGAGACCAAGGGGACGCAGAACTCGTGGAGCCTGACGCAGATGTCGGCGCGGGACGTGGCGCGGCTGGCCAAGTGCATCGGCGACGGCCGGGCGGCGGGGCCGAAGTGGACCGGCTGGCTGCTCAACGAGATGCGCAACGTGCGTGGGCCGGGGCGGTTCGGGCCGATCGAGGTGCTGCCGGCGGACGTGCAGAAGACCACCGCGATCAAAAACGGCTGGCTGGCGCGCGACGACGGTCAGTGGCACATCGCCTGCATGGCCGTCGGCGACGGGTGGACGATCGGGGTCATGGCGCACTACCCGAGCACGCTGGGGAAGGACTACGGGACGAAGACGTGCCGGGAAGTGACGAAGCAGCTGCTGACCCAGCCGCCGCACTGACCCGCCACATCCAGCCGCCGAAGATCGCCACGGCGGCCACGCCGGCCACACCGCAGCCGATCACGACGTGGCGCGGCTCGAAGCGGGTGACCAGGACCCCGCCGGCGGCGTAGCCGAGCAGATTGGCGGCGTTGATCACGGCGCCGAAGCGGGCGAAGAACGTGCCCCGGATCTCAGCGGGCACGCGCCGGGCGGCGATCACGCCGAGGAAGTTGTTCTCCGCGCCGTTCATGGCACCGCCGAGCAGCCACAGCGGGTACAGCAGCAGCACCGTCCCCACGAAACCCGACGCCAGCACGACAACCGCCGTCGCCAGGTGGAGCAGCACCAGGATGCGGCCGAGCGCGCCGTCATCGCGGGCGCGGGCCGCGGCGAGCCAGCCGCCGGCCAGCATGCCGCCCGTCCACGCGGCCTCGACCAGCCCGAACTCGGCGGGCGCGGCGCCGAGCGTCTCGCGGATGAAGAACACGCCCACGACCATGTCGACGTTGAGCGCGAGCACGATGGAGCCGACCAGGCAGGTCATCGCCAGCATGAACCTGTCGTCGCGGATTTTCCATCCGGTACGAGCACCGTCCGCCCCTCCGGCGGACGCCTTCCGGCGGGTGTGCAGCAGGAGCCCGGCGGCGACCACGGCCAGGTAGGTCGCGGCGTCGATGAGCAGCGGGATCCGCAGCCCGAACGCGCCGACGAGCACGCCGGCGAGCGCCGGGCCGGTGAGCGAGCCGATGGAGTTGGCGGTCTGCCCGATCGCCATCGCCCGGCCGACGCCTTCCGGCCCGGCCATGTCGGGCAGCAGCGCGTTGAACGTCGGGCTGGTGATCGCCACCCCCGCGGCGAGCAGCCCGACCAGGGTGATCAGCAGCCAGGTGCTGGTGGTGAGCGCCATCGCGGTGCAGCAGGCGGCCTGGCCGAGGCCCACGGCGGTGAGCAGGAGCCGGCTGTCGACGCGGTCGACGAGCCGCCCGACGAGCGGGGCGAGCGCGACCATCGGCACCACCGACGCGATGAGCACGGCGGCGACGGCCGGCCCACCCGCGCCCCGCTCCTGCAGCGCCAGCACGATCGCCGTGGCGGCCATGAAGTCCCCGAGGAACGAGACCCCTCGCGCGACCGACAGCAGGTACACGTCACGGGCTGATGTGAAGGACACACTTCGAAAATAATCCTTCACATCTACTGATCGCTAGAGCGTGCCCTATATACGGGGAAAGCTCCGGTACGTCACGTTTACCTGCCGCGAACCCTCGGGCGGGTCGGGGCGGCGGGACCGGGCGTATCGCTCGAACAGGGCCAGCACCTCGTCGTTGAGCTCCCGAAGCTCGTCGGCGGTGACCTGGATCTGCAGGTCGGCCGAGGTGGCAGCGGTGTACCACTCGTAGGGCTCCTCGTCGCGGCGGGCCAGCCACGCCCGAGCCCGGGCGTCCTCGATCTCCAGGAACATCGTCGACAGCTCGCGGTCGGCGGCCTTCTCCGCCGCGCCACCCTCGGGACCGGCCTCGATGTTGAGGCCCTGATGGCGGCTGCGCCAGACTCGCTCCCGGCCGTCGCCGCGGCTCGGCGCCTCTTCGATCAGGTTGGCCTTGGCCAGTTCCCGCAGGTGGTAGCTGGTCGCGCTGGGCGACAGCCCGCAGACCTCGGCGAGCTCGGTCGCAGTGGCGGGCTCGCCACCGTCGAAGAGCCGATCGAGGATCGCGATCCTGGCCGGATGTGCCAGCGCGCGCATCGTCGCCGCGTCACGGATCTGCGCACGGCCCGGATCGAGCCGGGCCGGGGTTCGGTCAACCACGGGACCAGCGTATTCGCGGCGCCCGTTCGACATCTCATCCATGACCCTTCGGATGATCTAAGGTCAGACCTTTTTTCTTATGGTGGGTGATCCATCCCTACTGAGGAGTAGTTCGGTGCGAGTACGTGGATACGCCCCCGCGACGCCGTGCTGGACGGTGCTGACCAGCTCCGATACCGCCAGCTCCGTGGACTTCTACGGCGGTTTGTTCGGCTGGACGACCGCGCCGGCCGACGACGGGACCACCACGTTCCTGCGGCACGACCTGGCGGTCGCCGGGCTCGCCGCGGCGCCGGGCCGCCCCTCGGCCTGGCTGACCTACGTGTCGACGGAGGACATCGAGGCGACCGCCGTGCTGGTCGGCGACGCCGGCGGCACCGTGCTGCTGCCGCCCGCCCAGGCCGGCACCCGGGGCCGCTCCGCCCTGTTCGCCGATGCCACCGGTGCGGTGTTCGGTGCCTGGCAGCGCGGGACGTTCGCCGGTGCACAGGTCGCCAACGAGTCGAACACGATCTGCTGGAGCGAGATCGTCACCGCCGACGTGCCCGCCGCCGTGAGCTTCTACGGCAAGGTCTTCGGCTGGACGGAACGCTCCGGCTCGGCCGACGCGCACCAGGAGTATCACGAGTGGGTCGCCACGAACCGCGTGGTCGGCGGCATGAGCCTGATGGGCGAGCACTACCCGCCGGGCACCCCGGCCCACTGGCGCACGATCGTCCTGGTCGACGACTGCGCCGCCACCGCGGCCCGCGCCGCCGAGCTGGGCGGCCGCCTCATGGCCGGGCCGGTCGACGCCGGCGTCGGCCTGGCCGCGTTCCTGCTGGACCCGACGGGCGCGGCGCTCCTCGCCTTCGAGCTGATCCCGGAGCTGCGCGACGCGATGGGCTGACCATCAGGCACCCTTTGCCCTGCTCTCCACTCGCCCACTGCGTGTGCTTTTGCCCCTTTTATTCGTTTTATTCTCCTATTCGCTCGGACGCCTGCTTGCCGTGAGGCGCGTGCGCAGGGCGGCGGCGAGGTCGCAGGTACCGCACCATCCCAGCGGACGCACTGGCCGGCAAGCTCGTCGTCGACGCCATGAACTACTGGTGGGAGGTCGACGGCGAGCGGCCCGACCTGCGGTTCTCCTCCAGCGAGCTGGTCCAGGCCTTCCTGCCCGGCTCCCGGGTGGTCAAGGCGTTCAACCACCTCGGCTATCACGACCTCGAGGACCGCACGTCGCCGCCCGGCACCGCGGCCCGGACCGCCATCGCGATCGCCGGCGACGACCCCGCGGCCCTGGCGACGGTCGCCGCGCTGGTGGACGAGCTGGGCTTCGACCCGGTGATCGCCGGCGGCCTGGCCGAAGGGGTCCGCTTCGAACCGGGCACCCCCTTGTTCGGAGCCGCCGTCGACGCCGGCTCCGTGCGGTCCATGCTCGACCGCGCGGCTCGGACGGCTCCGCCACCTTTGGCGGGTGAGGCCCGAGGGTGATTCGGCGGGTGATTTTCTGAGTTCACCCTCCGCAGTTTTATCTGTACGCACTGATGGCCGTTACGTTCAGCGCCATGCGACCCCCGGACGCTGTCGGGCCGGACATCGAGAATGAACCGCTCCTGGTCCGCCCCTACGTACGCCATCTTGAGCAGCAGCACGCTGCGCCCACCGCCGACGAGCCGGTGGGCGGTGCGCCGCCGTCCGCCGGCCGGCCCGAGGACGACGGCCGAACCGAGGACGACGGCCGGCCCGCAAGGATGCCCACCGGCGGCCCCTTGTCCCGCGCCGCCGTCAGGGCCGCCGCCGCCGCTCCGGGCGGCCGGGCCCGCCGGCGCTTCCTTGCCGCCGGCTCGGGCATCCTCATGCTCGGGCTGGGCGCCGCGCTCGCGTTGAACGCCGGCGAACCGCCCACGGCTCCCACCCCCGGCGCGGCCGGGACGGCGGCACCGAGGAGTGCCCGCCTCGCGACGGCCGCCGTGCCGAGCGCACCGGCGTCGAACACCCCTGCGGCGACCGGAGCGTCGGCCGTCCAGCAGACGCCGTCGCCGACCGGGACGTCGCCCAGCCCGCCGGGCGCCGCGCCGCCGGCCGGTGGCCCCACGCCCGGCGCCCAGCCGGCCGCGTCGGCTCCACCCGGCGGCGGGTCCCGCACGGGCAGGATCACTGGCGTCTCCGGGCTGTGCCTCGACGCCGGCCCGGACGGCGTCGGCGACAGGATCCGGCGGTGGGAGTGCGACGGCACCTCCGGCCAGACCTGGACCGTGGCGGACGACGGCACCGTGCAGGCCCTCGGTCGATGCCTGCAAGCATCAGGCGACCGCCTCAGCCTGCAGACCTGCAACGGCGGACCGGCCCAGCGGTGGCGGCCGGGACCTGCGGGCTCGTTGGTCAACCAGGCCTCGGGCCTGTGCCTCGGAAGTTCGGACACGGCGGACGGCAGGGCCCCGCAACGGGTGGCGGCCTGCAACCAGTCCGATGCGCAGCGTTGGGTCCTACCCTAGCGATCTTCAACGGCCTGTAACGCGGTGGGCACGTAGAGCGCTCCTTGTGAGGGGAACACTTTCGAAGTGGCGCCGGGTGGCCGGCCTGGCGACATCTCGGTCGACCTCACCGTCTTGGACGCCTGCCGATGAGGTGCACGGATGCTGACCGCATTACACCTGGCGTGCGAAAGCACGCCCGACCTCCCAGCCACCATGAACCTGCAGATTCCCGCCCTGGCCTGGTACCCGACCGGAACCGGCGGATGGCAGCGCACCTTCCACCCGCAGGGGCGGGGCATCCCGGTCCGGGTGGAGACCGACCGGGGCGGCCTGCGGTTCTCCTTCCGGACCGGCCCCGAGGAAGCGCAGCTGCGGGACCTGCTGATCGCCACGTTCCGCAACGGTCGACAGGTCGGTGCCATGGCCCTCGCAGGGCACCCGGCGCTACGGACGCTGCGCCGGCACCACAAGGGCATGATCCTGCTGGCCGGCTCACCGTTCGAGACGCTCGTCCTGGCCGTCCTGGCCCAGGGCCGACCCCCAGCCGCCGTCCGGAAGGTGTTTCCCCAGCTCACCGCGGCCTGCGGGGGCCTCACCCCGCAACGGCTCTCCGCGCTGCCGCTGCCCAGCCTGGCCCAGATGCTCAGACCGCTCGGCGAGGTCAAGGCCTCCCGCCTGCACGCCACCGCGGCGATCCTCACCAGGCGCGGCGCGACCGCATTCGACCGGCTGATGGCCAGCTCCAGCCCGCACGCACTGAACTACCTGCTGTCCCTGCCCGGCGTCGGCGTCCACACCGCCGCCGTCGTGATGGCGATCATGAACGACGTGCCGGACACGGTACCGATCGACCAGCATCTGATGCGGGTCGCCCACCGGCTCGGCCTCACCGACCACGACGGCCGCCTCACCAGAACAGGAAGCCGCCGGGTCGCCGAGGACCTGCTCGCCTACGGCCCCGACCTGGCGCGCGTGCACCCGCTGCTGCAGCAGGTCGCCTACGACACCTGCACCGCGGACGCCCCGGACTGCCGGCGCTGCTTCCTTGCCGAGTCCTGCCGCTACGCGGCCCACACCACAGCAACCAGCCGCGCCAGCTGAAGCGCAGAGATCGGTAGAGTCCCGGAAACCGGCGCACGTTCGGTCGCGGCACACCGCGGGCTCAGCCGTTTTGTCCACCGTGGAGCGAAAGGTCGCTCCGGCCCCACAGCTGTCGTTACTTCGGGGAGAGTCGATGCACTATCCCTCACCCCCCGGGGAGCGCAGTTGCGCAAGCACGCCCTGCGCCGTTCGCTGCTGCATGCAGCCATGACGGCCACCATCGTCGCGATGGCCACGGCGATCACCGCCGTGCCCGCTACCGCCAGTGGCACCTCATCCATCACCGGCCACCTCACCGACCCGGCCGGTGCGCCCGTCGCCGGTGCCAGCGTGTGGGCCACGTCCATCGGCTCCGGCAGCCCGCCCGTCTTTACGCAGACCGATGGCGCCGGGGCGTACAGTTTCGGCAACCTCGATGCCGGCAGCTACGTCCTGAGCTTCCGGGCCGCCGGCGGCTCATTCGAGCAGTATGCGCACCAGGCGCTGACCTTCTACGCCGCCGACCGGATCCCCGTGGCCGCGGGGGCCACGGTCGTGGTCGACGAGCAGCTGCTGGCGACCGGACGGATCGTCGGCACGCTGCACAACGCCGACGGCTCGGCGGCTCAGGCGTTCGTGCAGGCCTACACCGCCGAGGGTCAGAATTACGTCGGCAGTGGAGGTGTCGCTCCCGACGGCACGTTCGGGCTGGACCTGCCGCCCGGCGATTACAAGATCCAGTTCTACGTGCGGTACTCGTTCTACCAGTGGAACGGCGGCAAGCTCACCTTCGACAGCGCCGCCCCGATCCAGGTGACCGCTGGATCGACGATCCCGCTGGCCGAGACCGTCGTGCCGACTGGATCAATCGCCGGACGGTTGACCAACGCCGACGGCACCCCGGCGGCCGGCGTCGGCGTCTTCGCGGAGCGGCTGGAGTACGACGGCATCCCGTCACGCAACGCGACCACGGACGCCGACGGACGCTATCGCATGGACGATGTCGTGACCGGCGACTGGATCGTCGGGTTCAGCGGGCCGCGATGGATCACGCAGTACGCGCACGGCACGCTCGACCGCGCCGCCGCTGCGCACATTGCGGTGACCGGCGGCCAGGTGTCCACCGTGGACGAGCAGTTCCTGCCGCGGGGCACCCTGCGCATCATCGCGCACGACGCCACCAGCGGCGCGCCGCTGTCGCACTTCTGCGCCTACGCGACCACCAACACCAACCTCAGCGGCTGCGCGGACGACACTGAGATCGTCCTGGACGACGTCTCCGCCGGCGTATGGCACCTCAACGTCAACATCGGCGATCATCAGCACTTCGAGGAGCGCGACGCAACGGTCACCGTCGTCGGCGGCCAGACCACGACGATCGACGTGGCCCTGCGCCGCGGCGCGACGCTCACCGTGCCGATGGTCAAGCGGGCCGACGGCTCGACCGCCGACGGCTGCGCGACGGCCGCCAGGGTCGGCGTGCAGTACCCGTACTTCGGCGACTACCCGAACTTCATCACCCCGTACACCTGCTCGGACTGGCAGTCGCCTCAGATCCCCGGCACGGTGATCCTCGGCCCGCTCGACGCCGGCACCTACCAGGTCTTCGCCGACCCGCGCGACGACGCGCTCGGATCACAGTGGGTCGGCGCGACCGGTGGTACCGGCGACCGCGGCGCCGCCGCGCAGATCACGCTCGTGGAAGGAGCCCAGGTCACGGTCCCGGTCGTGCGGCTCGACCAGGCCGGCACGATCAAGGGCAAGGTCACCGACCTCACCACCGGCGCCCCCGTCCAGGGCGTCTGCGTGTCGGTGACCGCGATGACTCCGGGCTTCAGCGGCGACGGCTGCCCCGTCGGGACCGCCGACGACGGGACCTACGTGCTGCCCGGCGTGGGCCCGTATGCGTGGCCGGTGCAGTTCACGAAGAACGGCTACCAGTGGCGCTGGTCCGGCAACGCGGCGAGCCGGACCGATGCCACTCCGGTGACCGTCCGCGCCGGCAAGAACGTCACCGCCAACTACAAGCTGCGCACCGGCGGAGGCACGATCACCGGCACGTTCCATGACGCCGCCGGGCACCGGCTCGACGGGGGCGTGACCGCCTACAACGCGGTCACCGGCGAGGCGGCCTCGATCGGTGCGCAGGCGTACGACAACGTGCCCTACACGCTGGCCAATCTCGCGCCGCAGCAGGTGAAGCTGCATTGGTCGACCGGTGACGGCCGGCACGGCTGGATCGGCGGCACCGACTTCGCCTCCGCTTCGCCGTTGCAGGTCAAGAACAACAAGACGCTGACCGTGAACATCACCGTCAGCTGACGATCGGCAGAGGCGGTCAGGGTTCAGCATGGCCCTGACCGCCGAGCGAGCACCTGGAAGCCGGGACCTCGTTCGCAGCGGAGACGGCCAGGCGGCACCCGGCCCGGCGGATCGCCGAACCGGCCAACAGTCCCGACACCTGACGCACTGCCGGGCCGGCTGGAGCATCGGCGATCCTCGCGGCTGTCATGCGGTCCGCCCGGGCCTGCTCAGCAGTACGCCGGTATGCCGTCACGCACAGACGATCCCTGTCGAATCGCCATGTGCTGCGAACACTCCGGAAGCGAGATCAAATCGCGGGACAGGTGATATGCGCGTGCCAGTGGGTAGCCAAGAACGCGCTGAGCGGGCGAGCTACCAAGAAAGGGGGTCGACATGATCGGGACGATCCTATGGGCAGTTATCGGCGGCGCCATCATCGGCGTTCTTGCGCGACTGATTCTGCCCGGCCGGCAGAACATTTCGGTCCTGCTCACCGTTGTGGTCGGCATCGTCGCTGCGCTGATCGGAGGGTTGATTGCCACCTGGCTCGGGGTCGGGCAAACCAGCGGCGTCGACTGGATCCGGCACGGCATCCAGATTCTTCTCGCGGTCATCGGCGTCTACATCGCCGCTCGGGCGACGAGTGGACACGGGCGGCCGGCCGGCGGCGCTCGTATGTGACGAGCCATTCGCCAACAGCCATTCCGACCACCGACGACGAAAGGAATCCCACCATGAGCAAAATCGTGGACAAGGCCAAGGAACTGCTGAACAAGCACAACGACAAGGTCGACAAGGGGTTGGACACGGCCGGCGAGCAGGCCGACCGGCGCACCGGCCAGAAGTACACCGAGCACATCGACAAGGGCGTGCAGGCGGCGAAGGATCACACCGGAGAAGGCGGGCCGGCCAGGTAGCACATCCGTCGACGCCGTAGCCTCGCATGATCCTGGAGAGAGCTCGTGCAGCCAGAGCTGCACGAGCTCTTTTTCTCACCGCGCGGAGACCTAGTTGCCGTAGGTGATGACCATCGGTGCCGGCTGGAGTGCCATGACCTGCTCCGGAGTCATCAGCTTGTTTTTGGACTCCAGCTGGTAAAAGATCTTGAATCCGCCGTACCTGAAGTTCTGGAACCGTTGCATGCCCTGCGCCACCCATTTGGCGTACTGCTCGGTCTTCACCTCGATATCGCCGGGCCAGCCGCCCACCGAGTCGACGTGGATCACCACGTCCACGCGGGTGTCGTTGAGCAGGTTCCGTTTGTCGGCGATGATCGCCGCGCCCGGGTTGTACGGATCGGCCAGGTCGTCGCCGTCCGGCCGGTACTGATGGATCATGAAGATCTTGCGTGGCACCTGGTACTCCGCCGGCATCTGCGCGACCGCGCTGATGAGCGGGTTGAGGTCAGCGGCGCGCACGTTGGACAAATTGATGCCCGGAACGCCGTTGTGCCGGGGGAACATCCACTCCGGATCAACAGCGACGTGCACGAACGGCAACTTGAGGTACGGCCGGAAGAAGTTCAGCTCCCCCAACGGGTCGGACCAGCCGAAGTTGAGGTCCAGAAACAGCAGCAGGCCGTGTTTCCGGCAGAATTCGACGTACCGGTCGATCGTCGCCGCGTCCACGTGATGGCTGTACGTGCCGGCCGGCCCCGGCCTCCTGTCCGGCACGCTGACCACGAGATCGATCCCGGCCAGCACCGGATGCGCCGGGTCGAGCTGCTGATATACCGCCGCCTGCTGCTTGAGCCGGACGAGCATCGCGTCGGTGAGCTCATGTGCCGGACCGGTGACGGCAGCACCGGGCACCGCGTAGAAAGCGACGACCCGGTTCTGCGGCAGTGCCGCACCGGCGTCGGGGTCGAACCTCGGTGAGGGAAACGCGGTAGGCGTGGCAATCGGCGCCGATACGGGCGAGGTATTGCTGGCTCTGCCCCTCATGACGTAGCTGACGATCGACACGATCATGACAAGTGCGAGCGCTGCCGGCACAATCATGATCTGCCGGTTCAGGCGGCGCCGTTCCGGCGCGTGGGAATGCGGTGGTGAATCGATCATGGAACAGGTGTCCTTTGTTTCTGAAGTCGCACGCGGATCGCAGCCCTGCGAGTCCAAACGTGCAGTCGCTTCAGTCCGGCCCCACCTGAGATGCCGGCGCCAACTCCCCGTCACGCAGCGCACCAAACCACCGGCGTTACGGTAACCACACCTTCACCCGCAGACCGGTCGCCGTATGAGTTCACGAGTGGCGCATCGTCATTTCCTCGGCATACCCCTCGACAACCGCCGGTTCATTCAACCGATTTCACCCGGGTGAAGCGGCACGGAATGTCTTGCGACCACGGAACCGCTTCGAGCAAAGTCGACTCCGCAACCGTCATGCATTTGCGCCCGTCGTGCCGCCGTCGCGTCTTGGTCGACGGTCGAGCAGTTACGCGGACCAGCGGAGACCCCTTGTACAAAAAGGGCGTTGCCCGCCCGAAACTCGAAGGGCAATCCAGTCGTGCGCTTCAGCCTGACCGACGAGACGATTGACGTCGATCGCGACGCACCCGGGCTCGGCCAGACGACCGACGGCGACCCCACCGTCGTCATCCGCGCATTCCCGATGCAGCGCTCCCGCCACGGCCGGCCCACCGCGAAGATCGTCGCGCTGGTTCCCGCCTACAACGAAGCCGCGACCATCACCGACACCATCCGAGCGCTGCGCCGGCAATGGTCGCCGCCGATCGACCGGATCGTTGTCGTGCCGAACAACTGCACCGACAACACCGCCCAGATCGCCGCCGCCGCAGGCGCCGATGTGTTCGAGTTCCCCGGCCACAACCCCCACAAAAAGGCCGGTGCGCTGAACTGGGCCATCATCAACCTGTTGCCCGGTCTCGCCGACGACGACTTCCTGCTCGTCACCGACGCGGACAGCATCCTCCATCCGGACTTCACCCAGCATGCCGTCAGAGCACTCACCCGGCCCCGCGCCGGACGCCGCTGGCGGCGACCCGTCGGCGCCGCCTGCGCCAGTTTCCACACGTCGCGCGACGGCACCACCCTGCTCGATCGGCTGCAGCGCAACGAGTACGCCCGCTTCGCGCGGCAGGTTGCCCGGCGCATGGACAAGGCGCTTGTGCTGTCCGGTGTCGCCACCCTGCTCCAGGTCCGCGTGATCCGGGATGTGCTCATCGCCCGCGGTCAGGGCCGGCTCCCCGGCTACCGCGGTGAGCTGTACCACCGCGACACCGCCACCGAGGACATCGAGTTGACGTTCGCGATTCAAGCGCTCGGCTATCGTCCGCTGGCACCGTCGAAAGCGACCGCGACCACAGAGTCGATGCCGACGTGGAAGGCGTTGAAGGATCAGCGGGTCCGCTGGCAGCGGGGCATGCTTGACAGCCTCCGCCTGTACGGGATGAACCGGCGCACGTTCGGCACCTGGGTTCGCCAGATAGCGATTTACGTCGGGTCGCTGCTGGTGCCGGCGTATCTCGCGTTCCTGGCCGTGTTCCTCACCGTGACAGGCAGCTTGCCGTTCGACGCGCGATGGCTGCCGTTGACGGGTCTTTTCTTTCTCGAGCGTGTCTGGACGGTCCGATCGGGTCGTCCCGGTGACATCGCATTAGCGGCGTCGATGCTGCCCGAGTGGCTGTTCGAACAATGGCGCGCCGGCGTGTACTGGCTGGCGGTGTGGAAGACGGTCCGCGGTGCTGACCGTGAATGGAAAAATCCCTGAGGAGGAGTGCACGTGTACGAAGGAAGTGTTGCGGGTGGGGCCGGCGCCGGTGTTGCGACGCTGCCGGTGACCGGCCTGTCGATCGGTTGGCAGTTGGTGCTCGCCGCCACGTTGATCATGGGCGGTTTTGCGCTGCTCCGGCTGGCGCCCCGGGTCCGGCGGCATCACTGATTGCCGCTGCGAGTGCCCGATCAGCATCCGCATCACCGGGCGAGACAACCTCGCCCACCAGCGCGTCGATCGCCGGCGCGTTCCCGATGCCGGGCGATCCTTTCATGATCGAAGCCCCGTGACGGTCCCAACCTTCACGGGGCTTCGGTTCTGCTGGAGCTGACTATTCCCTCAGACGGCCCAGCACATCCTGGACTCCACCGTCCTGACTTGTCTCCGGCGATGAGCAGGACCGCCGACCGCTACGGGCGGCGGGCGGAGCTCCTTCATGTTGGTGATCTGTGAGGCGGTGACGGTGTTGACCAGCGGCCTTCCCTCAGCGGGACCGCTCCGTTCCAAGACGAGGATCGCCTAGGGCGGCACCTGGCCCGCAGGATCGCCGAACTCGCCGACAACCCCGACACCCCGCTGTTCTTCGGGAAGCTGGACATCGACGACGACAAGTTCCACGTCGGGCGCGGCACGTCGACCGCCAAACTCCCCCGCATCTACCCCCAGATGTAGTACGAATGGTTTGTAGTACAAAGAGTTTGTAGTACTGTTGGGTCGTGGAGGTCATCGGGCGGGCGGTTGAGCTGGCGGAACTGACTGCCGCGTGGGAGCGGGCAGTTGGTGGCGAGCCAGAGCTCGCGGTGGTCTGGGGGCGACGGCGGGTCGGCAAGACGTATCTGCTGACGCATTTCGCTGAGGGCAAGCGGTCCGTCTACTTCACTGCGGCGCGTCAGGACACCGACGAGCGGCAGCTTCAGCGGTTCGCCGACGCGCTTCGCGAGCAGCTCGGCGACGAAATTGCGGACCTGGCGCCGGCGAGCTTTCCGACCTGGGAGGCCGCGCTGCGGTTCGTCGGGGGCATCGCCCGCGCCGAGCCCTTGCTGGTGGTGCTCGACGAGGCGCCCCGCCTGATGAGCGGGCATGCAGACTTCGCCGACACCGTTTCGGCCGTATGGGAAAACCACATCCGCAGCCAGAAGCTGATGCTCGTCCTTTCCGGATCCGCCGTCGCGGTGATGGAGCAGATGCTGGGTCCGCAGGGCGGCCTGCACCGCCGCGCCGGCATCGAGCGGAGGATGGATCCGTTCCCACTGATCGATGCGCGTGCGTTCCTGCCCGATCTGCCGCCCGGCGACTTCATCCAGGCGTATGCCGCCTGCGGCGGCTATCCGTTGCACCTGCGTCGCTGGTCGGCGCAGCGGTCCACCGAGGAAAACCTCGACGAGCTGGCCTTCACTCCGGGCGGCCTGCTGCTGCGGGACGCGCCGGACATCCTCTCAGAGGATCTTGACTGGCGTGGCGGATATGAGCGGGTTCTCACGGCCATGGCCGGTGGCGCCCGACGACGTTCCAGGATCGCTGGGCGGGCGCAGCAGCGCATCGACTACACCCTCGACCGGCTCCGTCGGGCCGGCTACGTGCGGACGGTCCGTGCGCTGGGCACGGCCGGCGCCCCCGATCCGTATTACGAGATTGCCGACGACTATCTCGCGTACTGGTTCGCCGTGCTGCGCGACGACGCGGACCTCATCGACGGTGGCCAGGGGTCGGCCGTCAGGCGACGCACCTCGGGACGGTGGCAGACCCACGTCGCCCGGGTCTTCGAGGAGGCGGCCCGCGAGCACGCGCAGCGGCTGGTGGCGACCGGGGCACTCCCCCATGACACGATCATCGGCCGCTGGTGGAAGGACGAGACTGTCGAGATCGACGTGCTGGGGCTCACCGGCGACCGACCGATCCTCGTCGGTGAGTGCCGATGGCAGGCCAGGCCGCTCACCCACCGTGACCTCGGTGACCTGCAGCGCCGAGCCGCCCATCTGCCGGAGCCGGGCCCGGCCGGGCTCACGTTCGCGTTCTGGTCCCGCGGCGGGGTCGACGAGACCCTGGCCGGCCATCCCGATGTGCGGACATTCACCCCCGCCGACATCATTGACGGTCGCGGCAATTCGGTGAAGGGCGATGACAAACGCACGTAACCTGGTTGGGCGGGCAACAGCGGTTCTTCGGTGGAGGCAGCCCGCTTCCGAGGCACTACGAACGTCACGCTACCGGCGACGTAGCAGGGCGTGAGTGTCGATTTCGATCGCGAATGGACCGGTCACAAGGATGCCACGGCACCCGCACCGAACGGAGCAGTACCGGGTTCGACCCAACGCATAAATCGCTGGAGTCCGCCCGCGCCAGCGCGTAGCGTGGTGGGCCGCTTGACGGCCGCGGTGAGGTAGGCACCGCAGCGGACGTCCCGACGCGCCGGGCTCGACCATGAGGTCCCGGATACGCGAGCGAGCAGCAGCTGAGATTCCCCTGAAGGAAATCACCGTGCCCGCACTGCACGACGAGCTCGCCGCCGAGCGAGCACACCTGGAAGCCTCCCGCAAAGCACTCCGCCGGATGCGGGAACACGCCGAAGACCTGTTCTCCACCGGCGACCAAGTAGCCGGGGACCCGTTCGCGGCGGAGACGCTCGGGCGGCACCTGGCCCGCAGGATCGCCGAACTCGCCGACAGCCCCGACACCCCGTTGTTCTTCGGGAAGCTGAACATCGACGACGACAAGTTCCACGTCGGGCGGCGGCACGTCACCGACGTGGCCGGGGAGCCGATGGTGCTGGACTGGCGAGCGCCCGTGTCCCGCAAGTTCTACCAGGCCAGCGTCAAGGACCCACAGGAAGTGAAGACCCGGCGACGGTTCGGGTTCGTCAAAGGAGACCTGACCAGCTTCGAGGACGAACACCTGCAGGCCGGGGAGGAACTCGGCACGACCAGCCGGATCCTGCTGGAAGAGATCGAACGGCCCCGCGTCGGGCCGATGCGCGACATCGTCGCCACCATCCAACCCGAGCAGGACGAACTGGTACGCGCCGAACTGGACGAGTCGATCTGCGTACAGGGCGCACCCGGCACCGGGAACCCCAACCCCAGAATCCGACACACTGCCGGTCCGCAATGAGTCAGGCGACCTTGAGCTGCTCATCGCCGAAGTCGGCGATCAACTTGAGAGTGCCGCCGAGCGCTGCGATGTAACGGCCCAGCACATCCTGGGTCGAGACGCTACCGGCCTCGATCTGCGACACCCGCGCCACCGACACACCCATCCGCGTCGCGACCTGCTCCTGCGTCATCTCACGCCGCTTCCGCAGCTCGGCCAGCCGCCAACCACGAGCCTCGTCCAGCATGGCACCCACGGCCGCCTCGAACGCCACCTGACCACCTGCGGTGTCGACCGCACGCTCCAGGTGATCCGCGTCCCGCCAACGCTTAACGCCGCCCATCGCCGATCTCCCCTTCTCGCGCGTTGCGACATATCTTGCCCGGTATTCGGCGACCGTTCGGGAGCCCGCCGTGCGGGTCATTCGTGAAAGAATTGAGGCCCGGAAGGAGGGTCCACCTTGCCAGTCGCCACCTCGAGCCGCCATGGCAATCTGCCGCGCACCGATCGGCGTTTCACCGTGCCGCTCTACTCACAGGCTGAGGCGGCGCGCTACGTGGACATGCCGCCGTCGACGCTCCGGGACTGGGCGCAGCAGGGATCCAAGCGTCACGAACATCCCATGGTCACCCGTCTGCCCGCAGCTGGCGGACGCCAGCCGACCGTCCCGTTCATCGGGTTGGCCGAGGCAATGTTCCTCTCCGCGTTGCGGCGTGCTGGCGTGCCGATGCAGCAGATCAGGCCGGCGCTGACGATGGTCGAGGAGCGGCTTGGAGTCGCTCACGCGCTTGCCTCTCGCCGGCTCTTCGCGGCGGGACCGCAGCTTCTCTGGGAGGTTGCGACGGAGGGTGAGCTAGGCGCCGATCAGCGCCGGGCCCTCATCGTGCTCCGTGACGGACAGTATGTCTTCCGCGAGGTCATCGAGAGATACCTCCGCCGGATCGAGTACGCCGAGGACGACTACGCGGCCCGGCTGCAGCTGCCCGGCTATGAAGTCGCCAACCTGGTGGCCGACCCAGAGATCAACTTTGGCCTGCCGTTCTTCGCGGACTCTGGTACACCGATCTACGCGGTCCTGTCCCGGATCCGCGCTGGCGAACCCTTGGCCGAGGTGGCCGAGGACTTCGAGCTTGCCGAGGATCAAGTGGCCGAGATGGCCGACAGAGCCGAGGCATTCGCTGCATGACGTTACGGCTGTTCCTTGATCGCAGCGTTGGCACCCGGAAGATCGCCGCCGCACTCCGCGCCCAGCAGCTCGACGTGGAGACCATCGCCGACCGGTACGGTGCCGCCAACCCGACCATCAAGGATGAGCAGTGGATCGCTGAGGCGAGCCGGGACGGTCGATTGTTGATCAGCGCCGACCAACGGATCCGATATCGCCCGCTGGAGCGTATGTCCATTTGCCTACACGCCGCTCGTTGCGTCACGTTCGCCGCCGGAAACATGACGGCTGATGACATGATCGCGCTTTTCCTTCGGCATCTGCCGCAAGTCGTGAGTATCGCGACCGGTCCTGGTCCATTCGTCTACCACCTGACTCGGGAGCGGCTGACCAAAATGACGCTGGACTGCGGCCCATCGGGAACTCCACCACATCACCCACCTGTGATCTCCTGAGAAATCCCCGTCGCGCGGACGCGATGCAGATGCAACGGACCCGAGCCTGCGCTACGACCTCTCCGCAAATCGGTGGAGTCCGGCGGAGATTGCGCGTAAGGTGATGGGCCGCTTGACGGCCGCGGTGAGGTAGGCACCGCAGCGGACGTCCCGACGCGCCGGGTCAACCTGGATACGCGAGCGAGCAGCAGCTGAGATTCCCCTGAAGGAAATCACCGTGCCCGCACTGCACGACGAGCTCGCCGCCGAGCGAGCGCACCTGGAAGCCTCCCGCAAAGCACTCCGCCGGATGCGGGAACACGCCGAAGACCTGTTCTCCACCGGCGACCAAGTAGCCGGGGACCCGTTCGCGGCGGAGACGCTCGGGCGGCACCTGGCCCGCAGGATCGCCGAACTCGCCGACAGCCCCGACACCCCGTTGTTCTTCGGGAAGCTGAACATCGACGACGACAAGTTCCACGTCGGGCGGCGGCACGTCACCGACGTGGCCGGGGAGCCGATGGTGCTGGACTGGCGGGCGCCCGTGTCCCGCAAGTTCTACCAGGCCAGCGTCAAGGACCCACAGGAAGTGAAGACCCGGCGACGGTTCGGGTTCGTCAAAGGAAACCTGACCAGCTTCGAAGACGAACACCTCCAGGCCGGGGAGGAACTCGGCACAACCAGCCGGATCCTGCTCGAAGAAATCGAACGACCCCGCGTCGGACCGATGCGCGACATCGTCGCCACCATCCAACCCGAACAGGACGAACTCGTCCGCGCCGAACTCGACGAGTCGATCTGCGTACAGGGCGCACCCGGCACCGGGAAGACCGCGGTGGGGCTGCATCGGGCGGCGTACCTGCTGTACCTGCACCGCGAGCGGCTCAAGCGGTCCGGCGTGCTGATCGTGGGGCCGAACAGCGCGTTCCTGAGCTACATCGCCGGGGTGCTGCCGGCCCTCGGCGAGATCGAGGTGCAGCAGTCGACGATCGATGGGCTTCTCAGTACACCCGCGAAGGCCACGGACACGGAAGCGGCCGCCGAGGTGAAGCACGACCCGCGGATGGCCACGGTGCTGGCGCGGCGGCTCAATGGCAAGATCCGCAAGCCCGAGGCGCCGCTGACCGTGTCCGACGGGTCCTACCGGTGGCGGGTGTCGACGGAGGCGTTGCGGCGGGTGGTGGACGACGTGCGGCGGGAGGCGCCACCGTACGGGATCGGCCGGGAGCGGGTCAGGGCGCGGATCGTGTCGCTGCTGATGCGGCAGTCGGAGGCGCGCCGCGGCGACTCGCCGAGCGAGGGGTGGCAGCGGCGGATGGGCCGGTCGCAGCCGGTCGTCGAGGTGCTCGACCAGGCGTGGCCGGCGGTCACCGCGGAGCAGCTGGTGTTCGAGGTGCTCAGCGACCCGGCCGACGAGCTGCTGGAGCCGCACGAGCAGGCGGCGATCGCGTGGGCGAAGCCGCCGAAGACCGCGAGGTCCGCGAAGTGGACGGCGGCGGATGCGGTACTGATCGACGAGGCCGCCGGGTTGATCGACCGGGTGCCCTCGTTCGGCCACGTGGTGCTGGACGAGGCACAGGACCTGTCACCGATGCAGGCACGGGTGATCGCGCGGCGCTCCGAGCACGGCTCGATCACGCTGCTCGGCGACCTGGCGCAGGGCACGGCGCCGTGGGCGGCCCGGGACTGGCCGACGCTGCTGGCGCACCTGGGCAAGCCGGGGGCGCGGGTGGTGCCGTTGACCACCGGGTTCCGGGTGCCGGCCGCGGTCGTCGCGCTGGCCAACCGGTTGCTGCCCGCGCTGGGGGTGGACGTGCCGGAGGCGCGGTCGCTGCGGACCGACGGCGCGCTCACGATCGGCGCCACGCCGTTGCAGGATGCGGTACGCGCGGCGCTCGCCTTCGAGGGCTCCATCGGGGTGATCGCGGCCGACGCGACGGTGCCGCGGATCGCCGCCGGGATCGAGCACGAGCGGGTCACCGTGCTGCCGGCGAGCCTCGCGAAGGGTCTCGAGTACGACCACGTGATCGTCGTGGAGCCGGCCGACATCGTGGCGGCCGAGCCCCGTGGGCTCAACCGGCTGTTCGTGGTCCTGACGCGGGCGGTCTCGCGGTTGGACGTCCTACACGAGCGTCCGCTTCCTCCGCCGTTGGATAGGGTTTCGTGATCACTGTCCGGATGTCACTATCTCGAAACAGTGCGACAACCGGAAGGACGCGGAATGCGAGTACGGGGTTACGCACCGGGCACGCCGTGCTGGGCCGAGGTCGCTAGCCCCGACCCGGTCGGCGCGCGCGCGTTCTACGGCGGCCTCTTCGGCTGGCAGTTCAACGACGACGGACACTTCACGCTCAACGGCCGGGCCGTGGCCGGGCTGCGCACCGCCGCACCCGGCGGGCCGGCCGCGTGGCTGATCTCGATCGCGACCGACGACCCGGCCGGCACGGCGGAGGCGGTCGTGCGCGCCGGCGGGACCGTCAAGGTGCCCCCGACCAGCGTGCGCGACCTGGGCACGATGGCCGTGGCCGCCGACGCCGGCGGTGCGGTGTTCGGCACGTGGCTGCGCAGCAGGTTCGGCGGCGCACAGGTGTCCTTCGAGCCGGGCGCGATCTGCTGGTACGAGCTGGCCTCGCACGACCTGGAGCGCACCGGCGCCTTCTACGGCGAGGTGTTCGGCTGGCACCCGATCGAGACGGAGAACATCGAGCCGTACTTCGAGCTGCACCACCACAACGACGCAGTGGGCGGGCTGGTGCCGATCGACCACCGCTTCCCGCCGGGGCTGCCGGAGCACTGGACGGTCTGCTTCATGGTCGAGGACGCCGTCACCGCATGTGAGCGGGTGGCGGAGCTCGGCGGCACGGTGGCTCGCAAGCCGATGGCGTCGTCGGCCGGGTGGTACGCCCGCGTCGCCGACCCGTCGGGGGCGCATTTCGCACTGATCGAGATTTCCGACGAATACGGCTTCTAGGACTTTCTCACCACGACGTCGTCCACGCCGGCCTCGATGAGGCTGGCGCCGGCCGCGTCGGTGGCCTCGATCAGCACCTGGATGGTCTTGCCGGCGTACGGGGTCAGGTCCGCCTTGGCCGTGGCCCAAGCCGCGTCGCGGTCGGCGGCCGCGCCGGCCTGGCGAACAGGCCGGTCTTCACACCCTCGACCAGGACGCTGACCTTGAACGAGTCGCTCGCGGACGCGTTGGCGGCGTGCGCGAGGTACCAGGACCAGTGCAGGCTCAGCGGGCCGGCGGCCGGCAGCGGGATCGACGGCGACCGCACGCCGGTGGTGCCGCCGTCGACGTCGTAGCTGCCCGCCGCCGTGCCCGCCTTCCGGCCGGTCACCAGGTCATGGTCGCCGCTGACCGGGGTGCCGAGCTGCTTCGGGCCGTTCTGCGTGGTCGACTCCGGGTTGCCGCGTTCCCAGCGCCCGCTGGTCGCGGTGCCGTTCGTGACCGTCCAGCCCTTGGCACTCTCGAAGTCGTCGGACCAGACCGTGTCGTTGGCGCAGTACTTGGCCGCCTTGCCGATGATCCGGTAGACGCAGTCGGCGAACTCCGCCAGCTGCAGGCTGGCCTCCTTGTTGCGGGCGGTCTGTGCCGCGATCACGCTGGCCGGCGGGTAGAAGCCGTTGCCGCTCGGGTTGGGGCCCGGGTACATCTCGAACGTGTACGCGAAGATCCCCTGCGTCGCCCACAGCCAGTCGATGATCGAGCCGTCGGTGATGTAGAGGTCGCTGGACTGCTCCGGGGTGTAGCCGTTGGAGTTGGCCATGCGCACGCCGAGGCTCATGAAGGCGGCCTGCTGGTCGGCGTTGAGCCCCGCGGCCGTGTCCGCCGTCGTGTAGCCGAACGGCCAGAGGATCAGCTCCGAGTACGTGTGGAAGTCGATGCTGGTCTTGATCTGCTGCACCCCACCGATCCGGCGGCTGAGCACGAAGTCCCGCAGCCGCTGCGTCTCCGGCGCGGAGAACCCCGACGCCCCGTGGTAGGTCTCCGACGACGGGCTGTCCGACGAGCCGCCGCAGCAGGCGAACTTGTAGCTCCAGTTGCGGTTGAGGTCGGTGCCGACGCTGCCCGAGCCGGCGTGGGGCTGCCGGTTCTTGCGCCAGTTGCGGTAGGAGCCGGTGGCGATGTCGTACTCGCCGCCGTCGGGGTTCAGGTCCGGCACGATCCACAGCTCGCGGCCGTCGACCAGCCTGGTGATCCGCGGGTCCTTGCCGTACCCCTCGGTGTAGAGCTTCACCAGGTAGAGCGCCATCTCGACGGTCAGGTGCTCGCGGGCGTGCTGGTGCGCGCCGTAGAGGACCTCGGGCTCGTCCTCGTCCACCGCGACGTTGTCGGAGATCTTCACCAGCGGCAGGTCGCGGCCCTGGTACGACGTGCCGATGCTGGTCTTGCGCATGATCGCCGGATGGGCGGCGGCGGCCTTGTCGAGCTCGGCGACCATCTCGGCGTGGTTGTGATAGCCGGCGTCGGCCGCCGGGAAGTCCTCCGCGCGCCGCTCAAGGACCCGGAAGCCCTGGTCACGGAGCCTGCGCGCCTCCGAGGGCAGCGCGGTGATCTCGGCCCGGCCGTGCTCGACCGAGTCGATGGCGGCCCCGCTGCGGGCGACCCGGTTGCGATCGTCCAGGGTGCGCACGCCCTCGACCACGTACCGCCCGGCCTGCTCCGCCCCGTCCACCGGTGCCGCACCGGCGGCGTTGACCCCGGCCAGCATGAGCAGCCCGACACCGGCGAGCGTGAGCGATACGGAGAGCCTGCGGCCCATCGCGCCTCCTTGGGTGGTTTGGCACCATCCAAGGTTTAAGCGCTATTGGTCCGCTTTGGTGGCGCTTTCACCCCCATCATCATCCCCGTTGAGCGCGGCGCGCAGTCGTTCGCGCTTTTCGGTGCGGCGTTGCGCGGCGCCGACCGCCTGCATGGAGGCCTCCTCGCGCAGGCCCTTCAACATGAAGAAGGCCAGCGCGGCGGAGACCACCACGGCGATCATCAACTTCAACAGCGAGCTGACGTCGAGCGGGACGGCGAACAGCGCACCGGCCACGAGAACGAAGAGCCCCAGCCGGGCGAGCGTGTACTTCAACAGCGCAGACATGGTATGGCCAGGATATCCCTGCCCACGGGCCCTCCCCCAGGCGCCGCCACCCGGAGCCGTCAGGCCCAGACCTGCTGCGGCTCGGCACGGCGCTGGGCCAGCGGGGTCGGCTTGTCGTACTCGCGGACCACCTCGTACCGCGTGTTGCGCTCCACGGGCTGGAAGCCGGCGTCCCAGATCAGGTGCAGCAGGTCCTCGCGGTGCATGGTGTTCGGCGTCCCGTAGCTGTCGGCGTCATGGGTGATCTTGTACTCGACCACCGAGCCGTCGAGGTCGTCGACGCCGAAGTTGAGGGAGAGCTGGGCGACCGAGAGGCCGTGCATGACCCAGAAGCACTTCACGTGCGGCACGTTGTCGAACATCAGCCGGGACACGGCGAACGTCTTGAGCGACTCCGCGGGCGAGGCCATCTTCGTGCGGGCCTGCAGCCGGTTGCGGACCTTGCCGTCGGCCGAGTCGACGAAGTCGTGCTGGTAGCGCAGCGGGATGAAGACGGTGAAGCCGCCCGTCTCGTCCTGCAGCTCACGCAGCCGCATGACGTGGTCGACGCGGTGCCGGGGCTCCTCGATGTGGCCATACAGCATCGTCGAGGGCGTCCGCAGGCCCTTGCTGTGCGCGAGGCGGTGGATGCGGGACCAATCCTCCCAGTGGGTGGCGTGGTCGACGATGTGCTGGCGGACCTCCCAGTCGAAGATCTCCGCGCCGCCGCCGGTGAGCGACTCGAGGCCGGCGTCGATGAGCTCGTCGAAGATCTCGGCGGCGGGCAGGCCGCTGATCTTCTCGAACCACTGGATCTCGGTCGCGGTGAACGCCTTGAGCTTGACGCCGGGCAGGGCGCTCTTCAGCTCGCGCAGAACCTTCGGGTAGTACTTCCACGGCAGGGTCGGGTGCAGGCCGTTGACGATGTGCAGCTCGGTGAGCTGCTCGTCCTCCATCTCCTTGGCCTTGGCGACCGCCTCGTGGATGCGCATCGTGTACGCGTCCTTCTCGCCCGGCTTGCGCTGGAACGAGCAGTACGCGCAGCTCGCGGAGCAGACATTGGTCAGGTTGAGGTGCCGGTTGACGTTGAACATGACCCGGTCGCCGTTGAGCTCGGTGCGCTTGAGGTGGGCCAGCCGGCCGAGCCAGACCAGGTCGTCGCTCTCATAGAGCGCGACGCCGTCTTCCCTGCTCAGCCGCTCGCCGGCGACGACCTTGGCCTCGAGTTCACGCTTCACACCTGCATCCACGTCGCCAGCGTACGTCGGCTCCGGCCGGACCTCACCCGCCCCCGGGTTAGTGCGGCATTCATCTCTCCGGACGCAAGCTGACATTGATCAGCCCTCGACGCTGATTGCTTCCGTGAGGTAAACAAAAGTGGGCAGAAATACGGTCGGGCGGCAGACCGACTGATCGATCGAGCATGATCGACCATTGGCGGGGCTTACCGACTGGGACGGTGGCATGGACGGGCTGGTGTTGAGGGCGGCGAGTTATCCCGGCGACAGTTGGGTACCGCCTGCCGAGGCAGAGACATCCGCGCAGGTCGCAGCGATGATCCCGAAGCAGCGGGGCAGGCACCGGCGAGGGCCTGTGTTCGTCGCGGCCGTCGTGTGTACGTTGCTGTGCTCGCTGGTCCCGCGCCCGGCATACGCCGACCCGGGCGGCGCGATCCCCGACACCGGCTCGCGGCCGATCGCATCCGGCACCCTCGTCATGCCCGGGCAGGGCGGCACCGCCGCGCCGGCGGCCGTCGGCGGCAGCAGCGCCACGCTGCGGGGGCCGCTCGCGACGCAGCTCGCCACGCTCGAGATCGCCGTCAACACGCTGGGGCAGAAGCGGCTCCAGGCACAGATCAACCTCGAGACGGCGCAGGCCGCGGCCACCGACGCCCAGGACAAGCTGCGGCTGGCCACCGCCCGGGTCGCCGACCTGCGCAGCCGGGCCGACTCGGCCGCCGCGGAGGCGTACAAGCGCGCGACCGGCCTGGGCCCGCTCGACGGGTATGCGCACGACCTGCACCAGTTCGGGCTGCTCGCGCCGGGCCTCGGTCAGCAGCCCGGCAGCCAGCAGGACGCCCGCGAACTGCTGCTCGCCGAGCAGGAGGAGGCGGCCGCCAAGCAGCAGTACCAGCTGGCGCAGTCCACCTACCTCAGCGCACAGACCGCGTATGCCCCGATCGACGCCCAGTTCCAGGCGCAGAACGCGGCGTACGTGCAGCTCAAGGCCCAGAATGAGCAGGCCGTCCTGCAGATCGCGGCGCAGGAGGACGCGGCCGAGCAGAGCCGCGGCACGGTGTCCACCATCCCCGTCGACGGCATGGTCGCCAACCCGAAAGCCCTCCAGGCGCTCAACTTCGCCATGAGCAAGATCGGCAGCTGGTACGTCTGGGGCGACGAAGGCCCGAGCACCTTCGACTGCTCGGGCCTGGCGTACTGGTCCTACGGGCAGGTCGGGGTCCGCGTGCCGCGCGTCGCCAACGACATGTACCACGGCACCCCCGCCATCCGGGCGACCAAGACCAACCTCGGCGACCTGCTGCTCCCCGGCGACCTGGTCTTCTTCGGCAGCGACACCAGCGACTGGCGCTCGATCTACCACATGGGCATCTACATCGGCGGCGGCAAGATGGTGCACGCCCCGACCACCGGCGAGAGGGTGAAGATCGGGCAGGTGAAGTGGTCGCGCTTCTTCGGCGCGACGCGGATCTTCCCGGCCGTCCAGGCGCCGGGCGCCACCCCGTCTGCCACCTCGACGTCACCCTCGTCGACCACCACGGCGTCCCCGTCGTCGACCGCCTCGCCGACGACCTCGACCACCGCGTCGCCCTCACCGACGGCCACCAACTCGCCGTCCGAGTCGCACTCGCCGTCGCCGACGTCGACCACTACGTCGGCGCCGCCGTCGCCCGAGCCGACGGACGAGCAGCCCTCGCGCGCGCCGACCACCCCGGCGAAGTCCACCGCGGCGTCGCCGACGAAGTCGGCCGTCGAGCCCACGTCGGCGGGGGCCAGCACCGCCGCCCAGACCACGGCGTCCGCGGCGGGCAACTGACGGCTCGTACCCCGGACCGGCCCACGGAGGATCCGTGGGCCGGTCCCGTTTGCCGGGCTCACCCTTAGACCGGGTCGTTCGGTATCGGATGATCCCGGTCGGCGGGTGATTCTGGTCTACGGATGACCCTGTTCACGGGTGATCCAAAACCCGACGCAGTCCGGTCCAGCGTTTGGTGACTTGATGTGGCACCGTGGAGCCGTGACTGGCGGAAGGGGCACGCCGGGAGCGCGGTGACGCCCAGGCAGCAGTCGCACAGGGCATGGTCATGGAGGGCAGCAATGGACGAGCGGGAGACACGGGACGGCACGCGCGGCGAGGGGGTGCGGCCCGACTCCCCGTTCGGGTTCCCGCCCGGCGCGCAGCCGCAGGCGACCAGTCCGGAGCCCGAGCCAGACGCACTCGACGGCGACCTGCCGCCGCTGCCGCCGCCGCCACCGGTCGGCGCCGAGCTCCCTCCGGACACCCCCGAAGAGGTGGTGCCGGACGCGCCGTTCGAGCTCCCGCCCACCCCTGTCGACGGCGCGCTGTGGCCGGGCGGTGACCCGTTCGCCGGCGCCGACGAGGACGACGAGGACGACCCCGAGGTCGCGGCCATGGTCGCGGCGTTCAACTCGACCGACGCCGCAGTCGCACCGAGCGGTGTCTCCTCCGGCTTGAGCGAGGCGTCGGCTGGGTCGGGTTCGGCTTCGGCGGGGCTCAGCTCGGCTTCGGCGGGGCTCGGTTCGGTGTCGGCCGGGCTGGGCGAGGCGCCCGCCGGCGTGGACGCCGGTGTCGGCAGCGCCTCTGCCTCCTCCTCTTCTTCACCTTCTTCCCCCTCTTCGCCTTCTTCCTCCTCGGACCTCGGACTCGGCGCGCTCGCGGGCCTCAGCGGGGTGCGTGAGGCGCCCGCGCAGCGGACGGACGGCCCTGACGAGCCGCGGCGGCAGGCCGAGCCCGAGGCGGACGTCATCGCGGCCTCACTCGCCGCCGAGCCGCCGGCGTACCAGCTGCCGAGCTTCGACTCCGTCGCCGGGACGTACGGCCCGCCGCCCGGCGAGTCCACGCCGTACTCGGGGATGCACCCGGCGGAGCCGCTGTCCTCGGACGCCGCGGCGCCGCCGTTCGCGCCGGTGCCGGTCTCCGGATTCGGCGCGCCGGCCGCGTCGATCGAGGAGCCGGCTGCCGCGGGTGACTCGCCCGCGCCGGTGGCCGATCCTCCCGCGCCGCCCGCTGAAGAGGCGCTGCCTCCGCTGCCGAGCCGGGCCCGGGCGCCCCGGCAGCTGCCGGAGTCGTCATGGGACGCGTTCGCGCTGCCGTGGAGCGCCCCGGGATCGTCGTCTGCCGCGGCGTCTGCTCCGCCGGAGCCGCAGTCCCCGCCGCCGTTCGCGGTGCCGGCCTCAGCCGAGTCCCAGGCCCCGCCGCCGCCGTTCGCGGTGCCCGCCGAGTCCCAGGCCGCGCCGCCGCCGTTCGCGGTGCCCGCCCCGCCTGCGTCGCAGGCCCCGCCGCCGTTCGCGGTGCCGGCCGCGGCGGAGTCCTCGCCGGAGCCGGCGCCTGTGGTGTCGGAGCCGCAGGTGGTGCACCCGTTCGCGGTGCAGAGCCGGCCGGCCGCCGTCCCCGCCGCCGAGGCCGCCCCGGCCGAGCCCGTGCTCGCACCCATCGACCGGCCCGTCGTCGACGTGCCGGCGCAGCCCCTGATGGCGCCCGCCTCGTCGGCGCCGCCGGCCGTGCTGCCGGCCGCCGGGGCGTTCGCCGCCGCCGTGGTCGCCGCCCGGGCCAGCGCTTCCGTGCCCGGCACCCACTCGGTCACCGCCGAGGAGGCCGCCCAGGCCGCCCGCGCCGCCGCCACCCCGACGGTCTACCGCACCTCCATGGCCCTGCCGCACTCGATGGGCTTCCCTGCCGCGACCGCGGGCTCCTCCAGCGACGCCGGCATCGCGGGTACGCCCAGCGCCACCGACGACCCGTCCCCCGCCGCTCCGTCGGCTCCGTCGGCGCCCTTTGCGCCCGCTGCGCCCGTCGGGCCTGGCGGGTCGAGCGAGCCGACCGAGCCCAGTGAGCCGAACGAGCCGGGGCGGCCGGTCGAGCCGGGGCGGCCGGTCGAGCCGTTCCCGAGCCCGGAGCCGTCGCCGTTCCCCAGCCCGGAGCCGATGCCGTCGCCCGAGCCGAGCCCGTTCCCGCCGGCGCCGGAGCCGGAGCCCATCCCGACGCCGTACCCACCGGCGCCCCCCGCCCCGACGCCGCCCCCTCCCGTGCCCGACCCTGAGCCGTCGCCGCCGCCGTTCCCCGGGCCCGGCCCTCAGCCGCAGCCGCCGTCACCGTTCCAGGCGCCGGCGCCGTACACGACGCCGTCATCGCAACACCCGTGGGGCACCGGCGACACCGGCCAGCCCGCCGCGGCTGCCGGGCAGGGGCCCAGCTGGGCCCAGCCGCCCGCGCAGGGATGGGCCCAGCCGCCAGCGGCGCAGCAGCCACCGCAGCAGTGGTCGGCTCCCCCCGCGCAGCCTGGCGTGTACGGCACCCCCACCCACCAGCCACCTGCCGCCCCCGGCCAGCCGGCCCCGGGCCAGTACGGCACACCCGGCCAATACGGCACCGCCCAGCCCCCGGCGCCCCAGCCGGGCCAGTACGGCACCCCGGGCCAACCAGCCCCGGGCCAGTACGGCGTCCCCGGGCAGCCCGTTCCCGGCCAGTACGGCACGCCGCAAGGCCAGCAGCCTGGGCAGTACGGCGCGCCGCAGGGCCAGCAGCCGGGCCAGTACGGCACGCCGCAAGGCCAGCAGCCTGGGCAGTACGGCACGCCGCAGGGCCAGCAGCCGGGCCAGTACGGCGTCCCCGGGCAGCCCGTTCCCGGCCAGTACGGCACCCCGCCGGGGCAGCAGCCCGGCCACTACGGCGCGCCGCAAGGCCAGCAGCCGGGCCAGTACGGCACGCCGCCGGGGCAGTACGGGACGCCCGCTCAGCCGGGCACGTACGGGACTCCCGGGCAGCCGCAGCAGTACTCAGCGCCGGGTCAGCCGGGTTGGGCGGCGCCGCCGGCGCCCGGTACACCTGCCGCACCGGGTCAGCCGAGCTGGGCCACGCCGCCAGGGCAGCCGGCATCGGCGCCGCCTTCGCCGCAGGGCTGGGCCGCGCCGCCGAGTCCGCCGGTGTCCACGCCGCCGGCGCCGCAGCAGCAGGGGTGGGCCGCGCCGCCCGGGCAGGGATGGACGCCGCCGCCCGCGTTCGCGCCGCCGATCTCCGGTGGTCCGGCGTCGGCCCCGCCGTCGTCGGGCGGCCCTGCGTACGCGCCGCCGGTCTCGGGTGGCCCGGCCTCGGCCCAGCCGTCGTCGGGCGGACCCGCGTTCGCACCGCCCACGGGTGGTCCCGCGTTCGCCCCGCCCGTCAGCGGGCCGTCGTCCTCGACCCCGCCCCCGTTCGCGCCGCCGACCTCGGGGGCGCCGTCGCCCTCGGCAGCGCCGTCCTCGGCAGCGCCGTCGTCCTCGACCCCGCCCCCGTTCGCGCCGCCGACCTCGGGGGCGCCGTCGTCGTTCTCCCCGCCGTTCGCGCCGCCGGCATCGGGAGGGGCTCCGGGGGCGGGGCAGCCGGCGTACACGATGCCGTCGACGACACCGTCCGACTCCATGCCACCGGTGTCGGCGCCGCCGGCGTTCTCCATCCCCTCGGCGAACCCTTCCGCGTCGACGCCGCCGGTTTCGGCGCCGCCGAGCTGGGCTCCGTCCGGTCAGCAGCCTTCCTGGGCGCCGCCGGCCGAGCAGCAGGTTTCCGCTCCCGCGGCCCCGAGCTGGGCACCGCCGCCGGCCGGCGGTGACGCGGTGTCGGTACCGTTCACGCCGAGCTGGGCCGCCCCGTCGCCCGCCGAGCCTGCCGCTGGTGAGGCGGTGTCGCCACCGTTCGCGCCGAGCTGGGCGGCCGAGCCTGCCGCGCCCGCCGAGGCGCCCCCCGCGGCGCCGGGCTGGGCACCGCCGCCCGCTGAGGGGCAGCAGCCGTCGTACTCGGTGCCGAGCGCCCAACCCGACCTGCCGCCCGTGCAGCAGACGGGGTGGGGCGCGCCGGCCTGGGCACCGCCGCCGTCTTCAACGGGGCCGCAGCGCGACGACCGGGCGGCCAGTGACAGCGCGCCGGGGGCGGTCTACCCGTCGAGCGGCGCGCCGGCCAACCCGGCCCCGCCGGCGCATCAGCAGCCGCCCGCGAACCCCCCGCCCGAAGAGGAGGAAGAAGTCCAAGTGGTCAGCGACGCGGGTCCTCCGCCCGCATCGGAAAGCTACGGGAACTGGGCACGGAACCAGCGCAGCTCTGCAGGCACAGTCTATGGCGGACAACGCGTCACCCCGGTGGCGGCGGTCCCGGCCGACGGCGGCAGCAGCCCTCTGGAGAACTCCGGCTCGCTCACCGGGCACATCTTGAGCCAAGGTACGCAGGAAGCGGACGATGGCGACGACCAGCCGGAGAAGTCCAGCAACCTGAAGGTCATGATCATCATCGGGATCATCGTGGTGGTGCTCCTGGCCGGCGGTTACCTGGCCGTCACGTTCTCCAAGTCGTTCATCGAGGACATGTTCAGCGGCGTACCGCAGAAATAGTGAACCGCGACACCTCGGCGCGGGGTCAGTGAGCGAGATCGGATAAGCTGAAGGGTCTCCAATCGGAAGGTCCCAGCTCCTTGCTGCTCGCTGACCCCAGTTCGTACCCCTCCATCTTCGACGCAAAAGACGCGGTCGAAGCCGCAGAGGAAATCCAAGGGCCCGGTTTCGCCGGGCTCGGCCTGCCCAACAAGTTGGTGCGCACGCTTGCCAACCAGGGCATCACCGATCCGTTCCCGATCCAGTCCGCGACCATTCCCGATGTGCTCGCGGGCCGTGACGTCCTGGGCAGGGGGCGCACCGGCTCGGGCAAGACGCTCGCCTTCGGCCTGCCGATGCTGGCCCGGCTGGCGGCGAGCGGGCGCTCCCGTCCGCACGCGCCCAAGGCCCTGGTCCTCGTGCCGACGCGCGAACTCGCCATGCAGGTCAACGACGCGTTGACCCCGCTGGCCAAGGCCCTCGGCCTGTTCTGCAAGACCGCCGTCGGCGGTGTGCCGTATGACCGGCAGATCTGGTCGCTGGAGCGGGGGGTCGACGTGCTCGTCGCGACGCCCGGCCGCCTCGGTGACCTGATCAAGCGCGGCGTCTGCCGGCTCGACTCGGTGGAGATCACCGTGCTCGACGAGGCCGACCAGATGGCCGACATGGGCTTCCTGCCCGAGGTCACCGAGATCCTGACGCAGACGCCGGCCACCGGCCAGCGCCTGCTCTTCTCCGCGACCCTCGACAAGGACGTCGACACGCTGGTCAAGCGCTTCCTGGTCGACCCGGTGACGCACTCGATCGAGCCGGCGACGGCGTCGGTCGGGTCGATGGACCATCACGTGCTGCTGGTCCCGCCGAACGACAAGTTCGCCATCGCGGCGTCGATCGCCGCCCGCAAGGGCCGCACGATCCTCTTCGTGAAGACCCAGCAGGCCGTCGACGAGCTCGTCGAGCAGTTCGCGGCCGTCGGCGTGCGGGCCGGCGCCCTGCACGGCGGCAAGACGCAGCGGGTGCGCACGCGCACGCTCGCCGAGTTCAAAGAGGGCACGTGTGACGTGCTGGTGGCCACCGACGTCGCGGCGCGTGGCATTCACATCGATGACGTGTCGCTGGTCGTACACGTCGATCTGCCGCGGGATCAGAAGGACTACCTGCACCGGGCAGGCCGCACCGCGCGGGCCGGTGCGGCGGGCACGGTCGTGACGCTGGTGCTGCCGCGGCAGCGTCGGCGGGCGGCGGCACTGCTGGCGAAGGCCGGGGTCACCCCGACCGAGCTGCGGGTGCGGGCCGGCGACCCGGCGTTGGCCGAGGTCACGGGCGCGCGGCAGCCGAGTGGCGTGCCGGTGCGGATCCAGCGCAGCACCCCGCAGCACGGCGCGTCGCACTTCAGCGGCAGGCCCGGGCGGCGGCCGCAGCACGATCATGATCGTCGTCCACGGCGTTAGGTGACGACAGGGCGGTCCGCAGAATTGATGCGGACCGCCTTTCTGTCGCCCGGGTTTTGTCGTACCCGTCGGATAGCGTCTACGTATGACGGTGCTTCCACGGGCGTTCGCCTGGCAGCGGACCGACACGACAGGCGGCGAGTTCGTCACGCTCGACGACCGCCGGGGCCTCTATGCCAAAGGCACGGCGTTCGCCGCCGACAATGCGTTGTATTGCTGCAGATATGAGCTGCACACCGATGAAGGCTGGGCGAGCACGCGGCTGGAGGTCACGGCCGAGGGCGCGGGCTGGCGCCGGACCTTAAGGATGGAGCGGGCCGCGGGCCGCTGGCGGGTCACCACGGGTGAGCAGGGTGACCTGGAGCGGGTGCTGCCGACGGCGCCCTTCGCCGGCATCGAGGAGCCCGAACGGCTCCACCGGGTGCTCGACGTGGATCTCTACAACTCCCCGCTGACCAGCACGTTACCCGTGCGCCGGCTGGGCCTGCACCGCGCGGCGCCCGGCACGGTGTCGACGATCGAGGCGGCCTGGGTGCTGCTGCCAAGCTTGGCCGTGTTGCCCCTCCAGCAGGTGTACGAGGTGCTGCCCGGCCAACGGGTCCGCTACACCTCGGAGACCTTCACGGCCGAGCTGCAGCTGGATGCCGAGGGCTATGTCGTGGGGTATCCGGGGCTGGCGGAGCTGGCTTAGCAGGCCGACTGGGGGCGGCCCTCCCATTTCGTCGACAGCGCGATCGCGGTGCGGGTGCGTGCCACGCCTTTGACCCGGTTCAGCTCGATGATGAGGCGTTCAAGATCGCCAATGGTCTTCACGCGCGCCTTGCACAGGAACGATTCCTCACCCGCCATGAAGTAGCACGATTCGATCTCCGGATGCTCGCGCAGGGCTTCCAGGATGCCGTCGGTGTCGCCGCTGCTGTCCTGCACGATGCCGATGACCGCGGTCAGCGGCAGCCCGACGGCCTCGGGGTGGATCTCGGCCCGGTAGCCCTGGATGACGCCGGAGGATTCAAGCTTGCCGACGCGTTCGTGCACGGCCGGCGCCGACAGGCCGACCTTCCGGGCCAGCTCGGCGTATGGAAGGCGGGCGTTGTCTCGAAGCAGGTCGATGAGTTGTCGATCGATCGCATCCATCGCGTCCAGCCTAATGGTCGGCGTTTTAGCACAGCTAATTACCCAACACGTGCGATTTCCTCGTTTCCCGGACACGGCACGCTAGCGGTGCTGTAATGGGCGTACATCCCAGGATGACTCGTGCTTTCAGCTTGCCGCATGGGGGTGCGCGGGCCCGATCGAGCCACCCATGGGTTAAGGAGGGGCCGTGGAGACGGGAGATCGTCTGCTGACGCCCGGCGAGGTCGCTGCCTTGTTTCGTGTGGATCCGAAAACGGTGACACGCTGGGCGGCGGCCGGTCGGATCAGCAGCATCCGAACCCCGGGGGGACACCGGCGGTTCCGGGAATCCGAGGTGCGGGCGCTGCTCGAAGGAGACGAAGCGCTCGACGACACCTCTAACGGGAATGGCCGAGTTCACCCGACCAACGAGTGAACAAGGTATGCGACACGCCGGCAGCGTCGAGGACTTTGCCGGCGACGAAGTCGACGAGTTGGGCGGCCGTGGCCGCCGCTCCGGCCGAGTAGAAGCCGGGGCTGGCGGGGAGGACCACGGCGCCAGCATCGTGCAGGGCAATGAGATGCTCCAGGTGGCTGCGGGTCACCGGGGTCTCCCGCGGGACGACGACGACCGGTCGGCGCTCCTTGAGGTTGACCTCGGCCGCCCGCTGCAGCAGGTCCTTGGAGAGCCCGATCGCGATGCCGGCGCAGGCCGCCGTGCTCGCCGGCACGATGAGCATGCCTTTGACCTGGTACGACCCACTGCTCGGACCGGCGGCGAGATCACCGGCGGGCCAGTAGACCACGTCGTCCAGTGCTCGGCCGAGCCACGTGGCCAGGTCGTCCTTCCAGTGCGCGTCGCGGAAGCCGATGCCGGTCTCGTCGAGGATCGTGAGCCGGGCGGCGCGCGACACGATGAGGTCGACGGCCTCGCCCGCGTCGAACAGCGCCCGGATCACCGCGGCCGCATACGGCGTGCCGGACGCCCCGGACACCCCGACGACCCACGGCCTGCGCTGATCAATCACGCGGTCAACTCTGCCACAACTGGCCAGCCCGCTCGGAAAGTGTCGTACCGGGTTGGCAGGATGGGGGCATGGCACGCGGCTTTCCATACGCAGACCTCAACGAGTTCCTTGCCGCCCTGCAGCGGGCCGGCGAGTTGCATCGCGTGTCCGCGCCGGTGGATCCACATCTGGAGATCAGCGAGATCGTCACCCGCACCGTCCGGGCCGGCGGTCCGGCGCTGCTGTTCGACCGCCCGACCCGTGGCGACATGCCGGTCGCGATCAACCTGTTCGGCACCGAGCGCCGCATGGCGATGGCGCTCGGCGTCTCGCGCCTCGACGAGGTCGGCGAGCGCATCGGCGCCCTCGCGAAGCCCGAGCTGCCGGTCGGCTGGGCGGGCATCCGCGACGGCATCGGCAAGCTGCTCCAGCTCAAGTCCGTGCCGCCGAAGCACGTGAAGACCGCGCCGTGCCAGGAGGTGGTCTACAAGGGCGACCAGGTCGACCTCAACCGGCTGCCCGGCCTGCAGGTCTGGCCCGGCGACGGCGGGATCTACCACAACTTCGGCCTGACCCACACCAAGCACCCCGAGACCGGCAAGCGCAATCTCGGGCTCTATCGCCTGCAGCAGCACAGCCACAACACGCTCGGCATGCACTGGCAGATCCACAAGGACTCGACCGCGCACCACGCCGTGGCCGAGCGGCTCGGGCAGCGCCTGCCGGTGGCGATCGCCATCGGCGCCGACCCGGTCGTCTCCTATTCGGCGAGCGCCCCGCTGCCGTCCGACATCGATGAATACCTGTTCGCGGGCTTCCTGCGCGGCGAGCGGGTCGAGATGGTCGACTGCCTGACCGTGCCGCTGCAGGTGCCGGCCAGCGCCCAGATCGTGCTCGAGGGTTATCTGGAGCCCGGAGAGCGCCTGCCCGAGGGCCCGTTCGGTGACCACACCGGCTTCTACACGCCCGTCGAGGACTTCCCGGTGCTGCACGTGGAGTGCATGACCACCCGCAAGCAGCCGATCTACCACTCGATCATCACGTCGAAGCCGCCGCAGGAGGACCTCGGCCTCGGCAAGGCGACCGAGCGGATCTTCCTGCCCTTGCTGAAGATCATGATCCCCGACATCGTGGACTACGACCTGCCCGCCGCCGGCGTGTTCCACAACTGCGTGATCGTGTCGATCCGCAAACGCTACCCGAAGCACGCGCAGAAGGTCATGAGCGCCATCTGGGGCGCCCACCTGCTCTCACTGTCCAAGCTCATCGTGGTCGTCGACGACGACTGTGACGTCCACGACTACGCGGAGGTCGCCTTCCGCGCCTTCGGCAACGTCGACTACAAGCACGACCTGCTGCTCACCGAAGGTCCGGTCGACCACCTCGACCACTCCTCCTATCAACAGTTCTGGGGCGGCAAGGCCGGCCTCGACGCGACCCGCAAGGGTCCGGCGGAGGGCTACCATCGCGGCTGGCCGGAAGAGATGGTCATGTCGCCCGAGGTCGTGGCGCGGGTCGACAAACGCTGGAGAGAGTATGGGTTCAAGTGACGCTCGTTGAGGCACCCCCGAGCCGGGTCAAGGCATTCCTGCGGCTCGTCGCGATCGAGCACTCGGTGTTCGCGCTGCCGTTCGCCTACCTGTCAGCCCTGACCGCGATGACCATCAACGGCGGGCGCGTCAACTGGGCTGACCTGCTCCTGGTGACGGTCGCCATGGTCGGCGCCCGCACGTTCGCTATGGCCGCCAACCGGATCATCGACCGCCACATCGACGCCCGCAACCCGCGCACCTCCCAGCGCGAGCTCGTCACCGGCGCCGTGACCGTCCGCACCGCGTGGACCGGCGCGGCGGTCGCCCTGGTCGTGTTCCTGGGCGCGGCCGCCCTGCTCAACCCGCTGTGCCTGGCCCTCGCCCCGCTGGCCGTGGTGCCGCTGGTGCTCTATCCGTATGGCAAGCGCTTCACCAACTGGCCGCACGCGCTGCTCGGCCTGGCGCAGATGGTCGGCCCGGTCGGCGCGTGGCTCGCCGTGACCGGCGACCTGCGGGGCTCGGGCGCCGCCTGGGTCCTCGGCGCCGCCGTCGGCCTGTGGATCGGCGGCTTCGACCTCATCTACGCCTGCCAGGACGCCACCGTCGACCGCGAGATCGGCGTCCACTCCGTCCCGTCCCGCTACGGCATCCCCTTCGCCCTGCACCTGTCGACCGCCGCGCACGTCGTGACGTTCGCCCTGTTCGTCTGGTACGGCCAACTCGTCGACCTCGGCTGGCTGTGGTGGATCGGCCTGGCGGTCGCGGCGGTCGCCTTCGTGTACGAACACGCCATCGTCCGCCCCGACGACCTGTCCCGCGTGAACCGCGCCTTCTTCACGGCCAACGGGTTCGTGGGGATCGCACTGTTCGTGTTCGCCCTGCTCGACCTCATCATCCGGTCCGACCTGCGCCCCTGACGCCCGCGAGCCCCGGCGGGGCTGAGGGCTCGGCGGGGCTGAGGCTCGGCCGGGGCTGAGGGCTCGGCCGGGGCTGAGGGCTCGCTCGGCAACGGCGCACACGCATCGGGCGGACGCCGGCCGGGCGAGCACGCACCGGGCGAGCATCCGCCTGCGAATACGAGCCGCGCGGGCGGACGCCAACCGGGCACGGGCACGGCCGGGCCGAGGGCTCGGGCCAGGGCTGAGGGATGCTTCGGCAACGGCGCACACGCATCAGGCGGACACCGACCGGCCGAGCACGCACCGGCGAACACAGGCCGTGCGGGCAGAAACCAACCACGCGCAGGGGCAGGCGAACACGAGCCGCACGGGCAGACGCCAACCGGGCACGGGCACGGCCGGGCCGAGGGCTCGGGCCAGGGCTGAGGGATGCTTCGGCAACGGCGCACACGCATCAGGCGGACACCGACCGGCCGAGCACGCACCGGCGAACACAGGCCGTGCGGGCAGAAACCAACCACGCGCAGGGGCAGGCGAACACGAGCCGCACGGGCAGACGCCAACCAGGCACGGGCACGGCCGGGCCGAGGGCTAGGGCCAGGGCTGACGGATGCTTCGGCAACGGCACGCACGCATCGGGCAGACGCCGGCCGAGCGAACACAGGCCGGCGAACACAGGCCAGACAACCACGGCGCCGCACGAGCACAGGCCAGGCGAAACACGAGCCAGCGAACACGAGCCGCGCGGACAGACACCAACCAGGCACCCGACACGCGAACTCAGGCCAGGCGAACACAGCGCCGCACGAGCGCAGGCCAGGTGGGGATCAGCTTGGCCGGGTGAGCAAGCGGTCGGCGGCGGCGTTGACGCCGCGCATGAGGACGCCCTGGTTGCGCACGGCGCGGACGCCGCGAGCCAGGGCGGAACGGCCCTGCACGACCAGCGTCGCCATGCGCATCTCCGCGTCGGGCTGGGCGGAGATGCGCTCCCCGGCAACGGCGCGTGTCGCCGCCGACCAGGCAGGTAAGCCGGGGGCGAGGCAGTGACCTGTCCCGGCCAGAACGGCATGCCCCTTCGTCGGCAACCCAGTGGATCGCTGCAACCCGGTGGATCCCTGGTCGCCGGGGAACAGCCAGCCACCGGGAAATCAGCGCGCAGGGCCCACGCGGAGGACTGGCATCCTTACACCGCAAACGGGCCGGTGGGCCACCGGGTTGGCGAGGGGAGGCGTCAGACGCCGGCGTACGAGTGCAGGCCGCTGGCCACCAGGTTCACGCCGAACAGGTTGATCAGCATGGTGATCCAGCCGACGATGGCGATCCAGGACGTGATGCGGCGGCTGACGCTCGGGGTGGAGCGGGCGTGCAGGTAGCAGGCGTAGACGACCCAGGCCACGAAGGACCAGACCTCTTTGGGGTCCCAGTTCCAGTACCGGCTCCAGGCCGCCTCGGCCCAGATGGCGCCGGCGATGATGCCGAAGGTCCAGATGGGGAAGGCGAAGGCGTGGACGCGGAAGCTGACGCGCTCCAGGACGTCTGCCTCTGGCAGGCGCTCGCCGAGGCTGTACGGGAAGTTGCGCTTGCCCTGGTCGTGGCCGAGGCGGATCAGGTGCATGGCGGCGGCGATGAAGCCGACGAGGAAGATGCCCGAGGCGATCGAGGCGGCGCCGACGTGGATGACCAGCCAGTAGGACTGCAGGGCCGGGACGAGGGGGCCGACCGGGACGTACAGGGTCATGCCGGCGATCGCGAGCAGGAGGGACGCGACCAGCGTGACGAAGAGGCCGAGGTGCCGCAGGTTGTGCCACTTGGCAAGCACGACCAGCCAGGCGGAGACGCCGACGAGGGTGGCGGTCATGACGAACTCGTACATGTTGCCCCACGGCGCCCGGTCGGCGGCGAGGCCGCGGGTGACCAGGGCGGCAAAGTGGGCCAGGTAGCCGAGGACGGTCAGGGCGACCGCGGCGATGCCCGCCCAGCGCGCAGCGGAGGTGTCCGGCACATCCGACGAAACGGATTCATCGGAGATGTCCGAAAGGGAAGGAGCAGCAGGGCCGGCCGAGGGAACCGCGGCAGCAGGCGCGCCGACCGAGGCCAGAGCCTCCGACGGAGCCGCCACGCCGGCCGAGACCCGCTGGCCCACCAGGCTCCTCGCCCCGAACGCGTACTCGACCGCGTACGCCAGCATCGCCAGCACGTAGCTGAAGATCGTGACGACCAGCAGCTGGTTCGACAACCCACCCATCAAACGACCTCCTTGACATCAGTCTGCGCCATCTGGCTCGGCACCGGTGCCGCAGGGGTCGCCGCCGCGACGATGGCGGCGAACTCCTCGGCGAAGCCCGGGTAGTCGCCACGCGGCAGGCCGCCGGCCGACATTCCGGTCGGGGTGATGCGGAAGAACACCCGCCGGCGCTTGCCGGTGAGCGAGCCGAGCAGCCCGACCAGCAGCGCGCTCGCGCCGACCAGGACGATCGGCTGGCCGGGGTCGTGCCGGATGGAGATGCTGATCCACTGCTCGGTGCGGACGAACTCGACGGTCGTGCCGTCGGGCAGGGTGCCCTTGTCGCCGGGCTTCAGCATGACGGGCTCGCCGAACTTGCTGAGCCGCTTGGCGTCGATCTGGCGCTGGTCGAGGGTGTACACCGACAACGGCGCGCCGGCGTCGAAGCCCAGGACGCCGCGGTACGGCTGGAGCATCAGGCGCGGGTCCTTCTCGGCGGGGAAGGCCGACGAGTTCACCGAGGGGTCCGACGGGAGGGTCGGCAGGTAGACGCCCAAAAAGCCGATCTGCGACTTCTCGTCGCGGGTGCCGGTCTCGGGGTTGAGGTTGACGTCCGGGAAGGTGGCGACGCCGTCGCTGGTGAGCATCCCGTCCTTCGGCAGGAATGCCGACACGTTTTCGTGGGTTTTGCCGTATTTGTCGGTGTACCGCAGCACCGGGGCGTACCCGTGGCCGAGCAGCGACACGTTGGCGCCGTCGAGGCGCAGCGGGTCGTTGACCTGCAGCACGTGGGCGGACGAGCGGCCGTGCTGGGTGACGGTGATGTCGGCCTTATAGGTGACCGGCTGGCCGTTGTCGAGGTACGTGGCGGCGAACTTGTCCATCCGCAGGCAGAACCGGGGCAGGTCGCCCTCGCCGACCTGGGCGCCGAGCGCGTGCTCGTCGTAGTTGAGCAGCGTGTTGCAGAAGGCGAAGTCCTGCCCCTTGATGAGCAGCCGGTTGCCGTGCCAGCCGAACCAGGAGCCGTACGCGACGCCGATCAGCAGCGACAGCAGCGCGAGGTGGAAGACCAGGTTGCCGGTCTCCTTGAGGTACCCCTTCTCGGCGCTGATCTCGGTGACCCCGTCGGACGGGGTGCGCACGACGGTGCGGAACCGGCGGCGGCGTAGCACCGCGACCACGTCGCCAGCGGACGCGGCGGGCAGGTCTTCGGCCGAGGCGGGCAGGCGGGAGAACCGGGCGGGCGCCGCGGGCGGCTTGCGCAGCATCGCCACGAAGTGGGAGCGGAAGCGCGGCACGAGGCAGCCGACAAGGGACGTGAAGAGCAGCAAGTAGATCGCCGAGAACCAGGGCGAGGCGTACACGTCGAAGAAGGAGAACCGGTCGAGCGTGGGGCCCCAGTCGGGGTTGTCCTGCAGGTACTGGCGGACCTTCTCGGGCGAGACGTTGCGCTGCGGCAGCACGGAGCCGGGGACGGCGGCGACGGCGAGCAGGAACAGCAGCACCAGTGCGGTGCGCATCGAGGTCAGCTGCCGCCAGGCCCGCCGGGCGATGGAGACGATCCAGCGGCTCATCAGATCGGCACCGATCCGGGTCCGACGTTGGTCGTGAGGGCGATCATGAGGTCACTCCAGACGCCGGTGACGAGCGCGAGCCCGACGAGGACGAGCAGCGCGCCGCCGATGCGGGTCACCCACCGGCTGTTGCGCCGGATGAACTTGATGACGCCGATGAGCCGCTGGAAGCCCAGCCCGACGGCGATGAACGGCAGCCCCATGCCGAGGGAGTACGCGCCCGCGAGGGTCACCGCCCTGGCCTGCGACCCGGTGGTCGAGCCGAGCGCGATGACCGCCCCGAGCGTCGGTCCGGTGCACGGCGCCCACGACAGCGCGAAGACCATCCCGAAGACGGGGGCGCCGATGAGGCCCGCGGCGGGCAGGCGCTGGATCCGCCACTGCCGCTCCAGCCCCGGTACGAACCCCATGAACGCCAGACCGAGCACGATGACGGCGACGCCCGCGACGGTCTCGATGAGCCGGCGGTGCACCATGAGCTGCATCGCGGCGCTGGTGGCGAGCACGATGAGGGCGATGAAGACGGCCGCGAACCCGGCGATGAACAGCGAGATCCCGGCGATGACCCGGCCGCGGCGGTGCCCGGAGTCGAGGTCGGCGCCGGCCAGGCCGGTGACATAGGACAGGTAGCCGGGCACGAGCGGCAGGATGCACGGCGACAGGAAGCTGGCCAGGCCGGCGAGGACGGCGACCGCGACCGCGCCGAGCAGCGGTCCGCTGAGGGCGAGGTCTCCGGTGCCGGCGAGCAGCATGGCTCAGGCCTGCTCGGCGAGCAGGTCGCGCACGATCGGCTCGAGCAGCTTCTGGTCGACCTGCATGCGCAGCACGGCGGCGATACGGCCGCTGCGGTCGATGACGAGGGTCGCCGGGATCGAGTTGGGCGGCACGGCGAAGTCCTGCGCCAGCGACGCGGACGGGTCGAAGATGCTGCCGTAGGTCGGTTTGATGTCGGCGAGGTACGCCTTGGCCTGGTCGCGCTGGTCGTGCACGTTGACGCCGACGAACGCGACACCCTCGGCCTTCGTGGCGGCGTACACCTTCTCCAGCTCCGGCGCCTCGGTGCGGCACGGCGGGCAGTAGGACGCCCAGAAGTTGACCACGACGACCTGGCCCTTGTGCTGCGCGAGGTCGAACGAGCCGGCGATGTCCATGTAGTCGCCGCGCATGGCCGGCGCGGCCACCCGGTCCGAGACAGAGATCTTGCGGCTGCCGAGAGCGCTCTTCGGTGCGCTGCTCTCACAGCCGGTCAGGAGTACCACCAGGGCGACCAGCGCGATCGCGAAGCGCATGCTCAGGCACCCTTCGCTTGGCGAGCGGTCGGCGACATGGCGACCAGGTGTGCGGCGGGTTCGGTGTACGCCACGCCGACGATCTTCGTGTCCTCGAAGTGGAAGCTGGTGTAGCTGGCGAGGTTGCACTCCCGCTTGCGGGGGTCGTGCCACAGCCGCTTGCGCTCGACACGCCGGCGCAGCGTCCAGATCGGCAGCTGGTGCGACACGCAGACGGCCTCGTGGCCCTCCGCGGCCTCCCGGGCGGCGAGCAGCGCGGCGAACATGCGCGACGCGATCGCCGTGTAGGGCTCGCCCCAGGACGGGGTCACCGGGTCGCGCAGCACCCACCAGTTGCGCGGGTCGCGCAGCGCGCCGTCGCCGGCGCCGACCCGCTTGCCCTCGAAGAAGTTCCCGCTCTCGATGAGCCGCTCGTCGACGGCGATCGGCAGGCCGAACTGCTCGGCGATCGGCGACGCGGTCTGCTGCGCGCGCTCCAGCGGGCTGGCCACGACGTAGGTGATGTCCCTCTCGGCGACGGCCTGCGCGGCCGCCTTGGCCATCTGCACGCCGAGCTCGGAGAGGCGGTACCCGGGAAGGCGCCCGTAGAGCACCTTCTCCGGATTGTGTACCTCGCCGTGCCGCAGCACGTGCACGATGGTCTTCGTCATGACAGCCCAGCCGATGCGGCGGCCGCGGCGCGGGCGGCGTGCGGCAGCGCCGCGGAGATGACGTCGAGGGCCTCGGCGCCGATCGCGGTCGAGACGAACCACGACTCGTAGGCGCTCGGCGGCAGGTACACCCCACGGGCGAGCATGGTGTGGAAGAACGCCTTGAACGCCGCCACGTCCTGGGTCCGCGCGTCGTCGTAGTTGTGGACCGGCTCGTGGGTGAAGAAGATCGAGAACATGCTGCCGGCCGTCGCGAGGGTGTGCGGTACACCCGCGGCGGCCAGCGCGTCGGAGCACAGCTTGCCGATCGTCGCGGCGGTCGCGTCGAGCTGCGCATAGACCTCGGGGGTCGCCAGGCGCAGGGTCGCCAGGCCCGCCGCGCAGGCCAGCGGATTGCCCGACAGGGTGCCGGCCTGGTAGACCGGGCCGGCCGGGGCGAGCTGCGCCATGATCGAGGCCCGGCCACCGAACGCGGCGGCGGGCAGGCCACCGCCCATGACCTTGCCGAAGGTCCACAGGTCGGCGTCGACGGGCTCAAGGCCGACCCAGCCGGCGCCGCTGACCCGGAAGCCGGTCATGACCTCGTCGAGGATGAGCAGCGCGCCGTGCCGGTGGGCGATCTCGGCGAGCTTGGTGTTGAACCCGTCGCGGGGCGCGACGACACCCATGTTGCCGCAGGCGGCCTCGGTGATCACCGCCGCGATCTGCGGGCCCTCAGCGGCGAAGGCCGCCTCGACCGCGGCGACGTCGTTGTACGGCAGGACGATCGTGTCGCCCGCCGCGGCACCGGTGACGCCGGGCGAGTCGGGCAGCGCCAGCGTCGCGACCCCGGACCCGGCGGCGGCGAGCAGCGCGTCGACGTGGCCGTGGTAGCAGCCGGCGAACTTGACCACCTTGGGCCGGCCGGTGAAGCCGCGGGCGAGCCGCAGCGCGCTCATCGTGGCCTCGGTGCCGGAGTTGACCAGGCGGACCTGCTCGACGGGGGTGCGCGCGACGATCTCCTCGGCGAGTGCCACCTCGCCCGGGGTCGGGGTGCCGAAGCTCGTGCCGTGCGCGGCCGCGGCGGTGATCGCGCCGATGACCTCGGGATGTGCGTGGCCGAGGATCAGCGGGCCCCACGAGCAGACCAGGTCGACATAGCGCCGCCCGTCGGCGTCGGTGAGCCAGCAGCCCTCGCCACCGACCATGAACCGAGGGGTGCCACCGACCGCACGGAACGCACGGACAGGTGAATTCACCCCACCGGGCACGATGGCCTGGGCGCGGTCGAACAGTGCCTGCGAAGCCGGAGCGTCACCCGCGTAGGGGCCGAGGCCGGCGGAGTCAATAGCTGTCACAGCCTGCCCATTCTGACAGCCCGCCGGAGACGACGCCGACCGGCCCCGGGCGGCCTGTGCCCGACGCCACTGCGGGCGCCCTTCCACGTTAGGCTGTTCGGGTGGATCGACCGGATCTTTCCGTCACCGTGCGGCGCGCCCCGACCGAGACCGTCGTGGCGCTCGCCGGCGAGATCGACATGTCCACGGTCCAGCGGCTGGCGACGGCCGTCGATGAGATCCTCGCCGGCGACACCCCGACCCGGGTCGTGCTCGACATGGCCGGCGTGACGTTCTGCGACTCCCAGGGGCTCGGCACGCTGGTCGTGCTCAGTCGCAGGGCGACCATGGCACAGAGCTACCTGGTGCTGGTCAACGTCGGCGCGTTCCTGATCCGCGTCCTGGACATCACCGGCCTGCGCGGCGCGCTGATGATCCAGGAAACCGCGACCTGACAGGACCCACGAAGCACAGCACCGGCCCGCTAAGCGCAGCACCGGCCCGCGAAGCGCAGCACCGTGCCGCGCAGCGCAGAGCCGTGCCGCCGGCCGGACCATCGCGCTGATCGAAGTCGCCTCCTGGCCATCCGGACGACCACGGCGCGACTTCGATCAACCAGGCAAGATCACATGTAAGCCGGGCGCGACGGGCTACATCGACCCCCGCGCCCTCGTCAGCGCCGCAATCGCCTTCTCCACCTGGGAGCGGCCGACCTCGCCGCCCGCGGCCAGCGCCGCCTTCAGCAGCGCGCTGGCCTCGTCGACGGCGACCCCAGCCGCCCGCAGCTCGCCCTCCCGCGCGCGGACCAGCTCGGACTGCACCGCGAGCTGCTGGGTCTTCGTCCACAGCTCCACGAACACGGAGACCTTCGCCCGCAGTACCCACGGATCGAACGGCTTCGTGAGGTAGTCGACGGCACCCGCGGCGTAGCCCCGCAGCATCAGGTGCGAGTCGCGGTCCGCGGCGGTCAGGAAGATGATCGGCACGTGCCGGGTCCGCTCGCGGCGCTTGATGTGCCGGGCGGTCTCGAAGCCGTCCATCGTCGGCATCTGCGCATCGAGCAGGATGAGGGCGAAGTCGTCGACCAGCAGGTGCTTGAGCGCGTCCTCGCCGCTGTCGGCGCCGACCGTCTGGACCGGTAGCCCCTGCAGGATCGCCTCCAGGGCGAGGAGGTTGTCCCTGCGGTCGTCGACGAGCAGCACCTTCGCCGGCCGGTCCGGTCCAGTCAAGGATGCGGCCCCTTTCTGACGGTATGGGAGCAACCTACACCGCGCGCCCCTCCCCGTTTACCCACGCGGCCATGACGTCAAGCAGTTCGTCGAGATCGACCGGCTTGGTGATGTAGTCGCTCGCGCCCGCGGCCAGGGACGATTCGCGGTCGCCGGGCATCGCCTTGGCGGTCAGGAACACCACCGGCAGGTTGGCGAAGCGCCGGTTGCGCCGGATCGCCCGGGTCGTCTCGTTGCCGTCCTGGTCGGGCATCATCGCGTCCATCAGCACGATGTCAACGCCCGGGTGCTCCGACAGCACGCGGACCCCGTCGGCGCCGTTGTCGGCGTACAGGACCGTCATGCCGTGCAGCTCGAGCGCGCTGGTGAGAGCGAAGACGTTGCGCACGTCGTCGTCGACGATGAGCACGGTCGCACCGTCGAGCTGGTGCGCGGCCGCGGTCGGGCGGCGCTCCGGGGCCGGCAGCGACCGCAGCATGGCCGGGCCGGGCGGCATGCTGCGCACCGGCGGCAGCGGCTGTGCCGGCGCCGCGTGCACCGTCTGCGTGACCTCGGTCGCGATGACGTCCGGCAGGTACAGGGTGAAGATGGCACCCCGGCCGACCTCCGAGGTGACCCCGATCGCGCCGCCAAGGAGCCGGGCGAGCTCGCGGCTGATCGACAGGCCCAGGCCGGTGCCACCGTACTTGCGGCTGGTCGTGCCGTCGGCCTGCTGGAACGCCTCGAAGATCAGCGCGACCTTGTCGTCGGAGATGCCGATACCGGTGTCGCGCACCGCGAACGCGATCACCCGCCGGGCGCCGGCCAGGGTCGGCGAGGTGAACTGCAGGTCGGGCGTGGCGACGCTCATGGAGAGCGTGACCGAGCCTTTCTCGGTGAACTTCACCGCGTTGGAGATCAGGTTGCGCAGGATCTGCTGGAGCCGCTGCGGGTCGGTGACGATCGCGGGCGGCAGGTCGGGGTCCGGGACGACGGTGAAGTCCAGCCCCTTGTCCTCGGCCTGCGGCGCGAAGGCCTGCTCGACGTAGGAGCGGATCTCGTCGAAGGAGACCTCGCCGGGCTCGACGTCCATGCGGCCGGCCTCGATCTTCGACAGGTCGAGGATGTCGTCGATGAGGGCGAGCAGGTCGGAGCCCGCGTTGTGGATCGTCGCGGCGAACTCGATCTGCTTCGCGGTGAGGTTGGTGTCGGGGTTGTCGGCCAGCAGCCGCGAGAGCAGGAGCATCGAGTTGAGCGGCGTGCGCAGCTCGTGGCTCATGTTGGCGAGGAACTCCGACTTGTACTGCGACGCCTGCGCCAGCTGCTGCGCCTTCTCCTCCAGGCCGAGGCGGGCCATCTCGATCTCGCGGTTCTGCTTCTCGATGTTGCCCTTCTGCTCCGACAGCAGCGTCGCCTTCTCCTCCAGCTCCGCGTTGGTGCGCTGCAGCTCGGCCGACTGGTCCTGCAGCTCCAGGGCGAGGCGCTGCGACTGCGACAGCAGCTCCTCGGTGCGCCGGTTGGCGAGGATCGTCTTGAGGGCGACGCCGATGGTGACCACGAGCCGGTCGAGGAACGCCAGGTGCAGCTCGGAGAACGTGGACACGCCGGCGAACTCGATGACGCCGAGCGGCTCGCCCTCGAACAGCACCGGCAGGACGACGAGGTCGGCCGGGGGTGTCGCGGCGAGCCCGGAGCGGACCAGCAGCCGGCTGTCCTGCGGGGCGGTGACCCGGATCGCGCGTCGCGACAGCGACGCCTGCCCGATCAGGCCCTCGCCCGGGGCGAAGCTGACCTCGGTGCCGGGCGACACGTACCCGTACGACGCCTCCAGTCGCAGCCGCAGCCCGGAGCCGGGTTCGGTCCCGGCGAGGAAGAACGCGCCGATCTGCGCGTCGACCAGCGGCGTCACCTCGGCCATGATCATGCGGCAGACCTCGCCGAGGTCGCGCTGGCCCTGCAGGAGGCCGCCGACGCGGGCCAGGTTCGAGTCGAGCCAGCCCTGCTCGGCGTTCTTCTTCGTCGTCTCGCGCAGCGTGACGATCATCTGGTTGATGTTGTCCTTGAGCTCGGCGACCTCGCCGAGCGCCTCGACCGCGATGCGCTGGGTCAGGTCGCCGCGGGTCACGGCGGTGGACACCTGCGAGATGGCGCGCAGCTGCGTGGTCAGCGTCGAGGCGAGCTGGTTGACGTTCTCCGTCAGGTCCCGCCAGGTGCCGGAGACGCCGCGCACCTGCGCCTGACCGCCTAGCTTGCCCTCGGAGCCGACCTCGCGGGCCACCCGCGTGACCTCGTCGGCGAACGACGACAGCTGGTCCACCATCGTGTTGACCGTCGACTTCAGCTCCAGGATCTCGCCGTGCGCGTCGACCGTGATCTTCTGCGACAGGTCACCCCGCGCCACGGCCGTGGTGACCTGGGCGATGTTGCGCACCTGGGACGTCAGGTTGGAGGCCATCGAGTTGACGTTGTCGGTGAGGTCGCGCCAGGTGCCGGAGATGCCCTTCACCTGCGCCTGGCCGCCGAGCTTGCCCTCGGTGCCCACCTCGCGGGCCACCCGCGTGACCTCGTCGGCGAACGACGACAGCTGGTCCACCATCGTGTTGACCGTCGACTTGAGGGCCAGGATCTCGCCCTGCGCATCAACGGTGATCTTCTGCGACAGGTCGCCGCGCGCCACGGCGGTGGCGACCTGGGCGATGTTGCGGACCTGGGCGGTGAGGTTGGACGCCATGAAGTTCACGTTGTCGGTGAGGTCGCGCCAGGTGCCGGCCACGCCGCGCACCTGCGCCTGACCGCCCAGCTTGCCTTCCGTGCCGACCTCGCGGGCCACCCGCGTGACCTCGTCGGCGAACGACGACAGCTGATCCACCATCGTGTTGACCGTCGACTTCAGCTCCAGGATCTCGCCCCGCGCATCAACGGTGATCTTCTGCGACAGGTCACCCCGGGCCACCGCCGTCGCCACCTGGGCGATGTTGCGCACCTGCGACGTCAGGTTCGACGCCATGAAGTTCACGTTGTCCGTCAGGTCCCGCCACGTACCGGCAACCCCGGTCACCTGCGCCTGACCGCCCAGCTTGCCCTCGGTGCCCACCTCGCGGGCCACCCGCGTGACCTCGTCGGCGAACGACGACAGCTGATCCACCATCGTGTTGACCGTCGACTTCAGCTCCAGGATCTCGCCCCGCGCATCAACGGTGATCTTCTGCGACAGGTCACCCCGGGCCACCGCCGTCGCCACCTGGGCGATGTTGCGCACCTGCGACGTCAGGTTCGACGCCATGAAGTTCACGTTGTCCGTCAGGTCCCGCCACGTACCGGCAACCCCGGTCACCTGCGCCTGACCGCCCAGCTTGCCCTCGGTACCGACCTCGCGGGCCACCCGCGTGACCTCGTCGGCGAACGACGACAGCTGATCCACCATCGTGTTGACGGTGTCCTTGAGCTCGAGGATCTCGCCCTGCGCGACCACGGTGATCTTCTGCGACAGGTCGCCGCGGGCCACGGCGGTCGCGACCTGCGCGATGTTGCGGACCTGGCCGGTGAGGTTGGACGCCATCGAGTTGACGTTGTCGGTGAGGTCCTTCCAGGTGCCGGCGACGCCGGGCACGTCGGCCTGGCCGCCGAGCTTGCCCTCGGTGCCGACCTCGCGCGCCACGCGGGTCACCTGCTCGGCGAAGATCCGCAGCGTGTCGACGAGCGAGTTGATCGTCTCGGCGAGCTCGGCGACCTCGCCCTTCGCCGCGACCGTGATCTTCTGCGACAGGTCGCCGCGGGCGACGGCGGTGGCCGCGGTGGAGATCGACCGGACCTGACCGGTGAGGTTCGCGGCCATCGAGTTGACCGAGTCGGTCAGGTCGCGCCACGTCCCGGCGACACCCGTGACCTGTGCCTGGCCGCCCAGCTTGCCCTCGGTGCCCACCTCGCGGGCCACCCGCGTGACCTCGTCGGCGAACGACGACAGCTGGTCCACCATCGTGTTGACCGTGCGGCCGATGGTGAGAAACTCCCCACGCAGCGGGCGGCCGTCGATCTCCAGCGCCAGCTGCTGCGAGAGGTCGCCCTCGGCGACGGCGACGATCACGCGGGCGATCTCCGTCGTGGGCCGGCCCAGGTCGTCGATCAGGGAGTTGACCGCGCGGATGCGGTCGAGCCACGCCCCCTCGAATGCCTCCTCGTCGAGCCGCTCGGTCATGCGGCCCTCGCGCCCGACGACGCGGCTGATGCGCAGCAGGTCACGCGTGTGCCGCTGCTTGAGATCGGCGAGCCGGTTGAACCGCTCGACCACCTCGCCCGGCAGGCCGTCGCGGCGGCTCAACCGGTGCTTCAGGTCACCCGCAGCCAGCCGGTCCAACCCGGCGGACAGCTCCTCCAACAACAGCGTCTCGGGACTCTTCTGGGTGACTTCTTCGACTGTGGTCATGAGGTCTCCACCGGTCTCGGGGGCAGGCGGTGTCCACCCATCCTCGTCTCCAGGTTGGATTGTTACCACCGTTCGGTAGAGACTGCGAGGTGTGAACGCCCCGACCGTCCGGAGGATCCGGCTCCCGGCCGACCATAGCTCTCCGGGCCTGGCGCGCGAAGCGATCCGGACGATCGCGCACGAACGGGATCTTGGCGACATCCTCGACGAGGCATTGCTCCTGGTGACCGAGCTGACGACGAACAGTGTCGTGCACGCCGGCACCGAGGTCGACGTGGAGATCACCGCCGCCGACACCTCGCTCACCGTCACCGTGCTGGACTTCCAGCCCGGCACCGTCGTGCCCAACATCCCCACCGCCGGCGGCGCGAACCTTGACGAACGCGGCCGCGGCCTCCTGCTCGTCGACCAGCTTGCCTCGGCGTGGGGCACCCTGCACTTCGACGGCGGCAAGGGCGTCTGGTTCCGGCTCGACACGCCGGGCGCCGCCAGCTCGTCCAGCCCGGCGCCGCCCGGCTTCGAGATCCCGCTGGCCCCGGCCCCCGAGGCGTTGGGCGCGCTGGGTTGGTCCGGCACCGGCACCTCACTGACCGAGGTCGCGGAGGAGCTGTTGCAGCGGCTCGTCGGCGTGATCGGCGCGGCCGGTGCCGCGCTGACCCTCGACGAGGGCGACGGCCCGCACACGATCGCCGCCGTGGGACGGCTCACCGGCTCGGTCGGCAGCGGCCGGCGGGTGCCGCTGCGGGTCACCAAGCCGTGGCGGGCCGAGCTGCTCGTCGCCGGCGGTGGCGGCAACCCGTACGCGCGACCGCTGACCTCGCTGGCCGCCGACCGGCTGATGCTGCTGGTCGAGAACCACCGGCTGCGGCGGGCCGACTCCGAGCGGCGCACCTGGCTCACGTTCCTCGCCGACGCCAGCGAGCTGCTCGCCCAGTCCCTCGACGTCGAGCTGACCCTGGCGCTCATCCCCCGGCTGGTCGTGCCGCGGCTGGGCACCTGGTGCGCGATCCACGCCGCCGACACCGGCGGGGAGCTGCGGCTGGCCGCGGCCGCGCACGCCGACGAGTCGATGCTCACGGGCCTGCTGGACGTGCTCGGGCAGGCGGCGCCGCAGCTGAAGGAGGCGATGAGCACCGACGCCGTGGTGCCGCTCGGCCCGCCGCTGGAGGGGTACGTGGTCGCCCTGATCGCCCGCGGCCAGCACCTCGGCACGCTCACCGTCGGCGGCGGCGGCGACACCTGGCAGCGCAGCGAGGAGGTCGCCGTCGTCGAGGACGTGGCCCGGCGCGCCGCACTCGCGATCGACAACGCCAACATCCACGCCGAGCGGCGCAGCATCGCCCAGGCCCTGCAGCGCTCGCTGCTGCCGCCGCAACTGCCGAAGGCCGAGGGCGTGGAGTTCGGCGCCGAGTACGTGCCGACCGGCGAGGGGGTCGACGTCGGCGGCGACTTCTACGACGTGGTGCCGCTGTCCGGGCGCCGGTGGCTGGTCGTCGTGGGCGACGTGTCCGGCAAGGGCGTGCAGGCCGCCACAGTCACCGGTCTGGTACGCGACGTCACCCGCGTCCTCGTGCGCGACGGCCGGCCGCTGCCGGAGACCCTGAAGCGGATCAACGAGACGCTGTTGGAGCGGGGCGCCGGCCGGTTCTGCACGCTGTGCCTGGCCGAAATCATGCGCCGCCCCGACGGCACTCTGGACGTGGCGCTGCACCTGGCCGGCCACGACCAGCCGGTCCTGCTGCGCGCCGACGGCCGCACCGAGCTGGCCGGCCAGTGCGGCACCGCCCTCGGCCTGCTCGACACGATCAACACCCCGCGCACCCAGATCACGCTCGCGCCGGGCGACACGCTGATCTTCTACACCGACGGCGTCACCGAACGCCGCCGCGGCGCCGAGCTGTTCGGCGTCGACCGCCTGCGCCGGGAGGCGGGCCTGCTGGCCGGTTTCCCCGCCGACGTCGTGGTGACCCGCCTGCGCGCGACGACCCTGAACTTCTCCCAGGAGCCGCCCCGCGACGACATCGCCATCTTCGCCGTGCGCAACGACGCCTGAGACCGCCTTCAGAACCCTCGCAGCCGGAGCAGGTCGTCGTAGACGTCGGCCGGGTGGGTGTTGAGGTCGTAGCGGCTGAGCAGGAACAGGTGCTCGCCGGCGTCGATCTCGAGCAGCTCGCTGCGCATGCCGCCGCGGGAGCGGGCGTCCACGCGCATCCGCTCGACCTGGGACCATTCGATGCGGCGGTGGCCGGCGTACCCGCTGACGACGGTGACCCCGTCGAGGTCGGCGGCGAGGCGGATCGGCACGATCACGTCGCGCAGCGCGTAGACGGCCAGGATGGCGGTGGCCACCAGCGCGGCGGTGAGCATCCGGCTGTCCTCGGCGGCGAACACCCCGGCCAGCAGCAGGCCGATCGCCGCACAGCACTTCAGGGCCGTGAAGCCGGGCGACACCCGCCACCGCAGGCTGGTCGGCGCCGGGGCCAGGTCGGTCCCGGACGGCTCCGGCGAGTCGGAGAAGGCGCCGCTGCGGATGTCCATCCCACCAGCATGCGCTATTTCGTCTTCGTGATCGAGGTGGCGGTGACCGTACCGTCGGCGTTCTGGCCGACGATCGTGACGCTCGACCCGGCGGTCAGGTCCTTGAGCGCGCCGGGCACGGAGACGGTGGTCGTGCCGCTGGTCTTCACGATCAGGGTCTGGCCGTCGGCGGTCTCCACGTAGACGGTGGTGCCGTCGACGAGCTTGACGGTGCCGGTGATCCCGCCGCGCGTGCCCGTCTGGCCCCCCGTGCCGGCGTTGCCGCCCTGTGCGCCGGGGGCACCTTGGCCCCCCTGGGCGCCGCGGCCGGCGAACTGGCTGGGGAACGCGGCCGGGTTGGCGCCGCCGGGGGCGCCCGTAGCGGCCGGCGCGGTGCCGTAGCTCTTCTGCACCTGGGCCCCGCCGACGAAGCCGGCGACGAGCAGGGCGAGCCCGGCCAGGACGTACGTGGCGCGGTTGGCCAGGCGGCGCGGTGCCGCCTTCGCGATCCGCTCGTTCAGGTCGTCGTCGAGCGGCTGGGCCAGCAGGTCGTCGGGCTCCTCCGCGAAGGCGAGGTCGGCCGGCACCGGTGGCAGGAGCTCGGTGTCGGCGTCGTCGACCTTGTCGAGATCCACCGAGGTGGACGCGGACGGCCGGCGAAAGGCGTGGCTCACTGGACTCTCCTCGTCGACTGCCGCGCGGGCGGGACCTGGTTGCGGCGCCTGCGGGGGACAGCCGCCGCAACCAGGACCCGGCCCGCACGGAAGGGCTCACTCATAACGCAGGGCCTCGATGGGCCGCAGGCCGGCCGCCCGGCTGGCCGGGTAGCTGCCGAAGAACAGCCCGATGGCGACCGAGAACCCGAGCGCCAGGACGACCGAGCTGGGCACGATCACGGGCTTGATGCTGACGATGGTGAAGCGGCTGCCGATGACCGCCGCGGCCACCCCGAGCAGCCCGCCGATCAGGCTCAGCACCGTCGCCTCGACCAGGAACTGGGTGAGGATCGTGCGCTTCGGCGCGCCGAGAGCCTTGCGGATGCCGATCTCCCGGGTCCGTTCGGTGACGGTGACCATCATGATGTTCGTGATGCCGATCCCGCCGACCAGCAGGCTGATCCCGGCGACCGCGCCGAGCAGCAGGGTGAAGGTCTCGGCCGTGTTGGCGCGGGTCTCCAGCAGCTGCGAGGCGTTCTGGATGCGGTACGCGGTGGTGCTCGACCCGGTGATGTTGAGCTTGGCGTTGAGGATCGCGGTGACCTCGCCCTGCGCGTCGCTGACGTCCCCGGGCGCGGTGGCCTCGACGAGGATCTGGTTGAGCGAGCCGTAACCGGTCAGCGACTCCTGCACCGCGGTGACGGGCGCGACGGCGACGTCGTTGGGGTCGCTGAAGCCGGTGCCGCCCTTGTCGGCGAGCACGCCGACGACCGTGAAGAGCTTGCCGGCGACGGTGATCTGCTTGGACAGCGGGTCGACGGTGCCGAACAGCTCCTCGGCGACGGTCTTGCCGATGACGACGACCTTGCGCGAGCCGGCGACGTCCTCGTCGGTGAAGAGCGCGCCCTTGTCGACCTTGAAGTTCGAGGCGGCGACCCAGCCGGGGTACGTACCGACGAACTGCGCGATCGTGTGGTCGGTGCCCTCGTAGGTGGCCGACTGCGAGCCGGTGACGACCGGCGAGACGCTGCGCACGTGCGGCGCCTCGGCCTTGTCCTCCAGCGCCGGCACCAGGTCCATGGTGAGCGCGGTGCTCGTGGTCGCCGCCGCGCTGCGGGCGCCGCCGCCACCGCCGGCGGTCACCGTCAGCGTGTTGGTGCCCAGGGACTCGATCTGCTGCTGGACCTGCTGCGCGGAGCCGTTGCCGACCGCGACGAGGAGGATGACGGCGGCGACGCCGATGAGGATGCCCAGCACCGTCAGGCTGGAGCGCAGCTTGTTGGCGGTGATCGCGCGCAGCGCGAAGCGGATGGTCTCGAAGATGTTCACTTGAGCCGCTCATCCTGGACGATGCGTCCGTCGACGAGCCGGATCAGTCGCTTCGCCCGCTCGGCGACGTCCGGCTCGTGGGTGATCAGCACGATCGTCCGGCCGGACGCGCTCAGCCGGTCGAAGACGGCGAGGACGTCGTTGGTGGACTGCGTGTCGAGGTTGCCGGTCGGCTCGTCGGCGAGCACCAGCGCCGGCGCGGTGACCAGCGCCCGGGCCACCGCGACCCGCTGCTGCTGGCCGCCGGAGAGCTGGTTGGGCTCGTGGTCGGCGCGTTCGGCGAGGCCGACCATCGCCAGCGCCAGGTTGGCCCGGCGGCGGCGCTCGGCGCTCTTCACCCCGGCGTAGGCGAGCGGCAGCTCGACGTTGGCCAGGGCGCTGGTCCGCGCGATGAGGTTGAACGCCTGGAACACGAACCCGATCCGCCGGTTGCGGACCAGGGCCAGCTGCCGGTCGTTGAGCCGGCTCACGTCGACCCCGTCGAGCAGGTACCTGCCGGTCGTCGGGATGTCGAGGCAGCCGAGGATGTTCATCAGCGTCGACTTGCCAGAGCCCGACGAACCCATGATGGCCACGTAGTCGCCGCGCTCGACGGTGAGCGACACGCCGCGCAGCGCTTGGACCTCGGTTTCGCCCTGCCCGTAGATCTTCTTGATCCGCTGCACGTCCAGGACCGGGCCGGCGCTCCTGGACAGCGACGCCGGTGCACTCAGGTCGGCGGCGCGCATCAGTTGCCGCCCTGGCGGCCGCCGCCACCGGTGAAGCCGCCACCGCCGGTGAACCCGCCACCGCCGCCGGGGAACCCGGCCCCGCCGCCCGGGACCTGGTTGGTGGTGCCGGGCGTCGAGCTCGTCGTCGTGATGATCACGACCTGCTCGCCGGCGGTGAGGCCGGACTTGATCTCGACGAACGAGCCGCCGGTGATGCCGACCTCGACGCTGCGGGTCTTCACCTGGCCGTTGACCTGCACCTCGACCGTGCGCTGGCCGCCGGCCGTGCGCAGCGCCGTGCTCGGGATCCGCACCGCGTTCTGCACCTCGGCGATCGTCACGACCGCGGTGGTGCTCTGCCCGAGCCGTACGCCTTCCGGCAGCGTGCCCAGCCCGATGACCACCGCGTAGGAGTTGACGTTGTTGCTGGTCGTCGCGGTCGGCGAGATCGTGCTGACCGTGCCCGTGGCTCGGGTGCCGCTCAACGCGCTCCAGGTGATCTGGGCGGCCTGACCGGCCTTGAGCTTCGTCGCGTCGGCCTCGGCGAAGCTCGCGTTGATCTGCAGCTTGGTGAGGTCGGCGAGCTGGATGAAGCCCGACGAGGACGACGAGCCGGTGGCGCCCGCCGCGCCCCCGCCGGTGGCGCCGGCGGACCCGGACGAGCCGGAGGACCCGGACGACGAGCCGACCGCGCCGTTCACGGCGGTGACCGTGCCGGCGATCGGTGCGGTCAGAACCGTGCCGTTGACCGTCGTCTGCGCCGAGGTGACGCTGGCCTGCGCGGTGGCGACCTGTGCCTCGGCGGAGGCGATCGTGGCCGCGTCGGCGCTGTTGTTCTGCGCCCGGGTCAGGGCCGCCTTCGCCGCGGTCAGGTTGGCCTTCGCCGTGTTCAGCGACGCCTGCGCGGCGGTCGGGTCGACCTTGGCCAGGACCTGGCCCTTGGTGACCACGTCGCCGACCTTCACGTCGACCTGGGTGACGGTGCCGGCGGTGGCGAAGCTGGCGTTGGCCGTCGCCGAGCTGGCCACCGAGCCCGACGCGGACACCGTCTGCGACACCGTGCCCTGCGTGGCCGCGACGAGCCGGGTCCGGGTGGTGGCCTGCGAGGCCTGCGCCTCGGCCGGCCCGGAGACGATCTGGTACGCCCACAGCCCGCCGCCCACCACGGCGACCGCGAGCGCGACGTTGACCAGGCCCACGGAGTTCATCCGTGGCCGGCGGGGAGACGGCAGCGACAAACGCATGAGGGGAATCGTGGTGCGCGCCGCTCGGAGCGACCCTCAGCTTCCCTCGGAGTTACCTCGGAATCCGGGCGCACTGGTTTGTGCGGATTCGTCCTCGGACTCGTCCTCGTATTCAGGCTCGTTCATCGCCGGCAGCACCAACCGGAACCTGGCGCCCTCGCCGGGCGCGGTCCACAGCTCGACCCGGCCGCCGTGCGCCTGCACGATCGCGGCGACGATGGCCAGGCCGAGCCCGGCGCCGCCGTGGCGGCGCGAGCGGGATCCCTCGGCGCGGTACAGCCGCTCGAACACGCGGGCGGCGTCGCCGGGGTTCATGCCCGGCCCGGTGTCGCTGACCTCGATCGCGGCGAGCGGCACCCCGCTGGGCAGCGGCGCGCCGACGGCCGCGGTCGGCGGCGGCCCGCCCTCGGTGGCCCGGCCGACCCGCACCACGACCCGGGTGTCCTCCGGGGTGTGCTGCAGCGCGTTGCTCACCAGGTTCGCCACGACCTGCCGGATGCGGGCCTCGTCGCCCTCGACGGTCACCGGCTCGAACGTCACCGAGTGCTCGTCCAGCGCCGACAGCTGCACGAACCGGGTCGGCACCCGCACGTGGGCGTCGCGCACCGAGTCGGCGGCGACGGCGAGCAGGTCCACCGGGGACAGCTGCAGCGGCCGCTCCTCGTCCATCCGGGCGAGGGTCAGCAGGTCGTTGACGAGCAGCCGCATCCGGCTGACCTCGGCCTCGATGCACTCCATCGCCTCGTCCAGCGCCGGTCCGGGTGGCGCGCCGCCGCGCCGGTACAGCTCGGCGAAGCCCTGCACGGAGGTCAGCGGGGTGCGCAGCTCGTGCGCGGCGTCGGCGAGGAACTGCCGCAGCCGCCGCTCCGACTCGGCGCTGTCGTCGACGGCCTCCTCGATGCGGGTGAGCATGGTGTTCAAGGCGATGCCGAGGCGCCCGGACTCGGTGTGCGGGTCGGCGTCGACGATCCGGCGGGACAGGTTGCCGCCGGCGATCTCGACCGCGGTCTCCTCCATGCGGGTCAGCGGGCTCAGCCCGACCCGCACCAGCGACGCGGTCGCGATCCCCACGAAGCCCAGCAGGACGAGGCTGACCATCAGCGAGTACCGCAGCATGCTGTCGCGGGTGTCCTGGACGTCGACCAGGGCGACCGCGTTGGCGGCGAAGCCGCCGTTGCCCTGGAAGCCGGCCGGGAACACGATCACCCGCCAGTCCTCGCCGCTGGGCGTGGTGACGGTGAACGGCTTCGCCGTGCCGGCCCGCTGCCTGATGTCGCCGAACAGCGCGGGGTCCAGCACCACCGGCTCCAGGTTCAGCAGCTTGCCCGTGCTGTCGAAGCGGTAGATCTGGTACAGCGGCCCGGGGAAGAACTCGCCGCGCTCGCGCGGCAACCCGTCGCGCCGCGCGCTCGAGCTGACGCCCGGATTCGGGCTGCCGGCAGGGCTGGGGGTGGGTCCGACGGTCGGGTTCGGGTTCCGGTTGGGGTTGGCGAACGCGCCCGGCGGGCGGGCCGAATGCTCCAGCTGGTCGTCGATGCGCTGCATCAGGTACCAGTTGAGCAGCCCCACCCCGATCGCGTTCGCGGCGATGAGCGCGACCCCGGCGAGGGTCACCACGGCGACGACGATCCTGACCTGGACCGTCCACTGGCGCCAGGGCCTAAGTTTCACTTCGCGGCAGCCTCAGCGCGTAGCCGACTCCCCTGACGGTGTGGATCAGCGGCGGGTCCCACTTGTCGACCTTGCGGCGCAGGTAGTAGACGTACGACTCGACGATCCGCCCGTCGCCGCCGAAGTCGTAGTTCCACACCCGGTCGAGGATCTGCGCCTTGCTCACCACCCGGCCGGCGTTGGTCAGCAGGTAGCGCAGCAGGTTGAACTCCGTCGGCGACAGGTCGACCCGGTGGCCGCCGCGGCGCACCTCGTGCGCGTCCTCGTCCATCTCCAGGTCCGCGTAGCGCAGCACCCCGCCGTCGACCAGCTGCTGCTGCTCGCCGAGGCTGCGGCGCAGGATCGCCCGGATCCGCAGCACGACCTCCTCGAGGCTGAACGGCTTGGCCACGTAGTCGTCGGCGCCCACGGTCAGCCCGGAGATACGGTCCTCGACCGAGTCGCGGGCGGTCAGGAACAGCACCGGCACCGGCCGGCCGCTGGTCCGCAGCCGCTGCGCGACCTCGAACCCGTCCAGGTCGGGCATCATCACGTCGAGCACGACCAGGTCCGGCGCGTAGTCGGCGGCGGCCGCGAGGGCCTCCCGCCCGCCCGTGGCGACCTTGACGTCGAACCCGGTGAGGCGCAGCGTCGCGGACAGCAGCGCGCGGATGCTCGCCTCGTCGTCCACGACGAGCACCTTCGGCTGCGGCTGGCCTGCGTTTGCCTGTCCGGTCATCGGCTCCATCGTCACCGACCCGCCGTCAGGATCTCGTCGCCTTCGGCAAGTCCACTCTTGATCTCGGTGTTGACGTCGCCGCGCAGACCCGTCTCGACGGCGCGCTCCTCGTCCCGGCCGTTGACCCGCACCACGACTCTGCCGTTGTGCACGGCGGTGGAGGGCACCGACAGGACACCGTCCGCGGACGCGGTCACTACTGCGACAGTAGCGCTCTGGCCGTACAGCAGCGTGTCGGGCACCTTGTCGAAGGCGATCAGCGCGGCGTAGCGCACCAGGCGGTTCGACACCGTGCCGGCCGGGTCGATCTGGATGACCTTGCCGTCGTACCTGGCGGCCGGATTGTCCGGCAGCGTGATCCGGGCGACCTGGTCGAGCTTGAGGTGCGCCACCTCGGCCTCGGTGAACTGCGCCTTCACCACCACGTCGCCGGTACCGGCGAGCGTGATGACGCTCGATCCGGCAGTGGACCCGACGGTGCCGTTGACGGCGAGCACCTTGCCACCGACCGGCGCGGTGATCACGGTGCCGGCCAGCTTGGCGTTGGCCTGCACGAGGGCGAGCTTGGCGTTGTTGAGCCGCTGCTGCGCCGACAGCAGGTTGTCACTGGCGCTCTGGACGCTGTTGGCGCCCGTGCCGCTCTGGCCGCCGGCCTGCCCACCGTTCTGCCCACCGTTCTGGCCACCGATCTGCGTGCCTGCTGCCCGGCTGGTGGTCGCCGCCGGCGTGCGGGCCGCGGTGGCCTGGGCGGTCTCGGCGCGGTCCAAGGCGTCCTGCGCGCTGTCGACGCTCTGCTCGGCGGCGTCCACCGACTCCTGCGCCGCGGTCGCGTCGACCCTCGCCAGGACCATGCCCTCGGCGACCTCGTCGCCGGGTTTCACGTTGAGCTCGGTGAGCGTGCCGCTGCTGGTGAACCCGAGCGTGCGGCTCTGCTGCGCCTGCACCGTCCCCGATGCCGAGACGGTCGTCGTGACGGACCCGCGGGTCACCTTCGTCGTGACCGCCTTAGCCGTCGCGACCGGGTCGCCACCGGTCAGCATGACACCCACGACGATCGCGGCCGTGAGCACGGCAGCCCCTCCGGCCAGCCACCAGACCTTCATGCCAGCAAGTTGACCGGCCCCGGCTCCCCGTCAGCTCGACCGGACCTCAAAGTTGGCTGGGAAGGCGTTATTACCGAACTTTGAGGTCCGGCCCACGGGGCATCGAGGTTCGCACCGTTGCATGGCGCGGGTGATGAACAAGCGGATCGGTGGCGCCGCGCTCGCGTTCGCCGCGGCGGCGTTCTTCGCCACAGCCTGCGGATCGTCGGACGCCGGGGCGCCGGCCACGGCCGCCTCGGGCGGCTCCGACTACGCGTCGTGCCTGCGCGACAACGGGGTCAACCTCCCGCAGATGAACGCCTCGAACCGGCCCACGGCCCGGCCGGACGGCTCGGGCCGCCCGACCGCGTTCCCCTCCGGGATGCCCCGCCCGTCAGGCAGCGGCTTCCCCGGCGGCGGTCCCGGCGGCGGGTTCCCGGGCGGTGGCGGCGGGTTCTTCGGCACCGCCGCACCCGACGGCGTCGACCAGCAGACCTGGGAGAAGGCGCAGAAGGCGTGCGAGTCCCTGCGCCCGACCGCGTTCCCCAGCGGCCGTGGCAACGGCGGGGGCGGGGGCAACGGCGGGGGCGGCCGCGACGCCGCGTACCGCAACTGCCTGACCGAGCATGGGGTCACCGTCAGCGGCCCGGTCGACCAGCTCGACACCAACGACGCGAAGGTCGCCGCCGCCGTGACCGCCTGCGCGCCCCTCAAGCCCAGCCCTCGCCCTTCCGCGTCCTGACGACGCACTGGGTGTGCGCCGGTCTTGCGGGCGCGGTGGTGGCAAAATGGACACAGTGGGAGTGTCCTGGCACTACGCCCGCAAGATCGGCGCACAAAATCGTCAGCAGTGCGTGTCGCTGAGCATGACGCGTCGTTGCCTTCGGTATGGAGACGCTGGACACCTTCTCGTACACCTTCCTGCCGGCCACGGCGTTGGCGAAGCTGTCCCCCACGACCGTCCGGCGCCACGTCCAGGTGCTGCGCGGCTGCGCCGGCGACCGGGACGCGGTGGCCGTCGTCGCCCGCTGCACGACCCGCGCCGCCCGCAACAGCGTCCTGATGCTGACCCGCAACCGCCTGGTCATCACCACCGAGTCGCCCCTGCTGCGCCGCGTCTCCCTGCATCTCAACGCCGACCTGCACCAGCTCGCCGACGTCACCTGGACCCCTGAGCCGGGCCGCACCGGCCTCCAGCTCGGCGTGACCGCCATCGACGGCGTCCGCGAGAACATGTGGGTCCGCCTGACGGACAAGTCCGAGATGTGGCGCCTCGACGAGGCCCTCAAGCAGGCCTTCCGCACCCCGTGGGGGCAGATCGCCGCCGCGGTGAGCCCGACGGTGCCGGCGCTCACCAGGGCCGTCCTGCGCTTCGCCGTCTCCTCCGCGGCCGCCTGAAACCCGCGGCCGTCTGAGGACCGCGGCCGTCTGAGGACCGCGGCCGTCTGAGGACCGCGGCCGTCTGAGGACCGCGGCCGTCTGAGGACCGCGGCCGTCTGAAACCCGCGGCCGTCTGAGGACCGCGGCCGGAGCAAGAGATCGATCCACCCGCGCGGGCGCTGGCGTGCCACAGCAGGGTGGATCGATCGATGGTCTTGTATCCGGAGCGGCGATCCTCCAAACAACGCTCGAACATCCGCGTCCCCGCGGTGGCGGCAGAATGGGGCCGTGGATCAGGGCAAAGGGCTGGTGCTGGTCGTCGAGGACGAGCGGCCGATCGCCGACCTGCTGCGCATGTACCTGGCGCGCGAGGGGTTCGGGGTGCACGTCGAGCACGACGGCACGGCCGGGCTGGCGGCGGCGCGCAAGCTGCGGCCGGTCGCGTGCGTGCTGGACATCGCGCTGCCCGGGCTCGACGGCACCGAGATCTGCCGGCGGCTGCGCGAGTCGGGCGACTGGACGCCGGTGCTGTTCCTGACCGCGCGCGACGACGAGGTCGACCGGATCCTCGGGCTGGAGCTGGGCGGCGACGACTACGTCACCAAGCCGTTCAGCCCCCGCGAGCTGGTCTCCCGGGTCAAGGCGGTGCTGCGGCGCACGCAGGGGCCGCCGGACGCCGAGCAGGTCCGCATCGTCGGCCCGGTCACGCTCGACCCGGCCCGGCGGGAGTGCCGGGTGCACGGCGTACCGGTGAGCCTGACGTCCACCGAGTTCGCGCTGCTGGCGCACCTGATGAACCGGCCGGGGCGGGTCTTCACCCGGGAGGAGCTGCTGGGCTCGGTGTGGGGGTACGCGGCGCACTCCGGCACCCGGACGGTCGACGTGCACGTGGCGCAGGTGCGCGGCAAGCTCGGCGACGCGGCGGGGGTGCTGCGGACCGTGCGTGGTGTCGGGTACACCGCCGATGCTTAGGTCGATCGTCGGACGCAGCACGCTGGTGACGTGCGCCGTCGCCGTGATCGCGGTGATGGTGACCGCGCTGGTCGGCGCGCCGCTGGCGATCCAGGAGGCGAACCGGACGGCGAGGGACCGGCTCGCGGACGACGCGACGCTGACCGCGGAGCTGCTGCGGCCGCGGTTCAACACGAGGCAGAGCGAAGACGAGCAGGTGATCGTCAGGCGGCTGCGGGCCCGCGGGATCGAGGTGTACCTGATCCGGGCCGGCCAGGCCGACCGGGAAGGGCTGCCGGACGGGGTGGTCAAGGCGATCGGCGCCGGCCGCCAGGTGCCGGTGCGCCGGGCGCTGGTCGGCAACGAGGTACAGCTGCTGGTCGGCCGCCCGATCGGCAACGCCGGCAACGGGGTGGTGCTGACCGAGGAGCCGCCGAACGGGACCCTGGTGCGGCTGTGGGGGCAGCTGTGGATCGCGCTGCTGGCCGGGCTCGCCGCCGGGCTGTTGGCCGGCGCGCTGCTGGCGAGGAGGATCGCGCGTCCCATCCGTACCGTGGCCGCCGCGGCGAACCGGCTCAGCGCCGGCGACCGGTCGGTCACGCTCGATCCCGGCGGGCCGACGGAGGTGGCGGACCTGGCCCGGGCGGTCAACGCGCTGACGGCGGCGCTCGCCACGAGCGAAGGGCGGGAGCGGGACTTCCTGCTGTCGGTGTCGCACGAGCTGCGCACGCCGCTGACCACGATCCGCGGCTACGCGGAGGCGCTCGCCGACGGGGTGGTCGGGCCGGACGGGGCGCAACGGGCGGGGCAGACGGTGCTCGCGGAGGCCGAGCGGCTGGACCGGTTGATCGCCGACCTGCTGGTGCTGGCCCGGCTGGAGGCGGCGGACCTGCCGATCGAGGTCGTCGACGTGGACCTGACGCAGCTGGTCGCGGCGACGGCCGAGGCCTGGGGAGGGCGGCTGGTGGCGGCCGGCCTGGTGCCGCGCACCGAACTGCCGCCGATGCCGGTGCCGGCGCGCACCGATCCCGGCCGGATCCGGCAGATCATCGACGGGCTGCTGGAAAACGCGCTGCGGGTGGTGCCGTCCGGCGCGCCGGTGGTGCTGGCGCTGGTGTGGCAGGCATCGTCGGCGTCGATCGAGATCCGCGACGGCGGGCCCGGGTTCACCGACGACGACCTGGCGGTGGCGTTCGAGCGGGGCGCGCTGTCGCGGCGGTACCAGGGCGCCCGCAAGGTCGGCAGCGGGCTGGGGCTGGCGCTCGCCGCGCGGCTGGCCCGCCGGCTGGGTGGGAGCATCGAGGCCGGTCACGCGCCGGAGGGCGGGGCCAGATTCACCGTGACGATCCCGCTATGAGCGCCGGGTTTGGCTCGGACGGGCCGGGTAGTGCACCCGTCAGCCGCGTTCCGAGGAGGTACCCCCATGCGACGCTCACGGATAGGCCTATTGCTCAGCGCCATCATCCTGGTGATCATCGGCTCCCTGCCGGGAATCGCCCTGGCGCAGCCGACACCATCGGCACCGTCGGGTAACGGCGGTCCGCACGAGATGCTCAACGGCGTCCTGCACGGCGAGGGCATCGTGCAGACGAAGAAGGGCCCGATCCGGGTCGCGATGCAGAACGGCACCGCGACGGCGGCCTCGAGCTCATCACTGACGATCCGGTCGGCGGACGGCTACACGAAGACGTGGACCCTGGCCCAGAACGCCAAGGTGTTCGACAGCAACCACAAGGCGGTGCAGCCCAGCACGCTGCAGGCAGGCTCCATGGTGGTGGTCGGTGGCCCGATCACGGTCAACAGCGGCACCGCTTCGCCAGCGGCGTCGCCCACCACGACCTACACGGCGCAGATCGTGATGGTGCAGTCGACGCCGTCGGGCATGCCGTCCGGCGAGGCCTCGTAAGCTACCGCGGCCGCAGCTCCGCGATGCAGCACTTCACACTGCCACCGCCCTTCTTGAGCTCGGTCAGCTCCACCGGGACCGGCGCGTAGCCGGCCTGGCGGAGCTTGGCCGCGAGGGCGGTGGCCTCGCTGTTGAGGACCACGTGGCGGCCGTCGGAGACCAGGTTGAGCCCGAAGGACAGCGCGTCCTCCTCGTCGGCGACGACCGCGTCCGGGAACAGCTGGGCGAGCACCGCCTGCGACGCGGCGGAGAACGCGCCCGGGTAGTAGACGATCGTGCGGTCGTCCAGCGACGCCAGCGCCACGTCGAGGTGGTAGAAGCGGGGGTCGACCAGGCGCAGCGAGATCACCGGCCGGCCGAGCACCTCCTGGGCCTCGGCGTGCGCGGCGACCTCGGTCCGGAAGCCGTGCCCGGCGAGGACCACGCCGCCGCCGAGCGCGTCGGGCAGGTAGGCGAAGTCGCCCTCACCCTCGTTGGTCTCCGTCGGCGCGGCGAAGGTCCACGCCTGCTGCTCGTAGAACCGCCGGTGTGCGGCCGCCTCGGCGATGCGCTGCGCGTACTTGAACCGTGCGCCGTAGACGACGCCGTCGACACTGAACGCGCCGTTGGCCGCATAGACCATGTCCGGCAGGCCGGGCTCCGGCGCCAGCACGTGCACCTGGTGGCCGAGCCGCACGAGCGTCTCGCGCAGCCCCTCCCACTGCTTGACGGCGAGCTCGGTGTCGACCGGCGTTGACACGTCCATCCACGGGTTGATCGCGTACTCCACCACGAAATGCTCGGGTGGCGACATCAGGTAGGTGCGCGCTCGTGGCTGCCGCTCGACGTGGGTCACGAGATCAAACGGTAGATTTGCGAGGTCACACAAAACAGCGAGAACACTTGCTTTCGAGGGGGGAATCGTTGCGCCTAGACCCGATCGACCAGCAGATCATTGCGTTGCTGCAGGAGGACGCCCGCTCGTCGTATGCGGACATCGGTGCCGAGGTGGCGCTGTCCGCGCCGGCCGTCAAGCGCCGCGTGGACCGCCTTCGATCGCAGGGAGTGATCCGCGGCTACACGGCGCTCATCGACCCTGGCGCGCTGGGCTGGACGACCGAGGCGTTCGTCGAGCTGTTCTGCACCGGGCGCACGTCGCCGCAGCAGTTGCGGGCGGCCGCGAAGCGGCATCCGGCGGTCGTCGGTGCGTACACGATCTCGGGCGAAGCCGACGCGCTGGTCCATCTGCGGGCGATGGACATGGCAGGGCTGGAGGAGGCGCTGGAGAAGCTGCGCGCCGAGCCGTTCGTGACCTCGACCCGCAGCATGATCGTGCTGTCCAGGCTGGTCGAGCGGCTGGCGCCGAAAGTCGTCACGGAGCCGGGAACCGGATCGACACCTGCCGCGTCCTAGCCTGCATGAGACGCTCGCTGGTCGCGTTGAGTGCTTTGTGTGTCGCGCTTTCCGGGTGTACCGGTGGCACGACGCCCACGACGGGGTCCTCCTCGGCGCAGGGGGCGGTCCCCGGTCCGGCGCCGGCGTTCAAGCTGGTCGCCTTCGACTCGTGCGAGCAGCTGCTGTCGTCACTGCGCGACGCGGCGGCGGAAGCCGTCGGCCCCTGGGGGTTCGGCGGCGTGATGTGGCGCGGCGGCGGGATCGCCGACGGCCGGGCGGCCGACTTCAACAGTGCCACCGGCAAGGCCGCGGCGCCGCCCGGGCAGGAGTTCTCGGGCACCAACACGCACGAGGCCGGCGTCGACGAGCCGGACCTGGTGAAGACCGACGGCAAGCGGATCGTCACGCTCGCGCACGGGTCGCTGAAGGTGATCGACGCCGCGAGCCGCACCGTGACCGGCTCACTCACGCTCGACGGCGGTGGCGATGTCGAGGGCAAGCGGGCCGCCAACGTCACCGAGCTGCTGCTGTCCGGCGACCGGGCGCTGGTGCTCGGGTCCTACTTCAGGGTCTCCCCTTCGGTCGACGACGCCTCCGGCAAGGTCGGCGTCTCCGGCGCCCAGGTGACCTTGGTCGACCTGGCCGGCGCGCCGAAGGTGATCGGCCGGTTCACGATCGACGGCGGCCTCGTCGACGCCCGCCAGGTCGGCGGCACCGCCCGGGTCGTCGTGGTCTCCCGGCCGCAGATCGCCTTCCCCGACACGTCGAGGCTCGACACCGACGAGGCCCGGACCGCCGCGAACCGTTCCGCGATCAAGGCGGCGCCGGTCGACTCGTGGCTGCCCAGGTGGACGGCGGAGGACGGCGCCGGCAAGCGCACCGACGGCCGCGTCGACTGCGGCGCGGTGAGCCGGCCGAGCAGCTACTCGGCCACCGCCATGCTGACCGTGCTGACGTTCGACCTGGGCGGGGCGGCGCTCGGCGGCGGCGACCCGGTGTCGGTGGTGGCCGACGGCGACACCGTCTATGCCAACGGGCCCAGCCTGTACATCGCCAACGACCAGCGCTGGCGGGTGATGGCCGGCGCGACCGGCAAGCGGGTCGCGTCGCCGGGCCGCCCGTCGACGCAGATCTTCAAGTTCGACATCAGCGGCGCCGGCAGGCCCCGGTTCACGGCCTCCGGCGAGGTACCGGGCTGGCTGCTCAACCAGTACTCGATGTCGGAGTGGGACGGTCACCTGCGCATCGCCACCACCGACTCGCTGGACAACACGACGTCCTCGGCGGTGTACGTGCTGCGGCTGAACGGCGGCCAGCTGACGCAGGCCGGGCACGTCGGCGGCCTGGGCAGGAACGAGCGCATCTACTCGGTGCGCTTCATCGGCACCACCGGCTACGTGGTGACGTTCCGCCAGACCGACCCGCTCTACACGCTCGACCTGCGCGACCCGGCGGCGCCGAAGGTCGTCGGCGAGCTGAAGATCCCGGGGTATTCGGCGTACCTGCATCCGGCCGGCGACGGGCGGCTGCTGGGGCTCGGGCAGGACGCCACCGCGCAGGGCCGCGTGCAGGGCATGCAGGTCTCGCTGTTCGACGTGCGCGACCCGGCGCGGCCGGCGCGCGTGGCGCAGCACCAGCAGAAGGGCGGCAGCTCGGAGGCCGAGTACGACCCGCACGCGTTCCTCTACTGGGCGCCGCTCGGCCTGCTCGCGGTGCCGGTGTGGAACGACCGGCAGCCGAGCGTGCTGGTGTTGAAGGTCGGCGACGCGGCGATCACCGAGGCGGGCACGATCACCCACCCCGGTCGCTTCACGACGATTCGCCGCTCGCTGATCGTCGGCGGGATCCTGTGGACCGTGTCCGATCAGGGGCTGAAGGCCACCGACGCGGCAACCCTGGCGGATCAGGCATGGATCGCGCTTTAGCTGGATTTTTCGGTTTTGGCTTTTGTACGGTCAGCGCTGGGTCGTGGTGACGTGCTGGACGAAGGCGCGCCAGGCGGCGGCGTCGACGTAGATCTCGGGGCTGTTGGCGTCCTTGGAGTCGCGGATGCCGACGGCCCTGGGGTCGAGCAGGACCTCGACGCAGCCGCTGGCGCCGCTGCGCGTGCTTTTACGCCACATGATGCTCACAATCGTGTTTCCCTTCGCGGAAAGTGCCCCGGGCTACTCGTATTCGCGAATGGCCCGCTGAATGTAATCGAGTGTTGCTGCATGGCTGAGCGCCGCGGTCCGCAAAGATTCGAACGCCATCAGGTAGCGGCGGACCTCCTCGGGCCGGGTGCGAAACACCCCGCCGGTCATCCCGTCGCAATACACGAGTGGCTGCTCGGTCTCACCGGTGAACTCGAGAATGGAGAACGCCCCGTCGATCCCGCGGTGGGCACCCCTGTCGAACGGCATCATCTGCAGGGTCACCGTCGACCGGTCAGCGATCTCCAGCAGCCTCATGAGCTGCCGTTTCATAACGCTCGCGCCACCGACGGGCCGCTTGAGGACCGCCTCGTCGAGAATCGCCCAGATCTTCGGCGGTGGGTCGCGGGTCAGGACCGCCTGCCGCGCCATCCGGACCGACACCCGCTGATTCACCACGTCGGGCCGCTCGCCCGCGGACACCGAATTGATGATCGCCCCGGCGTATTCGACGGTCTGCAGCAGACCGTTGAGAATGACCGCGTCGTAGATGAAGATGTCGGATGCCTCGGACTCGAATCCGATATACGTCTCATAGGCGCCGAGCAGCGCCTCGCCATACGCTTCCCACCAGGCCCGCTGGCGCGATTGCGCGGCGAGTGCGGTGAGCCGGTTGCGCTCGACCTCGGAAACCTTGTAGAGGTCGAAGAGTTTCGTCAGGTCCGGGTTGCGGACGCTGCTGTTGGCGGTCTCGATCCGGCTGACCTTGGATTCGGACCAGTTGAGCGCGGTGGCGACCTCGGCCGCCGTCTTCCGGGCAGCCTCCCGCAACCGTCGCAGCTCGGCTCCGAGCTGGCGGCGGAGCAGAGTCGGGCTCGGCTTCGACGACATCGTGGACACCGTACCGCATCGACGCAGAGGTACTGAGAACTTTCGTCCCTGAGGTGCACTTGCATCTCAGAGCATCTTGATGCGCAATAGAGATAGAAGTTTAACGGTGAGCTGCATGATCCACCTCACCCGGCGACGGCGACGCTTTGGGCTTCGGGTGCCTCTTCCCCCAGAGGGCGCTGGACGGCGGCCGTCACCGTGGCCGGTTGCCACCTCCTTCTCTCGTCGCGTCAGCGCCCGCGATCCGGGCGCCGACCAGCATCAGAGGAGCGCGACCATGAGTTCCTTCGCACCCCAGTCGTTCGAGTCACGGCCAGTCGTCCACTACGACCAGCACGGCATCCTGGTGACCGACCGGATCTTCGCAACCGACGCCGGCCGTTACGAGATCGCCGAGCTGACACGCCCGACGCGCGGCACCGGCGCCCTGCACCCCGGGGTGCGGGCGTGCGTGGCGGTCGGGATCGCCAACGCCGTGGTGCTCGGCGCGGCCGCCGCGACCACCGGCTCGGTCGCCGTGGTGCTCGTGGCGCTGTCGGCGCTGCTGATCAGCTGGGCCGTCGGGCTCTTCTACGCCCGCCGCTGGCCCCGGCAGCACACGCTGCTCGCCCACTACCGCGGCAAGCAGGTGACCCTCCTGCGCACCCGGGACGCGGACCTGTTCGGCAGGGTGTCCCGGGCGTTACAGCGGTCGGTCGAGACCGCCCGCGGCCTCTAAAGATCTTGCCTGCTTCGGGTGACGAGGCAGACGGCCACCGAGAACGGCCTCGACGCCCACATCCGCTACCACCACCGGGTCGTGTCCGCGTCGTGGTCCAGCGCCCAGGCCCGCTGGAGC
>NZ_JBFAIC010000018.1:0-157530 GCF_040654515.1 Dactylosporangium sp. NPDC050688
CCGGCGTCGGCCTGAGCTCCACCCTGAGCTGCTGATTCGCAGCCCTCCGCTGCGCTGCGGGCCGCTCATGCCGTCACCTCCGCTGCGCTCCGGCGCCGGTCCGAGCGGCGCCTACGTCCATGGTGACGCTCCGGGCCGTTCATGACCGGCCCCAGGGGCCGATGGTGACCTGGGCCGGGCCTGCCGCGCCGTAAGCGGCCTTGTCGCGGGTGATGTCCAGGGCCTTCGGCAGCGCGTCGACGCCGTCGAGGCGGTGGGTGACCAGGCGGTCGACGTCGACGTCGCCGCGGCGCACGAGCCGCAGCGCGTGCTCGAACGCGCCGGCGCCGGGGGAGTAGCCGCCCGCACCGGAGCGCGGGTGCAGCAGCGCCACCGCCCGTTCGCGCAGCAGCCCCAGCGGCGCGGTGGCCTGCCGGGGCAGGACGGCGACCATGACGATCCGCCCGCCGCGGCGCACGCACCGGGCGGCGAGGTCCAGCGTGGACGTGCCGGCGAGGCCGGCGCTCGGCGTGCCGCCCGCGGTCTCGAACACCACGTCGGCGCCGATGCCGCCGGTCGCGGCCAGGACCGCGGCGAGCACGTCGTCGGCCGCGTCCAGGACGAGGTCGGCGCCCGCCTCGAAGGCGAGCTGCCGCTTGGCGGGGCTGCGCCCGGTGACGATGATCAGGCCCGCGCCGCCGTGCCGGGCCACCTGGGTGTGCAGCACGCCCATGACGCCGGCGCCGAGGATCAGGACGCTGTCGCCGGGGCGGACGTCGGCGATGGCGTGCCCGTGCAGTGCCCCGGCGAGGGGTTGCACGGCCGCGGCCTGCGCGGCGGTGACCCCGTCCGGCACGGCGACCACGGACTTCGCCGGGACGGCGACCCGCTCGGCGAACGCGCCCGGCCTGGTGAAGCCGAGCACGCCGGGGGAGGGGCACGCGTCGGGCCGGTCGCGCCGGCACGCGGCGCACGCACCGCACGCCGCGGTCTCCACGGCGGTCACCCGGTCCCCGACGCCGAACCCGAGCCCGGCGGCGGCCGCGGAAGGCCCGCTCCCGCCGGCGGCGTGCGCCGCGCCGACGGCACTGACGACGCCGGCGAACTCGTGGCCGCCGAAGCGGGTCGGGCCGGCCGCGAGCCGGGCGGCGAGCACGTCGTGCATGGCGACCGGGTCCCCGGCGATCAGCATGCACTCCGTGACGCTCGGCTGGACGCAGGCGACGTCGATGACGACCTCGTCCGGCCCGGGAACCGGGTCCGGGACCTCCTCGACGGTGGCGTCGCCGAAGCCACGCAGTACCAAAGCCCGCATCTGGTGCTCTCCTCGACCGCTTGACGCTACGATCAGATTTTGTATTCAATATTCAAATCTCGTCAAGGGAGGCACGGATGGAGCGGGAGCTCATCGTCACCGGGGTCGGCGGGCAGGGCATCCAGCTGCTGGCCAAGACCCTCGCCCTCGCCGCCACCAGGGAGGGGCGCTACGCGATGCTTGCCGCGGACTACGGCGGCGAGATGCGTGGCGGGCCGTCCAAGGCCGGCGTGGTCGTCGGCGACGCCCCGCTGCAGGCCCTGCCGATCCTGCCGTCGGCCTGGTCGGCCATCTTCGCCCACCACCGCTTCTCGGAGGGCGTGCAGGACCGGCTGCGCACCGGTGCCATCGTCGTGGCCAACACCCCGCTCGTCGACCCCGGCGGGTTCCGCGCCGACCTGCGCGTGTTCGCGGTCGACGCGACGGGCACCGCCAAGGCGGCCGAGGCGCCGCAGGCGTCCGGGTTCGTGCTGCTCGGTGCGTACAACGCCCTGACGGAGCTGGTCCAGCCCGCGTCGCTGGCCGCGGCGATGGAGGAGCTGCTGCCGCCGTACCGCAGACAACACGCGCCCGCGAACGCCCGGGCGATCGAGGCCGGCGCGGCAGCGGTGGCGGGGGTGGCGGGGGTGCCGGCATGACGCTGCAGCTGCTCGAGGGCGGCGCCGCCATGGCCGAGGCCGCCATCGCCGCCGGGTGCCGGTTCTTCACCGGGTACCCGATGTCGCCGTTCACCGGCCTGCTGGAGGAGATGTCCCGGCGGCTGCCGGCGGCCGGCGGGGTATGCCTCAACGCCGAGAGCGAGATCGAGGGCGTCAACATGACCCTCGGCGCCGCCGCGGCGGGGGCGCGGGCCGCGACCGGCTCGTGCGGGCAGGGCATCGCGCTCATGCAGGAGGCGATCGCCGAGGCCGCGCTCAACGAGACCCCGTTCGTGGTGTTCAACCTCGCCCGCAACCAGCAGGACTACTTCCAGGCCACCCGCGGCGGCGGCTGGGGCGACTACCGCACGATCACCCTGGCCCCGAAGGACATCCCCGAGGCGGTCGAGCACACCCAGCTGCTGTTCCATCTCGCCGACAAGCACCGGGCGCCGGTGATGCTGTACGGCGACCCGCTGCTCGCCCAGACCCGCGTCGGCGTCGACATCCAGCCCCTCGACTTCGGCCCGCTGCCGGCGAAGGACTGGGCGCTGGACGGCACCGGCGGCGGCACCGGCCGCAGCCGCCAGATCTGGACGTGGGCCATGGGCAAGGCGAACGACCCCGGTCCCGGCCCCGACGGGCACTGGCGCGCGATCGCCGAGAAGTTCGACCGGATCGCCGCGCTGGAGCAGCGCCACGAGGAGTCCATGGTGGACGACGCCGAGACCGTCGTGGTCGCGTTCGGCACCGCGGCGAAGTTCGTCGAGCACGTCGTGGCCGGGCTGCGCGCCGAGGGGCACCGCATCGGCTGGTTCCGTCCCGTGACACTGTGGCCGTTCCCCGGTGCCGCGCTGCGGCGGGCGACCACCGGCGCCCGCAACGTCCTGGTCTTCGAGCTCAACGCCGGGCAGATGCTCGACGACGTGCGCATCCACGCCGACGACCGGGACGCCGTCCGGTTCATCGGCGGGGTCAGCATCGCCGAGTCCGGCCTGTCCTACGGTCCGCTGCTGGACGCCCCAGTGATCCGCGAACGAATCCTAGGTGCGACATGATCATTGACACGTCCGGGCCGCCGGTCGTTCCCGCGAAGCAGGTCGCGGACTTCAAGCCCAGCCTGCTGCTCGGTGAGCACTCGCTGTGCCCCGGCTGCGGCGAGCCCGTCGCCCTGCGCATCCTGCTGGAGGTGCTCCAGGAGCTCGACATCGTCCAGCGCAGCATCGGCGTCGTCGGGCACGGCTGCTACGGCAGCTTCGTGCGCATCATGGACGTCGACGTGCTGCAGTGCCTGCACGGCCGGGCCCCCGCGTGCGCCACCGGCATCAAGCGGGTCCGTCCCGGGGTCGCCGTGTTCACCCTGCAGGGCGACGGCGACATGGCCAACGAGGGCCTGCAGGAGGTGCTGCACGCCGCCGCCCGCGGTGAGAACATCACCTGCGTGATGCTCAACAACGGGGTCTTCGGCGACACCGGCGGCCAGCAGACCGCCACCACCGTGCTCGGCCAGCGCACCAAGACCAGCATCGACGGCCGTGACCCCGAGACGCACGGCTACCCGATCCCGCTCGCCGACCTCGTCGCGTCGCTGCGCGGCAGCGCCTACGTGGCCCGCGGCGCGGTGTCCACCGCCGCCGGCGTGCTGCAGGCCAAGCGGATGCTGCGCAAGGCGTTCCAGACCCAGCTCGACGGGGCCGGGTTCAGCCTGGTGGAGATCCTCACCATGTGCCCGACCGGCTGGTTCGTGCCGACCGCCGAGGGCCCCACCTACCAGCAGGGCACGATGGAGCAGACGTACGGCATCGGCGAGCTGGTGACCCGGTGAAGCTGCAGCGCGCCAACACCAGCGAGGCGGTCGCCGCGCACGTGCTGGACCTGTTGTTCGCCGGCGAGCTGCGCAGCGGCCAGCGCCTCGACCTGGACGAGATCGCCGAGACGCTCGGGGTCAGCCGGGTGCCGGTCCGCGAGGGCCTCATCCAGCTCGAACGCGACGGCCTGGTGGACCGCGCCCACTACCGGCGCGCGTTCGTCGGCGAGTTCGACGACGCCACCGTCCGGGAGGCGTTCGAGCTGTACGGCATGCTCAGCGCGCTCACCAACCGCCGGGTCGCGGCCCGCCGCGACCCGGCGGTCCTGGAGGCCCTGGCGAAGCTCGACGAGCGGCTCGCCGGCTGCGACGACCCGGCCGAGTTCGAGTCCATCGCCCGGGAGTTCCGCCGGGTCGTCAACGTCGCCGGGGCCCGCAACCACCTGCGGGCGCTGCTGCGCACGTTCAGCGGCCTGGTCCCGGCCGCGGCCCGGTTCTCCATCGACGACGCCCTGCCCGCCGAGCGGGCCGCGCTGCACGCCGAGTATGCCGCCATCCGCGACGGCGACGTCGAGGCCGCCGGCGCCGCCGCCCTGGCCCACCTGCGCCTCACCGCGGACAACGCCGTCGCCGCGCTGCGCCGCCGCGGCGTCTTCCCACCCTCCGATGAGGACAGTGCCGAGTGGACGGACGCGGCGGCCGTCCTGAAGGGAGCGCGAGCATGAGCGGCCAGCGGAGCGGCTCGGGCCGCTCATCATGTGGCAGTTTGGAGCTCAGGCCGGCGCCGGAGCGCAGCGGAGGGGGCGGCATGAGCGGGCCGCAGCGGAGCGAGGAGCCGCGAATCATGAGCGCAGTTTGGAGCTCAGGCCGGCACCGGAGCGCAGCGGAGGGGGCGGCATGAGCGGGCCGCAGCGGAGCGAGGAGCCGCGAATCATGAGCCGCGGCACGCTGGTCATCGACACGGAACGCTGCAAGGGCTGCGAGCTGTGCCTCGCCGCCTGCCCGCCCAACGTGCTGAGCATGTCGGCGACGGTCAACGAGCAGGGTTACCGGTACCCGGAGCTGCACGACGGCTGCACCGGCTGCACCGCCTGCCAGATCGTCTGCCCCGACTTCGTCTTCGCCGTCTACCGGTACACCCCGCCGCCGGCGTGACGGCGGGGCGCCGGCGGTCGGTCAGTTGGCGGAGTTGGCGCTGATCAGGAAGCCGGTGTCGACCCGCGCGCCACCGCTGGTGTAGCAGGCGACGTCGCGCACGATGATGTCGGTCGGCGAGTGCGCCCATGTCGTGAGCAGGTTGCAGAAGTCCGAAGTGCCGCCGGCCGCGGTCACCTGGACGTTGTCGGGCAGCACGGCCAGCCGCGGGAACGTGACCAGCGACAGGCCCGTTCCCGCGCCCATGAGGGTGTTGGCGCCGAAGCCGAGCTGGGAGTTGAAGTTGGTGGCCGGCGGCCCCACCGGCGGGCGGAACCACAGGTAACCGAAGTACTTCGGCGGCCACCCGGCGCCCCACAGCGACTGGTTGTACTGGTACGTGAGGGTGAACCGGGTCTTGAACGGCGCGCCGGTCGAGGTGAAGCAGGCGACGTAGGCGACCTGGCCGCCCGGGCTGGACGTCCAGTTGCGCACCTTGCACCGGGCGGGCGTGCTGTTGACCGCGGTCACCTGGAGGCTGCCGTCGATCGGCCCGGCGGTGCTCAGGCCGGGCAGCTTCACCTCGTACAGCCCGCCGCCGAGCGGGGTGACGCCGTTGACCGCGCCGGCGGAGTTGTACTGGTCGACCATCGTGCCGGTCGCGTCGTCGAAGTCGACGTAGCCGAACTCGCCGTTGATCGCGCCGGACGGGCCGGAGCTGGCCTCGAACACGGCGCTGAACGCGGTCGGCACGAGCGCGCCGCCGGGCTGCGAGCACAGCACGACGACGATCTCGTCCAGGCCGGACGGCCCCCATTTGACCGCCTGGCAGAAGCGCGGCCCGGCGTTGACGGCGGTCACGTGGACGACGCCGCCCTTGGCGGCCTGACCGGGGAACTTGATCGTGTAGACGCCGGCCGGGCCGGCTGCGACCGAGGTCGCGGCGGGCCAGGTCCCGGACGGGACGGTGGCGGCGCCGTTCCACAGCACGAACCCGTGGGCGTCGGGCAGCGCCGCGGCGGCCGGCGAACCGGCCGCGGCGACACCCCCGACCGTGACGAGCGACGCGGCGATCAGTACGTGGAGCGCTCTGCGCACGTGGATCCCCCTTCTGGCGGAAAGGAGCGGACATGACCCCCGAAGACAATCACGTCTGTCGATTGATCGGCACCGCTGCGACGCGATGCCGACAGTGCTGGCTCCCCGCCGGCCACGCCGCCCAAAAAACAACCAAGCGATTGCTTGATTCGCCGGTACCGGCGAGCTTAATCTTCTAAAAGATTTGGAGGTGAGCCGTGACACTCACGACAGCACCGCCCGGCTCGACGGACGCGCCCATGCGCGACGGCGGGACCGCCACCTGGTCGCCGCGGATCAGCCCGCCGATCGGGGTCGACCTCACCGAGCGGCAGGCCCTCGCCTGCGCGTTCCGCATCCTGGGGCACAGCGGCTTCAGCGAGAACATCGCCGGGCACATCACGATGGTCAGAAGCGACGGCCCTGACGGCGGTCCTGACGGCGCCATGTGGGTCAACCCGTGGGGCCTGTGGTGGGAGGAGATCACCGCGTCCGACCTGTGCGTCGTCGACCGCGGCGGCACCGTCCTGGAGGGCAGGTGGGACGTCACCCCGGCCATCCACATCCACACCGAGCTGCACCGCGTCCGGCCCGACGCCCGGGTCGTCGTGCACAACCATCCCTACTACGTCACCGTGCTGGCCGCGATCGGGGTGCTGCCGCAGATCGTGCACCAGACCGGGTGCATGTACGACGGTGACCTCGCCCTCGTGCACGAGTACACCGGCGAGGTCGACGACGCCGCGCTCGGCGCCGACCTGGCCCGCCGCATCGGCGACAGCTCCGTGGTCATCCTCGCCAGCCACGGCATCATCGTCACCGCCCCGACGATCCAGGAGGCGACGTACCGCTCGGCCAGCATCGACCGCGCCTGCCGCCTCGCCTACGACGTGATGCTGCTGGGCCGCGACCCGCTGCAGATCGCCCCCGGGCTGCGGCACGGGATGAAGAAGTCGCTGCTGGAGCGCGGCACCGACGTGTTCTGGGCCGGCGCCGTGCGCTCCCTGCTGCGCCGCGAACCCGAAGTACTCGACTGAAGCACAGACTGAGAGGCAACCGCCATGGCATCGATCGACGAGCTGCTGCAGAACACGGCGTTCACCGTCGCCGACCGGTCGAAGGTGACGTTCCTGCCGGACCCGCCCCGGCAGCCGCGCAAGTACACGTTCATCTCCGTCGACGACCACATCGTCGAGCCGCCCGACGCGTTCGAGGGCCGGATGCCGGCGAAGTTCGCCGAGCAGACGCCCCGGGTCGTCGAGCAGGACGGCAGTCACGTGTGGATCTACGACGGCAAGGAGTTCCCCAACGTCGGCTTCAACGCCGTCGTCGGCCGGCCCGTCGACGAGTACAGCATGGAGCCGAGCCGCTTCGACGACATGCGCCGCGGCTCGTGGGACATCCACGAACGCATCAAGGACATGGACCTCAGCGGCGTGTACGCCTCGCTGTGCTTCCCGTCGTTCCTGCCGGGCTTCGCCGGGCAGCGGCTGCAACTGTCCACGAAGGACACCGAGCTGGCCCTGGCCGCGACCCGCGCCTGGAACGAGTGGAACATCGAGGCGTGGTCCGGCGCGTACCCGGACCGGATGATCCCGTGCCAGCTGCCGTACTTCCTGGACCCCGAGGTCGGCGCGCGGGAGATCTACCGCAACGCCGAACGCGGCTTCAAGGCCGTCACGTTCACCGAGGCGCCGCACCTGCTCGGCCTGCCGTCGCTGCACACCGGGCACTGGGACCCGATCATGCGCGCCTGCGAGGAGACCGGCACCGTCATCAACCTGCACATCGGCTCGTCGGGCACGTCACCGTCGACGGCGCCGGACGCCCCGCCGGACGTCGTCGGCGTGCTGTTCTTCGGGTACTCGATGTTCTCCGCGGTGGACTGGCTGTACTCCCGCATCCCCGTCCGGTTCCCCGACATCAAGATCGTGCTGTCGGAGGGCGGTATCGGCTGGGTGCCCGGCCTGGTCGACCGGCTCAACCACATGCTGAGCTACCACCAGATGTACGGCACCTGGAAGGGCATCGAGCTCACCCCCGCCGAGGTGCTGCTGCGCAACTTCTACTTCTGCGCCGTGGAGGACCCGTCGTCGTTCGCGCTGCGCGACGTCATCGGCGTCGACCACATTTTCCTGGAGCAGGACTACCCGCACTGCGACTCGACCTGGCCGCACACCCAGCGCACCATCGAGGAGGAGATCGGCGGCCTGCCCGAGGCCGACGTGCGGAAGATGACCTGGGAGAACGCCTCCAGGGTGTACCGGCACCCGGTGCCACCCGCGGTCCAGGACGACCCGGACGCCTACTAAACTGCCGGACCCATGACCGATGCACCGCGGGGCGACCGGCTCGTCGAGCAGGTGGCCGATCACATCCGCGGGCAGATCCTGCGCGGTGAGCTCGCCGACGGCGCGCCGCTGCCCAAGTCCGAGGAGCTCATCCAGCGGTACCCGGTGAGCATGCCGACGTTCCGCGAGGCGATGCGGATCCTGGAGGCCGAAGGGCTCATCACGGTGCGCCGGGGGCGCCTCGGCGGCGCCGTGGTGCACCGCCCGTCGGCCGCCAACCTCGGCTACAACCTGGGACTCGTCCTCGCCGCGCAGCGCGCCGGCATCGACGACGTCGCCACCGCGCTGCGCCACGTCGAGCCGGCCTGCGCCGCCCTGTGCGCCGGCCGGCCCGACCGCGCCGACACCGTGGTGCCGGTGCTGCGGGCCCTGCACGAGGAGTACCTCGCCCGCATCGACGACCTGGTCGAGGTCGTCGGCGTGTCCCGCCGCTTCCACGAGGCCCTGGTCGGCCTGTGCGGCAACCCGCCGCTCATCGTGCTCGCCGGGGCGCTGGAAGCGCTGTGGTCCAGCCACGAGCAGGACTGGGCCACCCGGATCCGCGAGACGACCGGGGTACCGTTGAGTGAGCGCCGCGCCGCCGGCCGGACGCACGGGCGCATCCTCGCCCTCATCGAGCAGGGCGCCGTCGACGAGGTGCAACGGCTGGTCACCGAGCACCTCACCGACGCCCAGCGCAACCCCAGCCCGGCCGGCCCGTCGGCGGTGATCGACGCCGCCCTCATCCGCCGCCAGCCGCAGCCGTAGTCTTTCGAAAAGTGGTCCGATCCGCGTCCTCCGGCGCCACCATGCTGTGCGGAGGACGCGACGTCGGCTGGAGGCACCGATGGTGAGCATGACCGCGGCGCGACCGGTCCCGGAGCCGGTCGACCAGCTCGCCGTGCGCCGGGTCAACCTGAGCCGGACCCTGCGCCACATCCGCGTCAACGGGCCCGGCTCCCGCGCCGCGATCGCGGCCGGCACCGGCCTGCACAAGACGACCGTGTCGAGCCTCGTCGAGGAGCTGCTCGCCCGCCGCCTGGTGCGCGAGACCGGCCTGGAGCGCTCCGGCTCCGCCGGCCGCCCCGGCCGCGGCGTGGCCCTGTCCCCGCAGCTCGGCGCCGTCGGCATCGAGATCAACGTGGACTACCTGGCGGTGCACGGCTGCGACCTGACGGGCCGCACGATCGTGGAGCGCCGCCTCGGCTTCGACGCGCAGCGCCGCGACGTCGACGGCTGCCTGGCCGACCTGGCCACCGCCGCCGACCGGGCGCTCGCCGAGCTCGCCGCGCGGGGCGTCACCCCCGTCGGGCTCACCGTCGCCGTGCCCGGCCTGGTCGACGTCGCCCGCGGCGTGGTCGTCGTCGCCCCGAACCTCGGCTGGCGCGACGTGCCCGTGGTGTCCCGCCTCGCCGCCGGCCTCGACCCCGCGCTGCAGGTCGGCGTCGACAACGACGCGAACCTCGCCGCGCTGGCCGAGTACACGTGGGGCGTCGCCGCCGGCACCGACGACCTCGTCTACCTCACCGGCTCCGTCGGCGTCGGCGGCGGCGCCATCACCGGCGGCCGGCTGCTGCGCGGCGCCGACGGGTTCTCCGGCGAGATCGGCCACCTGCCGGTCGAGCTCGACGGGGACCCGTGCGGTTGCGGCCGGACCGGCTGCTGGGAGACCAAGGTCGGCCTCGCCGAACTGGTCCGCCGCATCACCCCCGAGTTCGCGTACGGCCTGGGCGACGGACCCGTGCCCGATCCGCGGGAGCGCATCGCCGAGGTCCGCCGCCGCCTCGACGCGCAGGACCCGGCGGCGCTGGACGCGGTCGCCGGCATCGGCCGCTGGCTCGGCCTCGGCGGCGCGATCCTGGTCAACCTGTTCAACCCGCGCGTCGTCGTGCTCGGCGGCTACTTCGCCGACCTCGCCGACCACCTGATCCCCGCCGCGCAGACCCAGCTCACCCGCCTGGCCATGGCCTCACCCGCGGCCCGCTGCCACTTCGTCGCCTCCGACCTCGGCTTCACCGCCGCGGCCCGCGGCGGCGCCGGCGCCGTGATCGAGCGCATGATCGACGACCCGTCCGCGGTGCCCCCCGGATAGCGGCGCCGCTCGGCCGAACGGACCTTCATCGCCGCGGAACGGCAGCCGCTTCGACCGGGTGGCGTTCACGCTCGGCGGCCCGTCCGGCCGGGCCACGTTCCACGGCGACGTCGTGTTCGCCGGTGACCCGCCGCCCGGCGTCGTCTGCCACGGGTCGGTCGGCGGGATGTCACCGGACTGAGCCCGGGGAGGAACGAGCCGAGGTCTCGAAGGCCGGCAATGGGCCCGGGGGAGGCGTGAGCGGCACCGTGCGGGGCATGCACCTCCAGAGGATGTTGTGGAGGTCGACGGTGGGCGTGCGCGGTGGGCAGGGCGGGCTGATCCGCCGGATGGTGCTGGCCACCGGTGTGCTGCTGCTCTTCGGCTGCCCGAGCCGGTCGAGGTCGCCGCGTACTACGCGGCCGCCGAGGCCCTCGCCAACGCCGCCAAGCACGCCCGGGCCAGCGTGGTCCGGGTCGGCGCGGCGGTGCGCGACGGGCGCCTCGAGGTGTCGGTGAGCGACGACGGCGCCGGCGGCGCCGACTTCGGGCGCGGGTCGGGACGGGTCGGCCTCGCCGACCGCATCGAGGCGCTGGGCGGCACGATGCGCCTGGACAGCCCCACCGGCGGCGGCACCCGCCTGCATGTGCGGCTGCCGGTCGAGCGGGACTGACCCGCCGCACCCCCCTTGCATGCCCCCTTCATCATTTGCTGCCGTCAATTGCGCGCCGTGCTGAGGCAGTGACGGACGCGTATGCTTCGGGCGGGTTTGCAGCCTCAGCGCCGCAGCGTTGGCGCACCGACAGTAAGAGAGCAGCCGATGAGCCAGGTCCTCCGCCGGAACGTGGCGTTTCTCGTCCTGCTGGCGCTCGCGGCCGGCACCGCCGCCGTCGTGTGGTTCGTCCTGCCGCACGACCGCGAGGTCAAGTCGCTGGGGATCTTCCTGTTCAAGCTGCTGCCGTTCATCTTCGCCACCGAGGCGATCGCCCGCCTGGAAACGGAGCTGGCCCGCCGGCTGCACCTGGTGCGGATTCTGGTGCCGATCATGTTCTGCGTGTTCTTCCTGTACTTCGTACCGAAGATCTTCTTCTATCTGGACGATTTCCCGACCGTGTACTACCACATTCTCGTGCTGACCCCGATCATCATCATGGCGCTCACCCTCGCGTACCGGCTGGGCGGCGGCACACCCGGCAACGCCCGGCGCATCGCCTACGCGATGCTGCTGATCATGGTGTCGGGCCTGGAGGACCTGGCGTTCCTGACGGTCAACGACCACACCGACCCGCAGTGGAGCACCATCCCCGACGTGTGGACCTGGGCGTCGCACATCAAGGTGTTCCTCGGCCACTACCCGAGCAAGTACGAGGCGTACGCCTTCATCGCCGTGCACGTCGTGCTCGTCGTGTTCGTGCTGGCGGCGCCGACCCGGTGGTTCACGCTCCCGCGCTCCCGGCGCCGCGGCGACCCGGCCGGCACCGGGACGGAGCAGGTCGAGGCCCGGATCTGAGCCCGCGCAGACCGGCGGAAGGAGATCTGACATGGTGACGACCGCGCTGGTCACCGGCGGTGCCGGGTTCATCGGTGCGAACGTGGCCCGCGCGCTGCTCGCCGACGGCCACCGGGTCGTCGTCCTGGACGACCTCAGCGGCGGCTCGCCGCACAACGTCCCCGCCGGCGCGCTGTTCCGGCAGGGGGACGTGTGCGACGCGGCGGCGGTGGCCGCGCTGTTCGCCGAGTTCCGGTTCGACTACGTGTTCCACCTCGCCGCGTACGCCGCCGAGGGGCTCAGCCACTTCATCAAACGGTTCAACTACACCAACAACGTCGTCGGCAGCGTCACCCTGATCAACGCCGCGGTCAACGCCGGCACCGTGCGCTGCTTCGTGTTCACCTCCTCCATCGCCGTCTACGGCAGCAACCAGGTGCCGATGAGCGAGGACCTGGTGCCCGCGCCGGAGGACCCGTACGGCATCGCCAAGCTCGCCGTCGAGCAGGAGCTGCGGGTCACGCACGAGATGTTCGGCCTGCCGTACGTCATCTTCCGCCCGCACAACGTCTACGGCGAGTACCAGAACATCGGCGACCGGTACCGCAACGTCATCGGCATCTTCATGAACCAGGCGCTGCGCGGCGAGCCTTTCACCGTCTTCGGCGACGGCGAGCAGGTCCGCGCCTTCACCCACATCGGCGACGTGGCGCCGGTCCTCGCCCGGTCGGTGACGAACCCGGCCGCGTACAACGAGACGTTCAACATCGGCGGCGACACCGTGTACTCGCTCAACGAGCTGGCCCGCGCGACCGCCGAGGCGATGGGCGTGCCGCTGCGGGTCACCCACCTGCCGGCCCGCAACGAGGTGCGGCAGGCGTACGCCGACCACGACAAGGTCCGCAAGTGCTTCGGCCTCACCGACGGCGAGACACCCCTGGCCGAGGGGCTCGCGGCGATGGCGGCCTGGGTGCGCCGGCACGGCCCGCGCGAGCCGTCGGTGTTCGACGCGATCGAGGTGCGCCGCAACCTGCCGCCGTCGTGGCTGGCCGCGCTGGGCGACTGAGTGTCTGTCCGGAGTCGAGGAGGTCGCATGCGCCGCACGTCCACCAGCGGTCCCCGCCCCGGGCGGCCCCGGTGACCGCCACCCGCCCGGCGGTGCCGAGCCCCCGCACCGGCGACGACCCGCCGCGGGCGCCGTCGCTGACCGCGTTCATCCCCTGCTTCAACGAGGAGGGGCAGGTCGACGAGGTCCACGCGACCATCGACGCCGAGCTGTCCGGCTACCCGGACCTGGAGATCCTGTTCGTCGACGACGGCTCCACCGACGGCACCCTCGACAAGGTCAAGGCGCTCAGCGCCCGCGACCCGCGGGTGCGGTACGTGTCGTTCTCCCGCAACTTCGGCCTCGAGGCCGCGCACGGCGCCGGGTTCCGCTACGCCCGCGGCACCTGGGTCGTGCAGCTCGACGCCGACCTGCAGTCCCCGCCGGCCGAGGCGCCGAAGCTCATTGCCAAGGCCCTCGAAGGCTACGACGTGGTGTACGGCATCCGCCGCGAACGCCACGACCCGCTGTTCCGCCGGCTCGGCTCCGCTGTCCAGCAGCGCCTCGCGCAGCGGGTGTTCGGCGTCGACCTGGTCTACGGCTCGTCGGTGTTCCGCGTGGTGCGGGCCAGCGTCGCGCGCCGGGCCGTCGACCTGCGCCTGGCCACCCCGTACTTCGTCGCCACGATGCCGCTGCTCGGCGCGCGCTGGGCGACCGTCGACGTCGCGCACCGGCAGCGGCAGGACGGCGGGTCCCGGTGGGCGGTGTGGCGGCTGTTCGCGCACAGCGCCGAGCTGTTCTTCGGCTTCTCGCTGCGCCCCCTCACGTGGCTGTACGCCGCGGTCGCGCTCGCCGTCCCGGTCGTGCTCATCGCGGGCGCCATCGGTTCCCCCGCAGGTGCCCTCGCCGGCGAGGTCGTGCTGCTCGGCGCCGTCGGTGTCCTCGCCGCGTACGTGCACCGCCTGGTGCGCGGCTCGGTGCGCCCGGCGCTGTTCTACGTGCGGGAGGCGAACATCCCGATCGCCCCGGAGGACTCGCTGTACGCCGAGGCGCCCGCGGTGCGGGAGCCGGCCCGATGATGCTCATCCTGGGCGCCAGCGAGGACCAGCTGCCCGTCTACCTCGAGGCCCGCCGCCGCGGCATCCCCACCATCGGCGTCGACGCGCGCCGCGACCGGCCCGCGTACCCGTACGCCGACGTGTGGCTGCCGGTCAGCATCAAGGACCACGAGGGCATCGTCGCCGCGCTCGACGGGCGCCGCCCCACCGCCGTCGTCGCCGCCGCCAGCGACGCCGGGCTGTGGAGCTGGCACGAGCTGAGCAGGCGCTACGAGCTGCCGTACCGGTTCCCCGCCGGCGCCGCCCGCGCCTCGCTGGACAAGTCCGCGTTCCACCGGATCGTGCGCGCCGCCGGCGTCCCCGGGTACCGCTGGCACCAGGGCGCCGACCGGGCCGCGCTCATCCGCGCCGCGCACCAGATCGGCTTCCCGGTCGTGGTCAAGCCGCCGGACACGTCCGGCAGCAAGGGCATCAGCCTCGTCGAGGACCCCACCGGCCTGCCGGTGGCCCTGGACTACGCGGCCCGCTTCACCGCCCCCGGCGGGCCGCTGCTCGTCGAGGAGTTCCTCGCCGGGCGCAACCTCACCGTCGACGTGTTCATGCGCGCCGGGCAGGTCGCGTTCGCCGGTATCACCGAGAAACGCATCGTGCCCGGGCCGCGGTTCGTCATCGGCGGGCACGCCGGCCCGGCCGCCGTCGGCGCCGCCGTCCGCGACCGGCTGGTGCTGGCCGCCGGGCGGCTCTGCCGGGCGATCGACCTCATCGACGGCCCGGCCAACTTCGACGTCATCCTCCGCGACGACGGCTCCTTCGCCGTGCTGGAGGCCAACGCCCGGCTGTGCGGCAACGCCTTCCCGACGCTGATGCGGCACGTGTACGGCGTCGACACCGTCGCCGCGCTCGTGTCGCTGGCCCTCGGCGAACCCTTCGACCTGACCCCGTCGCGCGACGACGCCGGCGTCATCCACGTCCTGGCCTCACCCCTGCCCGGCGACGCGGTGCTGACCGCCGTCGGTGACCTGGCGCAGGCCCGCGCGCTGCCCGGCGTCGTGTGCTGCGAGGTGTACGCCGAGCCGGGCGCCGTGGTGCGCCCGTTCGACCAGTCCGCCAACAAGCTCGGCTACCTGGTGGTGACCGGCCCCGACGCGGCCACCGCCCGGGCGCGTCTCGCGGCGGCCCTGGACGTGCTCGTGCTGGAGTTCGCCGCCGCGCCCGCCGCCACGCCCGCCGCCACATCCGCCGCCACATCCGCCGCCGCGCCCGCCGCCACGCCCGCAGCCGCGCCGGCCGCCGCGCCCGCCGGGCTCAGTCTGCCCGGTTGATCGCCAGGGCCGGCGCGTACTCGCTGAGCACCAGCTGGCCCTTGCCTCCGGGGGTCAGCGGGATGCGGTCGCTGAGCTGCATCTGCAGCGGCACCGGCCCGCCGGCCCGCTGCAGCAGCGTCCGCTCGGTGGCGGCCAGCACCGCCTCGGCCGGCAGCGAGCCGTCCGGCACGACGAACACGCGGATCGTGCCGGCGGCGTCCTGCCGCACGTACATCTCCGCGACGCCCGGCTCGTACATCGCCACGCCCAGGAACACGTCGCCGAAGAGCTTCCGCCCGTCCGGCAGCACCACCGCGTCGTTCATCCGCCCGCTGGTCAGCGTCATCGTGCGGAGCCGCCGCCCGCACCGGCAAGGGTGCGGCGAGATCGTGCCGAGGTCACCCAGCGCGTAGCGCACCAGCGGCATCGCGCGCTCCTGGAACGCGGTCACCACGATCTGCCCCTCGGTGCCGTCGGGCACCGGGTCGCCGTGCTCGTCGAGCACCTCCACCCAGACCCGGTCCTCGGCCAGGTGCCGCCCGCCGAGGTGGCACTCGAAGTAGATGTTCAGCGTCTCGTAGGCGGAGTACTCGTCGCGGACCGGCACCCCGAACCCCTCTTCGAGCAGCGCCCGGCACGCCGGCACCAGCAGCTCCGACTCGGTCAGCACCAGCCGCAGGTCCCGGCCCAGCGCGGCCCGCTGCGCGGCGGTCATCGTGCGCACCAGCTCCCGCAGGTGCACCGGGTAGCCGATGAGCACCTTCGGCCGGTACGCCAGCAGGTCCGCGACCCACTCGGCCGGCGGCGACGTCGTCAGGATGACGTGCCGCCGGAACAGGCCCACCTTCTCCACCAGCCGCCCCGGCATCGGGAACGGCTTGAGGTGCGCGAGCCGGTCCCACGGCAGGTACCGGCGGGTCGCGAAGAACCGCCGCACGCAGGCGGCCATGTGGTAGTCGTGGGCGTTCATGTCGTGCCAGCCGGTGATCCGGTGCCCGGTCGTGCCGCTGCTGGACCACTGCAGGCACGCGCCGGTGTCGACCCCGTCGGCGACGAACCGCCGGTTCGGGGTGGCGCGCATGACCGCCTTCGTCACCAGCGGCAGGCGCGCCAGGTCGGCGAGGCTCTCCAGCTGCGGCAGGGTGCCGCGGTAGTAGGGCACGTTCGCGTTCGCGTGCGCCAGGAACCGGTTCAACCGGCGCAGCTGGAACCGGCGCAGCGCCCCGCGGCTGCCGTACTGCCGCAGCAGCGTCACCGGCACGTACGCCATCTCCCGCAGCAGCATGGCCGTCCTCCTCGGGCGCCGTCGACCCTGTCCAGTCTGCCTAACCCATGTGCGTACGTCTATGCATGTGGGAGTGCGGCCGCCGGCGCCGCACGCGGCCTGTGTCAGCGGCAACGAGGCCACCCACTCGCTCATCGTCGAGGGCACCGTCTACGTGGTCGAGGACCCGGTCAACGGCACCTGCAACGGCAACGACTACTACCAGTCCAACTTCCGCAGCCTGTTCCCCGGCTGGCGGGCCTCCGTGCACATCCAGAACAACGGCCTGTGGACGGGCCACTACGGCGGCTACGACACGAACACCTACTTCCTGTCGTACGAGGACAACAATTCCAACTCGCGCGTCATCTCTGCCTGGACGACATCAGCATCTGGTACTGCGGCTGGGGCAGCGACTACGACTACACCGTCGGCGTCAACTACACGTACAGCGGTCTGAACACCGGGTTCTGACCCGCGGCCGGCCCGGCGGCGCTCGTCACCGCCGGGCCGGCCGCCGCCGGGGTGTGGGCTGCGCCACGTGCGGGCCCCGCTGACCGGAACCGAAACAATCGTGGTGGACGCTGACCGGCATCGTTGCGGCAGGGCGAGAGGTGGCACCACGTGGAGATCCTGGTAGTGACGGCCCAGCCCGCGGGCGGATCGGCGAGCCGCGTCCTGCCGGCCCTGGACCTGCTGGCCCACGCCCGGCGGGTCACGGGGTATGACGTGCAGGCCTGCACCACCGGCCCCGAGCCGGACGTGGTGCTCGTCGACGCCCGGCACCGGCTCGCCGAGGCCCGCGCCTTCTGCCGGCTGCTGCGCACCACCGGGCTGCGCGCCCCGGTGATCGCCGTGGTCGAGGAGGCCGGGCTGGTCGCCGTCGCCGCCGACTGGGGCATCACCGACGTCGTCCTCGCCGGCGCCGGCCCCGCCGAGGTCGACGCCCGGCTGCGCCTGGCCACCCAGGCGGCGTTAGCGGCCGCGGGCGCGTCGAGCAACCTCATCACCGCCGGTGCGCTGCGCATCGACCCCGACACCTACGCCGCCAAGCTCAAGGGCCGCCCGCTCAACCTCACCTACAAGGAGTTCGAGCTGCTGCGGTACCTCGCCCAGCACCCCGGCCGGGTCTTCACCCGCGACCAGCTGCTGCGCGAGGTGTGGGGGTACGACTACTTCGGCGGCCACCGCACCGTCGACGTCCACGTGCGCCGCCTGCGCGCCAAGCTCGGCACCGAGCACGAGTCGATGATCGGCACCGTCCGCCAGGTCGGCTACACGCTCGTGCTGCCGGCCCGGACCGACCCCCAGCCGGTCGTCGCCGAGGCCGAGGCCCTGCTCCAACCGGTGTGACCCGGTGAGCGATGTGACGGGCACCCGGTAACGGCGACGGGCGACTACGGTTCGGGGCATGGTCACGTTCACCGTCGACGACGTCACCCCGGCCGCGCAGCGGCTGCCGCAGCGCCCGCTCGGCGAGCTGTTCCCCGACGCCCTGGTCGTCGGCGGCGACCCGGCGCTGCCGGTGCTGGCGCCGGACGGCGTGCACCCGCTGCTGAGCGCCGTCGCCCGGGCGTTCGCCGAGCACCGGCCGCTGGTGCTGTCGCCCGACGCGGTGTGGCTGACCATCGCGCAGGGGGTCGCGCAGCACGTCCGCCTGCACGCCGAGGAACTGCGTGCACTCCTGGTCCGCCACGCCGGCCGGAAACGGCTCGCCGTGGAGGTCCCGGCCGTGCCGGTGGACACCGCCGGCTGGGCCGGCACCACCGAGATGTTCGCCAAGCTGCTCGCCGGTGAGGTCGACGACACCGACCTGTTCGAGTGCGACTTCTCCACCAGCACCGACACCGACCGGATGGCGGGCCGGGTGGTGCTGCTCGACGTGTACTCGCCGTACTTCGCGTTCTGGCTCGTCGCCGTCTGCGGCATCCCGTCGGTCACCGTCACCGGCACCGTCGAGGACTGGCGGCGCATCCGGGGGAGGGTCGACGCCCTGGACCGCTTCGGGCTGCAGCACTGGCGCCGGTCGCTGGCGCCGATCGCCGACGAGTTCGTCGCCGCCGCGGCCGGCACCCCGGACCGCGCGTTCTGGCAGCGGATCTACAACCCGGTCGACGCGTACGGCGGTGACGTCATCACCGGCTGGATCACCCGTTTCTATCCGTACCTCGCCGGCACCACCGTCGACAGGCCCAACGAGATGCTGGACCTGCCACTCGGCGAGCCCCGCGGGGTGACCCCGGACCACGGCGGCTTCTACTCCGGCCCCGGCATCCTCAGCACCTCGGTCCCGGCCACGCTGTCGCGGGTCATCATCAACGTCAACGACCGCGGTGCCGGCGACTACCGGGTGGTCGCGCTGGAGGGCGGGCTCGTCGCGGTCGCCCAGGACCCGGACGGCGCGCTGCGGCCCGTCGCCGGCTGGCACGTGGTCCCCGCCGCCGTCCAGATCGACGACGTGATCGACCGGATCGTGGCCGAGCACGAGGTCACCGCCCCGCCGGCGGAATTCGGGCCGGAAGGCTCCGCCGACGTTGTCGCGCTCTACTCGCGGATCGGCGCCGCCACCCTGTTCGGCGGCCGGTGGCGGCTCGTGCCGGACAACGAGCGTCGCCAGTTCCGCGTCGGCGGCACGCACGTGGGCTCGGCCCTCGTCGAGCTGGACGACGGCCGCAGCATCGCGTCGGTGCTCGACGAGGCCGCACAGACGGAACACTGGATGCTGTGCCGGGTGGCCGACGCCGACTCCTCCATGAGCTACCGGCGGGGCGACCTGGCCGGCGACCCGGCCGACGTCCCGATGCTCGGCACCTCGCTCGCGATGCTCCTGCAGTCCGCACTCGACGCCGGCGGCGACGTCGAGCACCTGGAGACCGGCCGCCTCGACCGGTTCCTCGCCGGGTGAGCGGGTCGCGACCCGCGGACACGCTGTGGCTGGACGCGGCCGGCGAGCTGCACGGTCACTTCCCGCCGGGCCCGCACGTCTACCCGATCGCCGAGGCCGACGTGCTGGCGTTGGCTGCCGCGGTACGGGCGGCGACCACCGACCACCGCGTCATCCCCGGCGCGACGGGCGCACCCCGGTGGGCGGGGGACCTGGAACGGTTCATCCGGCGCCGCCTGCCGGCGGTCGTGGCGGCGCTGACCGCCGACGGGACCCTGGCCGCCACCACCGCGGCGCGGGCCGGGGCGAAGGCGGCCGCCCTCGAGGCGCTCGGCGCGCCCGCCGCCGTCGTCGACCCGGTCCGCCGGCACGCCGCGCCGCGGCCGTTCCCGGCTGGCGTCCCGGCATCGACCCGGCGGCGCTCGTTCCCGACCCGGCCGGGGTCGCCGCGGTCGTCGACGTCGACCGGTGGCCGTCGCACCCGCCGTACGTGACCGCCGACATCGCCGGCCTCGTCCTGCTCGCGGCGGTGTGCGCGGTCGGCCCCACCACCGCGGCGGTGCATGTGGGCGGGACCGACCTGCGCTGGCAGCCCTTCGGCGGCGGCCCGGCGTTCGAGCCCGGCCCCGTGCCGGACGGCGCCGCCGTCGTCGGCCTGTCCGTGTACGACGACACCGTCGGACGCCTCGAGTACGCCCTGCGGCCCGGCGGCGCCCTCCTCGCGGTCACCCCCACCTGACCGGGCCGGCCGCTGACCGCGCCGGCGACTGGCTGGGCCGGCGGCCGTCGGCCGTTGATTGCGCCGGCGGCCGGCCGCGGCGACAATCGGGTTCGTGCCAGGACAGTGGGCAGGACGTGGCGCAGGGCAGGAACGCTTCGCGCGGGCGTTCGCCGCCGCGGTCCCGCGCATGGACGCGCGCGGCGCCGCCACCCACCGCGCCCGTCTGCTCGCCGGTCTCAGCGGCACGGTCGTGGAGGTCGGCGCCGGCACCGGGGCCTGCTTCGCGCACTACCCGGCGCAGGTCACCGCCGTGCTGGCGGTCGAGCCCGACCCGTACCTGCGTGACCTCGCCACGAAGGCGGCCGCCGGCGCGCCGGTCCCGGTCACCGTCGTGGCCGGCACCGCCGAGCACCTGCCCGCGCAGCCCGGCACGTTCGACGCCGCCGTGTGCTCGCTCGTGCTGTGCAGCGTCGCGGACCCCGACGCCGCCCTGGCCGAGGTGCGGCGGGTCCTGCGCCCCGGCGGGCAGCTGCGCTTCTACGAGCACGTCCGCTCGGCGCGGCGCCTCGTCGGGCTTCTGGAGGACGCCGCCACCCCGCTGTGGTCCCGGGTGGCCGGTGGCTGCCACCCCAACCGCGACACGGCCGCGACCATCACCCGCGCCGGCTTCACCATCACCGACCTGGACCGGTTCGGGTTCGCGCCGGCCGCCCTCACCCCGAGGACCGCGCACCTGCTCGGCCGCGCCGAACTCCCACCCACACCCGCCGGGCCGTGACACAGGCCCCGGTGCCGATCAGGAGATCGCCATCGGCCCGGTGGTCCCGGTGACCTGCCAGCCGGCGCCGGCTGTGTGCCGCACCACGTACGTCAGCCAGGTCGCGCCGAGGCAGGCGACGAAGCCGTACACGCCGACCTCGACCCGGTCCCCGGCGCCGTCCACCGGCCCGAGCGTGACCAGGATGCCGCCGTCCCGCACGACGGCGCAGCCGTTCTCCAGCACGGTCACCGACTCCCGGTCCGCGACGAAGGTCACCGGCCCGACGTCGGCCAGCGCGCCCGCGACCGCCCGCTGCGTGCCGGCCGGGATCGACTCCCCGGTGACCGGCCGCGCCTGCGGGTCGCCGGCGTCCGGCATCGCCCGGTCCAGCACGTACACGTGCCGGAACGTGCGCTCCGGGAACGAGTTCTCGCTCGGCGTGCTCAGGTACCGGCGCAGCACCTGCGTGTAGACCGCGACGTCCCGGTCCTGCGCGGCGGTGACCGGCCCGCCCGAGCCGCCGGGCGCCGGATCCCCGGCCATGGCCTGGCGTGTGCAGCCCGCCGCGGTGACCAGCACCAGCCCGGCCGTCAGGCTCGCGGCGATCCGCCCAAGTCTGCTTCGCACGGTGCACTCCATCTCGTTGCGGGGATCTACGCCGGTTCGACGCACGCCGCCCGCCACCGGATCCGCCCGGCGCGGGAAAACCTGCGACCGGGCTGCTGGCTGCGTACGGCGTGCCGGGCCCGGGCCCGGGATTCGGACCCGCGGAACGCCCGGGGCCGGCACGCCGGTGCGCTCAGCTCAGCGTGCAGCTGGCCGCCGGCACCGGGTTCGTGGTGTTGTTCCAGCTGGCGAGGAAGCCGAACGACGCGGACCCGCCGGGGGCCAGGGCACCGTTGTAGGTGACGTTACGCGCCGTCACGGTCGAGCCGCTCTGGGTGTACGCGGTGTTCCACGCCTGGCTGAGCTGCTGGCCGCCGGTGAACGTGAACGTCGCCGTCCAGCCGGTGGACGCGGTCGTGCCGGTGTTCTGCACGGTGACCTCGCCCTGGAAGTTGCCGCCCCACTGCGAGATCACCCGGTAGCCGGCGGTGCAGCGGCCACCACCGCCCGGCGAGGACGGCGACGCCGACGGCGACACGGACCGCGACGGCGACACCGACGCCGACGGCGACACCGACCGCGACGCCGACGCGCTGGGCGAGGGCTGGACCACGCCGTCCAGGACCCGGGTGAGCACCGGGAACCAGGCGTTGGCCATCTTCGTGAAGCCGGCGTCGTTGGGATGCACGCCGTCGCCGGTGTCGGTGAGCGCGTCGAAGCCGGTCCACAGGTCCGCGACGACGATCGGCGACTGGGCGGTGGTGAGGCCCGCCGCCCAGCCCGGGAGTGCCGTGTTGAGCGCCACCACGTCGGCGGGGCAGGTCGCGCACGCGCCCGCGCTCATCGGGATGATCTGCGCGACGACGATCTTCACCGCCGGGTTGTTCGCCCGCATCTGCCCGACCAGCTTCGTGAACGCGGTCAGCTTCGTCGCCGTCGGGATGTACCCGCCCCACATGTCGTTCGTGCCCAGGTGCATGAGCACGACGTCGGGGTGGGCCGCGGCCAGCCACGGCGGCAGCTGGTTGTTGTCGGCGATGCCGGTGGCGGAGTAGCCGCCGTGCCCCTCGTGGTCGAAGTCGTACGCGTAGCCTGGGTTGCAGCCGCCGCCGTCGGAGACCCCGCCGACGAAGTCGATGTTCGTGTACCCGCTGGTCTGCAGCTTCTGCCACAGCTTGGGCCGCCAGCACCCGGGGCCGGCGGTGATGGAGTCGCCCAGCGGCATGATCCGCACGGGGGCCGCCGCCGACAGGGCGGGCCGGGCGACGACGAAGGTGACCGCGACGAGGATCGCGGTGAGCACGGCGGACAGCGACGACCGCAACGACATGGAACACTCCTGGGGAGACGGGCGTGCGCGGATCCATCCCGCGCACTGGGGGACTGCGGTGGCCCGGCTCCCATCGCATCGTGCCGCGTCGATGCTACCGCACCCCTCCCGCTCGGCCGGTTACGCGCCGGCTTCCGCGGCCGCGGCGGACCCGTCGTGGGCGCGCAGCCGGGCCGTGGCCATCGACGCGGCCGCGTGCATCCGCGCCGCCTCGGCGCGCAGCGCCGCCGAGCCCGCCCCGGTCAGCCGGTAGTAGCGGCGCAGCCGGCCCTGCAGCGCCTCCTCGCGGTCGACGGCCAGCAGGCCCTCGGTGGTGAGCCGGTCCAGCGCCGCGTAGAGCGTGCCCGCCCGCAGCGTCACCCGGTCCCCGGACAGCCGGGCGACGGTCTGCATGATCCCGTAGCCGTGCTGGGGGTGCTCGGTGAGCGCGGTGAGGATGTAGAACGTCGGCTCCTGCATCGCCATGCCGCCCACCATATCGGCGATCGGTATATGCAGGCGATGGGTGGTCACGGCGGTGATTGCGTGGCCATATACCTAGCAGTACTATGCATCGTACTTCGAGGGGTGTGATGGTCGTGAAGGTCGCGAAGGACCTCGTCGCCGCGTCGGCCACGCCGATGGTGCTCGGCATCCTCGCCGAGGGCGAGAGCTATGGGTACGCCATCCTCAAACGCATCAACGAGCTGTCCGGCGGCGAGCTCGACTGGACCGAGGGCCTGCTGTATCCGCTGCTGCACCGCCTCGAGCGGCTCGGCCACGTCGAGGCGACCTGGCACGCGGCGGCCGGGGAGCGGCGGCGCAAGTACTACCGCATCACCGAGCAGGGCCTCGCCGAGCTCGCCGAGCAGCGCCGCCAGTGGGACACCGTGGTGGACACCCTCAAGGAGATCTGGCGCGCACCGTTCACCGTCGTCCCCCAGGAGTGCCCGTCATGACCACATCCGACGGCCAGGAAGGCCTCGAGGCCCAGATCGGCCAGTGGCGGCAGTACGTGCAGCGCCGCCGCGAGCTGCAGACCGCCGACGCCGACGAGCTCGAGGACCACCTGCGCGGCTCGGTCGACGAGCTGGTCGAGGCCGGGCTCAGCCACGACGAGGCGTTCCTCGTCGCGGTCAAGCGCATGGGCAGCCTCGACGAGCTGTCCCGCGAGTTCGCCCGGGAGCACTCCGAGCGGCTGTGGAAGCAGCTGGTGCTCACCGGGGACGCCGGCGACGGCGGTACCCCCGCCGACCGCCGATCCCGGCGCACCCTGTGGGTGATGATCGGCTGCGCGGCCGGCGCCGCCGCCTCGATCAAGGTCCCCGAGCTGTTCGGGCGGCGCTTCGAGGACGACGGCGTGTTCTACGCGACGAACATCAGCCTGTTCGCGCTGCCGTGGCTGGCCGGGTTCCTCGCCTGGCGGCGGCAGGCGCCACGGCCCGTGCTCGCGGTGCTGGTCGCGCTGTTCGCGCTCGGCGCGGTCGCGGCCAACGTCTACCCGCTCGGTGAGGAGTCGCAGTCGCTGGTCATCACCGCCATCCACCTGCCCATCGCGCTGTGGCTGGTGGTGGGCGTCGCCTACGTCGCCGACGACTGGCGCTCCTCCCGGCGGCACATGGACTTCATCCGCTTCACCGGCGAGGTGTTCGTCTACTTCGTGCTCATCGCCCTCGGCGGCGGCGTCCTGGTCGCGTTCATGTTCGGCACGTTCGAGGCGATCGGCGTCACGCCGGACACGTTCATCGGGCAGTGGCTGCTGCCGTGCGGCGCGATGGCCGCCGTGGTCGTCGCCGGCTGGCTGGTGGAGGCCAAGCAGAGCGTGGTCGAGAACATCGCCCCGGTCCTGACCCGGCTGTTCACCCCGCTGTTCACGGCGGTGCTGCTGGCGTTCCTCGTCGCGGTCGGCGTCACCAGCGCCCGCATCGACGTCGAGCGCGAGGCGCTGATCCTGTTCGACCTGCTGCTCGTGGTGGTGCTGGGGCTGCTGCTGTACTCCATCTCCGCCCGCAACCCGCTCGCCCCGCCCGGCGGATTCGACAAGCTGCAACTGGCGCTCGTGCTCAGCGCCCTGGCCATCGACGCCCTGGTGCTGCTGGAGATCACCGGCCGGGTCAGCGAGTACGGCACCACCCCCAACAAGGCCGCCGCCCTCGGCGAGAACGTGATCCTGCTGGTCAACCTCGCCGGCTCGGCCCTGCTCCTGCTGCAGTTCATCCGCCGGCAACGCCGCTTCGCGGCCCTCGAACGCTGGCAGACCGGGCACCTGCCGGTGTACGCGGCCTGGGCGTGGATCGTGGTGCTGGTCTTCCCGCCGCTGTTCAACTACGTGTGAGCGTCACAGGCCGGGCAGCGCCGGCTGGGCGTCGTACACCGGCCAGCCGTCCTCGCCCCGGCGGACCCCCTGCGTCGGCCGGTGCGGCTGGCGGGTGCCCACGTCCAGCAGGTGCTCGACGGTCACGCCCCGCATCACCAGCGCGTCCGCGATGAGCATCCGGTGGCAGTGCCACCACAGCGTCTCGGCGCACAGCACGGCGGGCAGCGCGCCGCCCGCCACGCCGACAAGGTCGTCGACCGCGGCGCGGAACCCGGGCGTGTCCATGTGGTCGGCGTAGGCGGCGAACGCGGCGTTGCGCAGCGCGGTGTGCCGCGAACCCGGGCTGCCGTGGCGCCGCCCGCCGAGCGTCTCGCCCTGCCAGGTGTACCGCAGTCCCGCGCCGGTCACCGCGGCCGCCAGGGCGTCCCGGCCGAACTGCGGATGCCGCCGCGACCCGGGGAACCGCCGCACGTCGACCAGGACCTCGACGCCGGCGCCGACCAGGACGCCGAGGAACGCCTCGATCGTCCGCGCGCCGTGCCCGACGGTGCAGATGCGCACCGCCGGCGTCGTTTCGTCCACCCCAGGCACGCTACCCGCGGCTGACCGGTCGGCCCCCGGGTGGCCAGTTGTGTCAAGTTCCGGTAACGGCGGCCGGGGCGGGCCGAGGCTCGAAGCACGGGGCCGCCGCGGTGGCGGTCCGTCGGGCACTTGGAGGTCCTGATGACGATCGTCGCAGAGCAGCCGCTGACCGAGGAACAGGTGCGGGAGCTGGTGATCCGGGCGGGGATGCTGCTGCGGTTCCGGCCCGTGCCGGGGTCCGACCCGCAGCAGGCCAGGCTGTGGCTGCAGTCCGTCGCGGAGTACCTGGCCTCCGAGGCGCTGCGCAAGGTGCTGCGGCAGCTCGGCGTGGAGGCGCCGGCCGACCTCGGCCGGCCCGACGAGGCGCAGTCGCCGGTGCTCGACCAGCTCACGCAGATCCTCGACCAGCACGACAGCCACGACGACAACCCGGCCGTCGCCGGGCTGGTCGGCCTGGCGTACCTCGGGCTGGTCACGTACGCGATCTACTGGAACGTCGCGCACCAGTCGCAGGGCGGTGAGAACCCCGACGCGGGCTCGCCGCCCGACTCGGCGAGCGCCATCACCGCCCGGGTCGCCATCCCCACCAGCGCCGCCACTGGCGCGTCGCGCAGCGTGGCGACCTCCACCTGTCCCCAGGTGACCACGACGTCACGGACCAGCTCCTGCTGCTCCTGCGCCGTCAGCGCGACCGCCAGATCCTTGCTGTGCCCCGTGCCCAGGTTCTTGCTGTGCCCGGTGCCGACGTCCTTGCTGTGGCTCGTCGATGCCCCTCGTCGTGGCCCCTCGTCGCGGCCGAAGACTGCTGTGCATCGGCTACGCGGCGTTGCCGGCTGGGCAGCGGCCAGCCCGCCAAACGCGGCCGACGCCGGGGCGGCGGCTGAGCCCGGGTTCGCAGGTGCGCCGCCCGGCCTGCGCGGGCCGGGCGGCGCACCTCGGCTCAGCGCTCGGGCAGCTCGCTGAGCAGCGTGAACTCGAACTCGATCTGCGGCGTGTCGGACCCTTCCTCGGGCGCGACCAGGTACGACTCGACACGGAACCCGAGGTTGAGCACGTCCGCGGCCCGGATGTGCTCGACCAGCTCCTCGGCGGCCGTGAAGTAGGCGGTGTAGATGATCGACGGCCCGTCGGCGGCGTCGCCGGCGGGCTCGAAGGTTTCCTCGGCGTCGGCTTCGGGGGTCTCGGCTGCGATGTCAACGGTCACGAGCGGCGAGCCTACGCCCAAGCGCGCCACCCGGCACGGCGGCGCCACACGGTGCCGGCTGAGGTATCTCTCACGGCCTCCCCGCGGCGAAATTGTCGGTGGTCATCTTTATGCTCTCCTCGCTCTTGTTCACACCACACGGGGGAGTCCCACATGCAACTGCGACGGATCCTGCTGGCCCTGGCCCTGTCCACCACGGTGGCGCTGACTGCGGCGTGCGGCGACGACCCGGCCGGCACCTCCGCGTCCGCCACCGCTTCTGCTGCGTCCGCGGGCTCGTCGGCCTCAGGTACCGCGCCGGCCGGCGCGGCCAACACCGATGCCGTGTGCAAGGGCGTCGTGGCCGCCTACGACAAGGAGAAGGCCGAGCTCCTCGGTGCCCTCGGCGAGCTGCTCGCGGCCGGCGCCAAGGACGACAAGGCCGGCGTCGCCGCGGCGAAGGCCAAGGGCCAGGTGGTCATCGACCGCTTGGCGAAGGCGGTCGACGCCGAGCTGGCCAAGGCGACCGACCCCGCCGCGAAGGCCGCCCTGCAGAAGTTCGTGGCGTCGTTCGCCAAGGTCCTGCAGGGCGACAACCTCGACGACCCGACCTTCGAGGCCGAGATGGACAAGGCCACCGCCGAGGCCGCGAAGTACTGCCCCGCCCTGGCCGGGTAGCCACCGGCGCAGCCGGAGCCCCGGAGCCGGTCCGCGGACCTCTGGTTCCCGGGGCTCCGGGGCCGAGCCGGTGATCGGGCGCACCGCCCGGCGGACGACGCGGCCCCGGTTCCGGCCCGGGTGACGGCGTGACCCCGAGGTCCGGCCCAGGTGATGGCGTGACCCCGGGGGACGCCGTGGCGCGGGCCGGGGATCGCCGTCGCTACGGGTGCGGGGCCTCCGCAGGCGAACCACGTGGGGCCGTTCGACCCGATCGCGGTCGCCGTTGCTGTGCGCGGGGAGTTTCGGTCTTGCTCTGTTGATCGAAGTCCCACCGTGGTCGTTCAGATGGCCGGTACGCGACTTTGATCACTGTGGCGGTCCTGGTGGCTGTCCTGCGGATGTCCGGTTATGGGTTAGTTGGGGCTAGTTCTGGTGTCGGGCCGGTGATCGGGCGCACCGGTCCGGTGGCCGGATCGCCCAGGCCCGACCCGAGGCCCGCCCAGCCCCGGCCCGTCCAGCCCCGGCCTCGGCCCGGGCGAGTCCCAGGCCCGACCTCGCCGCAGGCCGGGGAACGGGTGGACCGGGCCGAGGTCATCGCCGCCGGTGCGGGTGGCGGTCCCCGGCCCGGTCGGCGGTCAGGCCTGCGCCCGGCTCCAGTGCTGGTTGGTGCCGGTGCCGCAGGTGTACTGCTGGATGTCGGCGCCGTCGGTGAGGGCGGCGTTGACCACGTCCAGGCACTTGCCGGAGTGCCGGGCCCGCAGCTGGAAGTAGCTGCCGGTGGCGACCCACTGCCACTGCTGGTTCTGGCCGCTGCCGCAGGTGTACTGGATGACGTTCGCGCCGTCGGCGGTGGAGGACGAGGCGACGTCGAGGCACTTGCCGCTGTTCTGGTTGGCGATCTGCAGGTAGCCGCCGCCTGCGTCGCGGAACTCCCACTTCTGGTTGCCGCCGCCGTTCCAGCCCCACTGTTTGACTTCGGCGTTGTTGGCCGTGGAGTTGCCGATCACGTCCATCACCCGGCCGCTGTTGCGGTTGGTCACGCGGTACACGGTGGGCGACCGGCCGGTGACGGTGCCCGTGGCGGTGTCGATGGTGACGGACGCGGCGTACGTCATGGACATGCTGGTGGCGGACGGGAAGGTGATCGGCAGCCAGACGTACTGGGAGTCGCCGACCGGGCCGTTCCAGGCGCCGGCCCAGCGGTCGCCCATGTACAGGTAGCTGGTCGTGTCGGTGCCCTGGATCGGCAGCACGTAGGCGGGCTGGGAGCGGAAGGTGGTGGAGTCACCGACGTTGGTCCAGCCGGACCACGGGCCGGCGATGCTGGTGGCGGTCGCGTACTGGGCCTGGTTGGGGTTCCAGCCGGTGGCCGCCGAGGTCAGCATGAAGTACGTGCCGCCGCGCTGGAACAGCGCCGGTGCCTCGCGGTGCGCGCCGGGCCAGAAGTTGCCGACCAGGCCGGCCACGCCGAGGGCGTCGGCGGTGAGCCGGTAGATGTGCAGGTCGTAGTTGTCCCGTGCGGCGGAGATCATGTACGCGGTGCCGTTGTCGTTGTACAGCGTGATGTCGCGCGACATGTGCCCGAGCGGCCGGAAGCTGCCGTGGTACGTGTAGGCGCCGTCGACGGTGGCGGAGGAGGCGACCGCGGCGCGGGCCTCGCCGTAGTCCTTGCCGTTCTCCTTGTGCATCCACATCACGAACCGGCCGGTGGCGGCGTTGTAGATGACCTTCGGCCGTTCGATGTTGGCGACGTTGAGCTCCGCGGCCGACTGCTGGGTCAGCACGTTGTTGCGGAACTCCCAGTCGCGCAGGTTGGTGGAGCGGTACACCGACACGGCGCGGAACGTGTTGTCGGCGTTGCGGTGCTCGCCGAACCAGTAGTAGAAGTCGCCGACCTTGAGCACCCCGCCGCCGTGCGCGTGCAGCACGTTGCCGCTGGTGTCGGTGAACTGGGTGCCGTTGGCGACGGTGGCCGGTGCGGCGTGCGCGGCCGGTGCCGGCACGGTCACGATCGCCGCGACGCCGGCCGCGGTGACCGCGAGGGACAGGCATGTCGACAGGAGCCACCGGGGCATGCTCACGTCGTCTCCCTTCCGTCGGCGGGAAGCTGATGGCGGTGCGCCATCTTGGTAGCCGAAACGGTGCCCGCGCGCCACAAATCCGACCGAACCGTCCGCAACTGTTCGTACACGAACGACATCGTGAGGCGCCTGTCCGTGCTGCTCAGGACACCGTTCGCGGCGCTGGGTGGCGGTGGCCGGTGACGGTGGCAGCGGCGAAAGTCCCACCGGAGGCCACCGTGCCGGCCGGCCGTGCCGGCGGGAGTGGACGTGGCGGCCGGGAGGCGCTTAAGTGGCCGGGGTGCAGTGGATCGTTGCTCGAGCGCTCTGGGTGGCCTGGGTCGCCGCCGGTTGCGGCGTCGTGGCGGTGGCGGCGCTCGGCGTCGCCGGGCAGTGGTCGCCGGCCACGGCGGTGGCCGGTGTCGCCGCCGGGGTGGTCGTCGCGGCGGCCGGCACGCATCACGTCCTGCGGGTGCAGCGGGCCGAGCTGGCCGGGCTCGCCGAGCAGGTGGAGCGGCGAGCGGAGCAGGTCACGGCGCTCAGTCACGAGCTGCGGACCCCGCTGAGCATGATCAAGGGCGCGGCGGACCTGCTGCTGGAGCGGACCCCGGGGCCGCTGACCACGGCGCAGGAGCGGTTCCTGCTGGTGATCGGGCACCAGTGCACCAATGTCGTCGCGCTGTGCGAAAGTCTGCTGACGCAGGCGAAGATCGAGGCGGGGCTGTTCACCCCGCGGTTGGAGCGGGCCGACGTGTCGGTGCTGGCCAGGGACGTGGTCACCGCGATGCGGCCGCTGTGCGCGCAGCGGCAGCAGCGCATCACCCTGGACACGCCGCAGGTGACGCCGCGCATCCCGGCCGATCCGTTGCTGATCTCGCAGGCGCTGACGAACCTGGTGTCCAACGCCAGCCGGTTCACGACCGTGGGCGGCAACGTCGACGTGCGGGTGATGGCGGTGGACACCGGCGTCGCGATCTACGTCACCGACGACGGAGCGGGGATGAGCCGGGAGCAGCGCCAGCAACTGTTCCGCCGGTTCGCCACCGGGCGGCCGCTGGAGGACGGCACCGGCCTGGGGCTGGTCATCACGAAGACCATCGTGGAGCTGCACGGCGGGTCGATCATGGTGGACACGGCGTCGACGCGCGGCACCACGTTCCTGTTCACCCTGCCGGCCGGGGGACCAGCGTGAGCGGCCAGCGGAGCGGCTCGGGCCGCGAACCATGGGCTCAGTTTGGCTCGCGGCGGCGCCGGAGCGGAGCGGAGGTGCCGGCGTGAGCGGGCCGGAGCGGAGCGGAGGTGCCGGCGTGAGCGGGCCGGAGCGGAGCGGAGGAGCCGCGAACCATGGGCTCAGGTTTGGCTCGCGGCGGTGCCGGAGCGCAGCGGAGGTGACGTCGTGAGCACGGCACTGATTGTCGACGACGAGCCGCAGATGACGATGATCATCGGGTACGCCCTGGAGACGCAGGGCTTCTCGGTCCTGGTCGCGCACGACGGGGCCACGGCGCTGCACCTGCTGCGCTCGCGGGAGGTGGACCTGGTGGTGCTCGACGTGCTCATGCCGGCGATGGACGGGCTGACGCTGTGCGAGCGGATCCGCGCCCGGTCCGACGTGCCGATCATGCTGCTGACGGCGCTGGCCCACCACGACGACGTGATCGCCGGGCTGGAGCGCGGCGCCGACGACTACGTGACCAAGCCGTTCCACCCGCGCGAGGTGGCGCTGCGGGCCGCGGCGCTGATCCGCCGCCGCCGCGAGACGGGCACCGTGCTGCGGGTCGGTGCGCTGGTCATCGACCCGACCGCCCGGACGGCGACGCTCGCCGGGCAGCGCCTGGAGCTGCCGTACACGGAGTTCAAGCTCCTGCTGCACCTGGCCACCCACCGCGGCAACCCGCAGTCCTGGCAGGACCTGCTGCGGGCGGTCTGGGGCACCACGGAGATCATCGGCGGCCGCGACGTGGTGAAGTCGACGGTGTACCGGCTGCGCTCCCGCCTCACCGGAGACGGCGACGGCACCACGTACGTGCGGACGATCCGCGGCGCCGGATACGTCATGCCCGACCTGCCGCCGCCCACCGCGCCCTGACGGGTGCCACCACGGCAGAGCCGCCGGGATCACGCCGGTAACACGGCTGTCACCGAAGCCAACCTCGCTGTCACCGCGGTGCCCTCTCCCGCCGCATACGTTGACCTCGTCCCCGCCGGCCCCCGCCCGGCACACCCCCCGCCGGTGGACACCGGCTGCTCAAGGAGGTCGAGTCGATGGCACCGCCTCAGCACCGACGTGTCAGGGCCGTACTGGTCCTGCTGGCCGCGACCGCGCTCGCCGCCGGCGGCTGCGCCCGTTCCGACGCCGGCAACCCGGCGTCCGCCAAGGACTCCGGCAAGGTTGTCGTGGCCTGCGGCGCCACCGAAGAGTGGTGCAGCGCGATGACGACCCGGTTCACGAAGGAGACCGGGATCAAGGCGGAGTTCGTGCGGCTGTCCAGCGGCGAGACCGTCGCCCGCCTGCAGGCCGGCAAAGCCAACCCCGAGTTCGACGTCTGGCACGGCGGGCCCGCCGACGGGTTCGTCGCCGCCGGCGAGCAGGGCCTGCTCGACCCGTACGTGTCGGCGAACGCCGCCACCATCCCCGCCCGGTACAAGGACCCCACCGGCCTCTGGACCGGCGTGTACGTGGGGGTCCTCGGCTTCTGCAACAACACCAAGATCCTCGCCGAGAAGAAGGTCGCCGCGCCCCGGTCGTGGCAGGACCTGCTGAACCCCGGCCTGGCCAAGGACGTCGGCATCGCGCACCCGTCGACGTCCGGCACCGCGTACACGATGCTGTGGACCCAGACGGCGCTGCACCAGGGTGCCGACGGGGCCCTGGACTACATGAAACGCCTGCACCCGAACGTGCTGCAGTACAGCAAGTCCGGCATCGCCCCGGCGCAGCAGGCGGCCCGCGGCGAGGTCGGCGTCGGCGTCATCTTCTCCCACGACTGCGTCGCCACCCAGGAACAGGGGTTCAAGGACCTCAGCCTGACCTTCCCGTCGGAGGGCACCGGCTACGAGGTCGGCGGCGTCGCCCTGGTGCACGGCGCGCACAACCCGAGCAGCGCCCGGCGGTACATCGACTGGACGCTGACCCCGGCGGCACAGGAGATCGGCCCGACCGTCAAGTCGTACCAGGTGCCGACGAACCCGCAGGCGAAGCTGTCGGACAAGACCGTCGACCTGTCGCAGGTGAAGCTCGTCGATTACGACGTCGCGGCGGCCGGCCGGGCGAAGAAGGACCTGACGAAGCGGTTCGACGCCGAAGTCGCCCAGGCCCCGAAGTCCTGAACCCGGGCGCGGCCGGCCACCCGCACGCCCGGGTGGCCGGCCGGCGCCGGCCCGTCGCCAGGAGGACCCCCCATGACCCTGCTCGAAAAGTCCCCGCAGGCCCAGCCACAACCGGCCGGGCCCCGCCCCCGCCCCCGCCGCCGCTCACGTGACATCGGCGTCGTCGCCGCGGTCGCCGCCAGCGTCCTGCTCGTCGTCGTCGGCAGCGTCTACCCGCTGGCCGCCGTGCTGTCCACCGCGCTGTCCGGTCCGGCGCTGCCCCGGTACGCCGAGTTCGCCACCTCGTCGGTCGACCTCACGATCCTGCGCAACACCCTGGTGCTCGGCCTGCTCGTCGGCGGCTTCGGCACCGCGCTGGGCTTCCTGTTCGCGTTCGTGCAGACCCGGCTGGCCGTGCCGGGCAAGCGGATCCTGCACGTGGTGGCGCTGGTGCCCGTCGTCAGCCCGCCGTTCGCCGTGGCCACCGCCGCGATCGTCCTGTACGGCCGTCGCGGCGCCGTCACCCACGGGCTGCTCGGCGTCGACTACGACATCTACGGGCTGGACGGCCTGGTGTTCGTGCTGTCGCTGTCGCTGTTCCCGGTCGCCTACCTCGGCATGCTCGGCATGATGCGGGGCCTGGACCCGGCGATGGAGGAGGCCGCGATGAACATGGGCGCGAGCCGCTGGCAGATCTTCCGCACCGTGCAGCTGCCGCTGCTCGCCCCGGGCCTCGCCGCGCCGTTCCTGCTGCTGTTCGTCGAGGCGATCGCCGACCTGGCCAACCCGCTCGCGCTCGGCGGTGACTACACCGTGCTGGCCAGCCGCGCCTACCTCGCCGTGACCGGCGAATACGACACCACCAGCGCCGCCGTGTACAGCCTCATCCTGCTCGTGCCGTCGGTCGGGCTGTACCTGGCGCAGCGGTACTGGCTGGGCCGCAAGATCCGCACCACGATCACCGGCCGGCCGTCCGGCAGCGTCCACCTGATCACAGGGTGGGCGCGGTGGCCGATCTTCGGGCTGGCGGTGCTCGTCGCGCTGCTGGTGGTCAGCCTGTACGGCACCGTCGTCGTCGGCTCGGTGACCCGGGTGTTCGGCGTGGACAACACGGTGACCTTCGAGCACTTCCGTGAGGTGCTGCTCGGTGCGGGCCGCTCGGCGCTGCAGGACACCACGCTGCTGGCGGCCGTCGCCACCCCGATCGCCGGGGTGTTCGGGCTGCTCATCGCCTGGCTGGTGACCCGCCACCTGCGCCGCTCCGCCGGTTGGCTGGACTTCGCCGGCACCCTCGGCGTGGCCGTGCCCGGCACCGTCCTCGGCATCGGCTACCTGCTGGCCTACCGGCCCGACCGGTACATCGGGGACCTGCTGGTCCTGCCGGGGCTGGTCGGCGGCACCGCGGTCGCCGGCGGGTCACTGGCGATCGTGCTCGCGTACATCACCCGCAGCGTGCCGGCGGGACTGCGTACCGGCGGCGCGGCCCTCACCCAGCTGCACCCGAGCCTGGAGGAGGCGTCGGTGAACCTCGGCGCCGGGTCCTTCCGCACCTTCCGCGCCGTCGTCCTGCCGCTCATCCGCCCCGCGCTGCTGACCGGCCTCAGCTACAGCTTCGCCCGCAGCATGACGTCGATCTCCACGGTGATCCTGCTGGTCACCCCGAACACGAAGATCATCACCTCACAGATCCTCAGCGCCGCCAACACCGGGCGCTACGGGGTCGCGTTCGCCTACTGCACGGTGCTCACCGCCATCGTCCTGGCCGGGTTCGGGCTCATCCGCCTGCTCGTCGGCGGCACCGTGACCCTCTACCGCACCGCCGCACCCGCCGGAAGGAAACAACGATGACGGTGACGCACCAGCCCGACGACCGCCTCGCCCCGGCGCGCCGCACCGACGCCGGCCGGCTGCGGCTCGACCGGCTCACCAAGACGTTCCCCGGCAGGTCCGCCGCCGTCACCGCGGTCGACGACGTGACCCTCGACGTCGACCCCGGCGAGTTCATCACGCTGCTCGGCCCGTCCGGCTGCGGCAAGACCACGACCCTGCGCATCGTCGCCGGCTTCGAGGCCGCCACCAGCGGCCACGTCCTGCTCGACGGCGCGCCGATCGACCACGTGCCGCCGCAGCGGCGCACCATGGCGATGGTGTTCCAGAGCTACGCGCTGTTCCCGCACCTCAGCGTCGCGGAGAACATCGCCTACGGGCTGAAGCTGCGCCGCCGCGCCCACGACGACGTGCACAGTGCCATGCAGATCGCCCTGACCAGCATGAACCTGGTCGGCCTGGAGCACCGCGCCCCGCACGAGCTGTCCGGCGGCCAGCAGCAGCGCGTCGCCCTGGCCCGCGCCCTCATCATGCAGCCGAAGGTGCTGCTGTTCGACGAGCCGCTGTCCAACCTGGACGCCAAGCTGCGCGGCGCGATGCGGGCCGAGATCCGCCGCATCCAGCGCCGCCTCGGCATCACCAGCCTGTACGTCACCCACGACCAGGACGAGGCGATGAGCATGTCCGACCGCATCGTGGTGATGAACAAGGGCCGCGTCGAGCAGGTCGCGGCGCCGGCGGAGATCTACTTCCGGCCCGCCACCATCTTTGTCGCCGACTTCATCGGCCGGGCCAACTTCATCGAGGTCGCCCCGGAGCACGTCAGCGACGGCACGGCCGTGGTCAACGCCCTCGGCACCCGGCTCACCGTGCCGGCCCACCCGGCGGTACGCGCGAACAACGCCAGCGCGTACCTGATGATCCGCCCCGAGACGATCGCCCTGCGCCCGGCCGGCGAGGGCGGCATCGGCACCGTGCTGCGCTCCACCTTCCACGGCCACAGCGTCGACTACGAGGTCGAGACCATCAGCGGCACCCTGCACGTCACCGACGCCGGCCCCGACCCCGACGGCCTGCTCACCGTCGGCACCAACGTGGCCGTCACCGTGAACCCGGACCGCGCGTACGTTCTCAACGGCACGTAGGCGCGTCGGCGGCGAGTGCGGTGTCCACGAACGCCGGCCGGGTTCTCTGTCGGTTCGCCGGCTGAGGCCCGCCCCACCACGCACAGCACTAGCTTCGGCTGCCGTACGCGGGGCCGAACACCACCAGCAGAGTCAGGTCCTCGGTCACGTCGACGAACCGGTGCTCCTCGCCGGCCGGCACGAACACGACCGACCCGGGCGCCACGTCCGCCGACCCGTCCGGGGTGACGATCCGGGCCCGGCCCGAGGTGACGACGTAGATCTCGTCCTCGGTGTGCGGGCTCTGGTCGTCGACCCCGCCGGCCGGGATGCAGTACGTGCCGACCGACAGGTCCGGCACCCGCAGCTGCTCCACCCAGTCGGTGCCCGTCCCGGCCGGTGCGGTCCACACCCCGGCGCCCTCGATGATGCGCATCGGTCAGAACTCCATGCCGCGCAGGCTGGACTCGATGGCGTCCAGGCGCAGCTGCAGCTGGTCCATCCGGTACGCGAACAGCTCCTCGGCGCCCTGCAGGTCGGGCTCGTCGCCGTCGGTGGACAGCAGCGCGGCGCGGGCCGTGTCGAGGGCGTCGAGGGCGGCGTTGACCGCCTCGGCGGCCCGCTCGCCGAGGGTGAAGTTGTCCAGCCGGCGGGTCGCGGCCGCGGAGACGAGGACCTCGGTGAGGCGGCCGGCGCCGTCGACCGTGGCGGCGACGGACTGGTCGGCGGCCTCGCCGGTGAAGTGGCGGGTGGCGAACTCGCCGGCGCGGTCCTGCGCCTGCGCCATGCGGTCGGGCAGCTCGTTGAGCACCTTCTCCAGTCGGGCGCCGGCCGCGGTGGCCGCCCCGCCGACCGGCGCGCGGGGGAACAGGCCGGCGCCGCCGCCGTCCTGCAGCATGCGGCCCAGGTCCTCCAGCGACTGCAGCAGGCCCGACGTGGCCGGGTCGAGCTCGCCGAGCAGTGTGCGGCGGAACTCGCCCTCGGCGGTCTCGATCGCGTCGCGGACCGCCGTGACGATGAGCGCACCCAGGTCGGGGTCGCGCACCGCGTACGCGCTGAGGTACAGCTCCGCGACCCGGAACCGGCCGTCGACGGTGACCCGGATGGCCCCGCCCTCGGCCTCGTGTACGGTGCGCCCGGCGCGGGCGTCGGCGGTCGCGGTCTCGATCGTCCGCTGCCGCTGCTCGAACTCGGCGGTGATCCGCTGCACCGCCTCCTGATCCGGATACATCGACGCCCCCCGTGCGTGTCCAGTCGTAGAACCGAAGCCCGGCCAGCCTACTGGCCGGGCCGCCCGCGCCGCTGCCGCGCCCCCTACGCCCGGCCATCGGCTGCTATACATCTCACCGTGAAATCACGGCATACGGGGTTGGTCGTCCGGTTCGTCCTGGCGGGGGTGCTCCTGCTGATCGGATGGCAGATGCTGGCCAGCGGCTCGACGACCGCGGCGCAGCGGGCGCAGGAGTCGTCGCGGCGGATCGCGGAGTACCGCCCGACCTGCGACGGCAAGACGATGCGGCCGCGCGACACATGCCTCGTCTTCGGCGGCGCCGCGCCGGTCGCCTTGAACGCCCACGGGTAGTGCCGGTCGGCGGCCGCGACGACCTCCGGCGCGGTGTGGGCGAAGTACGACGAGTTCCTCAGCCCGAGCGGCAAGACCCTCCAGCGGCGCCTCGACGGCCTGCACCGGGTCGGCACGGACCTGGCCGCGCTGCCGGTGACAGGCTGATCCGCACCGAGAAGCTGATCACCTTTCGGATGGCACACCCGCGGGCCGCCTGCGCCGTGACCTGCGGCGCGGGGGCATCGGAAGGGTGGCGGCGCCGCGCGTCGATTGACACGCTGGTACGCCGTCCGTACCGTCCGAAACATCAACGTGACGGTGAACGGAAGCCGGTGCAAGCCCGGCACGGTCGCGCCGCTGTAACCACGAGGTGTGGGAGTCAGACCCGGCCACCGCCACGACAACGCTCGATGGGACGCGAAATCCCGCAGGAGGCTGCATCAGCATGGCCACGATCTCGGCTCTTCCCACCCCGGTCACGGCTCCGGCCCCGATCCCGCTGCGGCAGATCCTGCCGTGGGCGACCTTCGGCGTCGTGCTCGCCGTCGTGCTGCTCTACTTCGTCGGCGCCGAGCAGGGCATCACCTCGCTCGTGTCCGGCGAGGCCGTGCACGAGTTCGTCCACGACGGTCGGCACCTGCTCGGCTTCCCCTGCCACTGAGCCGGGGAGCCACCATGAGCGCCCGTACCCTGCTGGTCCGCGGGATGATCGTCGGCGCTGCCGCCGGCGTGGCCGCGTTCCTGTTCGCCTACCTGTTCGGTGAGGGCCCGATCAACGACGCGATCGCGTTCGAGGAGGCCCAGGCCGCCGGCCACGAGCACGGGCCGTTCAGCCGGACCGTGCAGAGCACGCTCGGCCTGGCCACCGCCTCGATCGTGTACGGGGTCGCCCTCGGCGGCCTGTTCGCCATCGCGGTCGCGGTCACGCTCGGGCGGATCGGGCGGATCAGCGCCCGCGCCACGGCCGGGATCGTCGCCCTCGCCGGGTTTGTCGGGGTGGCTTTGGTGCCGTTCCTGAAGTACCCGGCCAACCCGCCGGCCACCGGCAACGCCGACACGCTGCAGCAGCGCACCGGGCTGTACTTCCTGATGCTGGTCATCGGGGTCGCCGCGGTCATCGGCGCGATCGTCGTCAGCCGGTCGCTGCAGCCGCGCCTCGGCACCTGGAACGCGACGATCGCCGGGGTCCTCGGCGCCGTCGTGGTCGTCGGTGCCGCGATCGCGCTGCTGCCGGCGGTCAACGAGGTGCCCGACGGCTTCGCCCCGGTCCTGCTGTGGCGGTTCCGGCTCGCGTCGCTGGGCACGCAGGCGGTCACCTGGGCCACGCTCGGGCTGCTGTTCGGATACCTCACCGAACGCAGCGAGCGCGCGGCCGCGGTGGTGCGGGCACAGCCCGTCGCCGCCTGAACATCGCTCGTCGTGCGGTGCCCGGTCTCGCCGGGCACCGCACGTCTGTTCACGGCCGTGGCCGGGCGCGGACCCGGGGTTTCTCCCCTTGCGGGCCGAACAGGTGCAGGATCTCCACCGCCTGCTCCCCGGCCGGCCCGAACCAGTGCGGCGTGTTCGTCTCGAACTCCGCGACCTCGCCCGGGCGCAGCACCAGCTCCCGCTCGCCGAGGATGAGCCGCAGGTCACCGGCGAGGACGTACAGCCACTCGTACCCCGCATGGGTGACCAGCCTCGGCTCGCTCGGCCCGAGCACCTGCTTGAACACCTGCACCGGCCCCGGGTACCGGGTCAGTGACACGACCACGCTGCCCTTGCGGTTGCGCCGCGGCTTCAGGTGTACGCGGGGATCCCCCGTCGCCGGCGCGTCCACGAGCTGGTCGAGGGACACCTGATGGGCGCGGGCGAGCGGCAGCAGCAGGTCCAGCGTCGGGCGGCGCTTGCCCGCCTCCAGGCGGGACAGCGCGCTGACGGAGACGCCGGTCTGCGCCGACAGCGCCTCGAGGGTCAGCCCGCGCCGGTGGCGCAGCGCCCGCAGCCGCGGACCGATGTCGTTGATGAGCCGCGCCACGTCCACCCCGGTATTTTTGCAGTTTCCGCAAAGCCGCCGCGGCCGCGGGCGCCACCGCGGCGACGATCGACGCCATGACAACCCCGCAACCACCCTCTCCCGCCCGCCGCCGACTGGTCCTCGCCATCTGCTCGATGAGCCTGTTCGTGGTCGGGCTGGACACGACGATCGTCAACGTGGCGCTGCCGTCGATCGGCGCGGGCCTCGGCGTCGGCACCCGCGGCCTGGAGTGGACGGTCGACGCGTACACCCTCGCGCTGGCCGGCCTGCTGATCTCCTCCGGCGCGCTGGCCGACCGGTTCGGCCGGCGGCGGGTCTTCCAGCTGGGGCTCGTCGTGTTCGCCGCCGCGTCGGTGGCGTGCGCCGCCGCGCCGTCCGTCGAGGCGCTGGTCGCCGCGCGGATCGTGCAGGGCGTGGGAGGGTCGATGCTGAGCCCGGTCGCGCTCGCGATCGTGGTCAACGTCATCACCGACCCGAAGGAACGCGCCCGGGCGATCGGCGTCTGGGCCGCCATCTTCGGCGCGAGCATGGCGCTCGGCCCGGTCACCGGCGGGCTGCTCGTGTCCTCGCTCGGCTGGCGGTCCGTCTTCTGGGCCGGGGTACCGCTGATCGCGGTGGTCCTGCTGCTCACCGCGCGCTACGTGCCCGAGTCGCGGGCTCCGCGGCCGCGGGGCATCGACGTGCCGGGGCAGCTGCTGCTGATCGGGCTCGTCGGCGGGGCCGTGGCCCTGCTCATCGAGGGCCCGCACGCCGGCTGGACGTCGCCGGCCGTGCTCGCCGGTGCCGTCCTGGTCACCGCCACCCTCGCGGCGTTCGTACGGGTGTCGCTGCGCCGCCGGGAGCCGCTCATCGACGTGCGGCTGTTCCGGCGCGCCCCGTTCACCGCCGCGGTGCTCGGCGCGGTCGTCGTGTTCGTCGCGCTGAACGTGACGCTGCTGCTGAGCACCCTGTACCTGCAGCACGCCCGGGGCCTGTCGCCCGCCGCGGCGGGCCTGGTCACGCTGCCGATGGCGCTCGCCGCGACGGTGTGCGCGCCGCTGTCCGGCCGCCTCGTGGGCCGGTCCGGCCCGCGCCTGCCGCTGCTGGTCGCCGGCGCGTCGACGGTGGCCGGCGGGCTGTGCCTGACCCCGCTGCACGACCGGACGGCGCTGCCGGTGGCATACCTGCTGCTCGGCGTCGGGGTCGGCTTCGCCAACGCGCCGATCACCAACACCGCCGTCGCCGGCCTGCCCGCGGACCGCGCCGGCGTGGCGGGCGGCATCACGTCGACCGCCCGCCAGTTCGGCGCCGCACTGGGCGTCGCCGTCGCCGGCGGACTGGTGGCCGGGACGGGCGCCGGTGGGCTGGCGGGGGCGTCGCGGGCGGGCTGGGTCGTCGTCGCCGGCTGCGGGGTGCTGCTGCTCGCCGTCGCCAGGGTGTCGCCGGCCGCTTCACCGGCTGCTTCACCGGGCGCTTCACCGGTCTTGGCGGACCGGGTCGCGCCGGTCGCACGGTCGTAGGCAGGCGGCCGGACCAGCGGCGGTCCGTCCGTCCGGGCTGTTCCACATGCGGTTCGGCGGGCGCAGCGTGTACAACAGACGCCGTGGACGTCAAACGGGTGCAAGCTGCCGGGTTCGCCGCGGCGATGGGTGCCCTGGCCGGCGCTGCGCTCGGTGCGCATCAGGGATCGCGCCGTGCGGTCAAGGGGGCGTTGCTCGGCGCGGCCGCCCTGGCCACCGTCGACGCGGCGGCCAGGGCCCGGCGGCGACCCAACGAGATCCCCGCCGCCTGGTCCAGGATCGCGGCAAGCGCAGCGCTGGCGGCGCCGATCGGCTGGGTGGCCGGCAAGGCCGGTGCAAACCCGCTGGCCGTCGGTGTGGCCAGCGGCACGGTCGCCGGGGCGATGGGTGTCCGCCCGCAGAAGGTCGCGCTCGGCCCGGTCGTCGGCCTCGCCGTCGGCGCCGCGCTGCGCGACCGGCCGCCGGCCCAGGTGGCGGCGGCGACCGTCGTCGCGTTCCGCACCTTGTCACAGCTGCTGTTCCGGGAGCCGCAGGTGGCGCTCGTCGCGGACAGGGTGCCCGCGGAACGGCTGCCGTTCGTGGTGCCGCTCGAGGCGCGGACCCGGTACGTCGGCACCGGATACGTCCGCGCGCTCGCCGAAGCGACCGGCGGCAGCTACCAGGAGGCCACCCCCGACGTCGGCATCGTCGCCGACCTCGATGCCCTCGCCGGGCCGGAGTTCGAGCCGGCCGCCGTCGCCCCGCTGGTGCGGGAGTTCTACGAGCACACCACCCGGTTCACCCTCGACATCGTGCCGCGGTGGCGCCCCTGGGTCCGACCCGGCTACCTGCTCTATCGCACCCTGGTCGCCCGGCCCCTCGGCCAAGCGAACGTGCCCATGAACCAGCGCGAGGCACAACAGGGCGTGCACAGCCGCATCGACACCATCACGGCGCCCGGCAGTCCGGCGGTGTCGACCCGCGGCTGGATCCGCAGCAACGCCCTCACCGGGGAACCGATCTACGTGGGCATCTACACCACGTACCGGCACCACGACCGCGGCTACGTCAGCGTCGGCTTCCCGCTCCCTCAGGCGAACTTCACCGCCACCCTCGCACCCCAGCAACGCCCCGGCGGCGGGCTCCGGCTCACCAGCCGGGGCAGCGACGGGCAGACCGGGCACTACCTCAGCTACGTCGACGCAGACACCCGCGACCTGACCACCCTGGCCGTCCACGGATTCACCGAAACCCTCGATGTCTACGTCGACAACGGAGAACTCCGCGCCGACCACGCCTTCACCCTGTTCGGCCTGCCGTTCCTCACCCTCGAATACCGCATCGCCCGCAAGCCTTGATCGCGCGGGCTCAGCCGATGTGCGAGGGGTCGACGTCGCGCTGGGCGCCGCAGGCGGTGCACTGCACGGTGTGCTTGACCCGCAGCGGGATCAGCGGCACGAAGAACAGTGACAGCTTCAGGACCCGCTTGTACAGCGGGTGGGCGACGGTGTTGCCGCAGTGCGGGCAGCGCAGGGTCAGGGTGCGCAGGTGCTTCACCCGCCAGCCCCAACCGAAGATCAGCACCGGTCCAGCCTAGTCGCCGGGCCGCGCCTGCCCGCCGATGCCCCGGGCACGCAGCACGGGACCGGCAGTGCCCGCCGGTGCCCGGACGCGGGGCGCGAGGCCGGTGACCGTCGCGGCGAGCGCGGCGACGCCGGCCCGCACGGCACGGGCCACGGCGCCGGGGCCGACCGGGCTGACGGTCCGGCCCAGGCAGGCCACGGTGAGCAGCAGCGCGACGGCGCCGACGAGGGCCCATCGCAGCGGGGCGTCCGCGATCCCGGCCGACCAGCGCAGCACCACCCCGAGCACCGCCAAGGCGGCGAGCGGACAGCCGACGGCCCGCAGTGCGGCGGGCTGGGCGAGGACTGCGCCGGCGCAGCCGAGGGTGTGCGCCCACCGCTTCAGGCCGGGCGGCAGGGCGGCGGTCTCGGCCCGCATGGCCACGCCCCAGTCGCGGTGCCGGGCGGGCAGCAGCCGCACCACGATCGCCAGCAGCGGGTCGGTCACCACGCACCCCGCGGCTCGGGCCGGGTCCGTGGTGCGGGGGCCGCCGCCGGAGCGAGGGCCGTGGCCGTCTCCAGTCCGGCGGTGGTCAGCCGGTACAGGTGACGCGGCGGCCTGCCCTGCGGCGGGTCGCTCTCCCAGGACGCCTCCAGCAGGCCACGGTCGGCGAGCCGGATGAGAATGGGGTACAGCGAGCCGGCCTTGAGCCCGACCTGCTGGCCGAGCTCGTAGCCGTAGCGCCACTGTGCGGGGTCCGCGGCGAGGGCGCGCAGGACGGCCGCGGTCTGCGGGGACGGTTGCCTGACGCGCGCCACCCGCCAACTCTATAGAGCTGCGGCCCGGGCGCGCCGCTCCGCGGCGTGGAGGAGCACCGAGCACCACATCCGGTACGGCTGCCACGCCTGCGCCAGCCGCGCGACCTCGGCACCGGAGGGTGGGGCGGGCAGGTCGTACCAGCGCTGGATGCCGGCCCTGGTCAGCTCGTCGCCGGGCAGCGAGTCGACGAGGCCGGCGCCGCGCATCACGATCGCGACGGCGAAGAAGTCCCCGACACCGCGCAGCCGCTTGACGCCGGCGAGCGCCTCGGCCACGGGCAGGCTACGCAGCCGGGCCCGGTCGAGCCGGCCGTCCAGGGCGGCCTCGGCGACGCCGTGCAGGCGGGTGATCTTCTCCTCGTTGACCCCGGGGAACGCGCCGAGCCGCAGCAGCGCCTGCGGCGACGGGAACGCGTGCATGGTGGTGCCGGCGACCTCGAACCGTTCGCCGTGGGCGCGGGCCATCCGCTGCCGGATCGCGCGGCCCTGCTCGATGCGCAGCCGGTGGCCGATGATGAAGGCGCAGGCCGCCTCGTACGGCGAGTGGAACAGCACCGGCCGCAGGTACGCGTGCCGCCGCTGCAGCGCGCCGATGACCGGGTCGCGCTCGCCGACCTGCGGGTATCCGCTGCCGTCGACGTCCAGCGACAGCGCCTCGAGGGCCTGCCGCCACGCGGCCGCGGGGCCCTGCACCTCGCCGGTGACGGTGCCGGGGGTGTCCTGCCGCAGGAGGACGGCGGCCGAGTGGGTCCAGCCCTCGACCGGGAACGCCATGACGATCGTGCGGGCGTCGCCGACCGGCTGGGTCCAGCCGCCGAAGTACTCGTTCTGCCGGGCCAGGTCGTACGGGCCGGTGATGGGTGCGTGCATGCCAGCCAGCATCGCCGTACAAACACGACACCTCCTGTCATGTTTGCCGGACTATGCTCGGCGGGTGCGCGCCGACCGCCTGCTGTCGCTGGTCCTGCTGCTGCAGGCCCGCCCCGACGCCGCCGCGCCCGAGCTCGCCGGCCGCCTCGGCGTCTCGGTGCGCACCGTGCTGCGCGACGTGGAGTCGCTGAGCGCCGCGGGGATCCCCGTGTACACCGAACGCGGCCGGTACGGCGGGATCCGGCTGCTGGACACGTACCGGACCGGCCTGGTGAACCTCAGCCGCGCCGAGGGCGCCGGTCTCGCCGTCGGCCAGTCGCGGCTCGCCGGCGACCTCGGCCTCGGCGACGCCCTGGACTCGGCCATCGAGAAGATCATCGGCGCGGGCGGCCAGGCCGTCCGCGGCGGCCTCACCCAGGGCCGCCGCCACGTCATCGTCGACGTCGACCCGTGGATGCGCGCCGGGGAGCCCGTGCCGCTGCTGCCGCTCATCCACGACGGACTGCTGCGCGGCCGGCGCCTGGAGCTCGACTACCGCGACAGCGACGGCACCCGCCGCCCGCGGACCGTCGCCCCGGCCGGCCTGGTGGCCAAGGCGGGCACCTGGTACCTGGTCACCACCGAACCGTCCCTGGTCCGCGTGTCCCGCGTCCTGGCGTGCGCGGTCCTGCCGCAGCCGGCCGACGTGCCCGCGGGATTCGACCTCGAGGCGGCCTGGGCCGGCCTGCGCGACCGGGTCGAGGTGCGCCCCCGCGACCTGCGCGTCGTCATCACCACCGCCCCGGACGCGGCCACCATGACGCGCCGCCTGCTCGCCCGCCACCTGCGCGACGACGACGGCACCTCCACGACGGTGCAGCTCGCATTCGCCGGGGTGCCGCACGCGGTCGGCAGCCTCCTCGGCCTGGGCACCCGGGTCGAGGTCACCGAACCCGCCGAGGTCCGCACGGCGATGCGGGCCGAGGCCCTGGCGGTGGCCGCCCTCTACGCCCCGGCCTGACCAGCCTGGTGGGCCGGCGGTTACCGTCGCTCGAGGGCGACGACCGCATCAAGGAGCGTGTGCAGGCCGAGCTCGTACCGGTCGGCGTCCACCCGGTCGAACATCAGCTCCTGCAGCGGCACGCCGACGGTCCGCGCCGGCTGGCCGGCGAGCACCAACTCGGCCAGGACGACCCGCTTGAGCTCATACAGGCACGTTGGCTCGCTGTAGCTGTACAGGGCGTTCATCGCTCCTCCGGTTCCCGCTCGGAGCGTGGATCGAGGCACCGTCCATTCTGCAACGGTCCCCGCCGCCGGCACGCCCGCCGCTCACCCCGAAAGGATGAAACGGCCCCTCGCCGCCGGCGTGCTGCACGGTGACCATGGCCGCCTCGCCAAGGAGGCCATCTGCGGAAAGGCGAACCAGGCCAGGCCGCGCGTCCGCTCCACCGTCAGCTCAGGCCCGAGATCAGCCGGCGAACGTTGCGGCGCTGCTGGTCGTTCTCACCCTTCAGCGCCAGTACGAACTGCCGGTCCACCTCGTGGAGCCGCTCGCGGGCGACCAGCAACCGGCCGGCCGCAATCTCAACGTACGCCAGCTGCAGCAGCGTCTCCGCGCTCCGTGCCTGATCCTTGAGCCGGTCGAAGCGCTGCCGCGCAGCGTCGAACGAGCGGGTGGCCAGCGGCCGGTCGCCAGCGAGCAGCGCCAGCTGCCCCCGCAGGTGGGCGAGCTCGGCCCGGCGGCGCAACTGACCCTCGATCCCCTTCAGCATCGTCACCAACCCCTCGCAGGCGTCGAGTGCCTGCGGGAACAGCCCTTTCAGCCCGAGCACACGGGCGCGCTCGCGGCCCGCGTCGAACTGCTCGAGCGGGCTGCCCGCAGCCGCGAACAGGTCCGCCGCCTCTTCCAGGTCGGCGCCGGATGCGTCGACCCGCGCGAAGAGCAGCCGGACGTACGCCCGCTCGACGTGTGCCCGGGCCCGCCAGGTCGGCGCGTCCTCGGCGGCAAAGTGACGGATGAGCTGAGCGAGGCGCTCCTCGCACCCGCGCAGGACCGGGGGCGGCAGGACATTCTGGGGCCGTGGGAATCGGGTGACGGTACCGTCGGCGTTCTCCAGGACCGGGCCGTCCTGCTCCACCATGTCCGGATCGGAGATCACCACGTTGCCGGCCAGATCGTCGTAGCCGCCGCCGCGGTCGCCCGACCGCGCGCCGCCGAGGCTGATCGGCGTCCCGCCGAAGACGGCGGTGGCGGCTTCCCCATCGGTCGAGGACAGCGAGATGTTGTAGCCGCCGATGGTCGTCGAGGTGGCCCCCGTGAACCGGTGAACGGGCTGGCTCAGCACGCGCAGCATGAGCCGGGCGTCGTCATCGTAGGAGATGCTGCGCGCCAGCACCGCGTAGTTCCCGCGATCCTGTTCGTCCTGCATGTACTGCTTCCGGTCCGCAACCGTCGTCGCCAGCCGCGCGCGCCACACGCCGAACCGGTCGTCCGCCCTACGGAACCTGGCCAGTGCCGCGTCCGCTGTGCCGGCAATCAGCTCCAGCTCGCCCAGGCCTGCGTGGTCGCCGCGCCGGGCGAACTCGTCACGGATGGCCCGCACGCTCCTCGTACGGCCGAGCCGCAGAGCGAGAAGGTCCAGGTAGGGCCGCTGACCGGCCCGTGGCGAGACGTCGGCGACGGTCTTCTCGGCCTGCTCCACGAGGGCCCGCGCCCGGCTGGTCTCGCCGCGGTCGAGCGCGGCGGCCGCCATGACGCGCAGCGCCAGACCTCGATCGCCGGGCCGGCCGTCGTCCTGCGCCGCCGCGGTCAGGAGCCGGCTCCCCTCGGTGTACCAGCCCTGGGCGCACCGAACGAGCCCCTGTTGCAGGGCGCCGCTCGAACCGCCGCTGGTTCGGGACTGTTCGGCGGCGCCGAGCGCCTCCCTCAGGCGCCCGAGCGCGAGGTTGGCGCGCACCAGGCCGTCACCGGCATGGTCGCGCAGGTCCTCCGTCGCGCCGGTGGAGAGGGCGGCCGCATAGTTCGACGCGGCCCGCCGCCAGTCATGAGCGCCGAATGCGACGTCGCCCAGGAGCGCCAATGACTCGCCGGCCTCCAGGCGCAGGCCGCGCTCGGCTGCGATCCGGCGGCAACGCTGGGCCCACACCCTGGCCGCCCGCTCGTTGCCCTGTGCCAGTCTGGCCCGGGCCAGGGCCAGCGCCGCCTGACAGTACAGCTCGGGCCGATGCGCGCGCACGGTCGGCCCGACGTCGGGGCCGGCGGCCACGCCGGCCCACTCGAGGGTGCCGGCGATGTCGGCGGCGTTCACCGCCTCGCGCAGCCGGCGGCTCCACTGCGGCGCCGCCGAGAAGTCACCGGCGCAGAACAGGTGGTAGGCGACGCCCGGGCCGCCGGGCGCGAGCGTGCGCAGGTACTGCGCGGCGCGCAGGTTCAGCGCGCGGAACCGGTTCGGCGACTCGATCCGCAGGTGCGCGCGGAATGCCGTGCTCACCAGCGCGTTGACCCGCCATTGGCCCTCCGGCTGGCCGGCCGCCCCGCTGTCCGCGGGGTGCATGAACGACTGCCTGCAGAGGTCCGCGAACCACTGGCTCCCGAGTGCAGTGTCGACGAGGCTCTCCACGGCCTCCTGGGTCACGGTCTGCAGGACGACGGCGGCCTCGACCGCGGCGCGTTCCTGCCGGGTGAGCCGGGCCATGAACTCGCGAGGCAGCCACACCCGGGCCGGCTCGTCCCGGGTGATCTCTGCGATCCGGTCGGCCCCGACGGCGCGGCCGTCGGCCTGCTCGGCCCGGATGACGTCGGCCGCCAGCGCCATCCAGACTGGAATGCCCGCGCACCGGCGGTGCAGCAGCCCGGCCAGCTGGGGGTCGGCGATGCCGGCCAGGCCGAGGAACTCGCGGCTGACGTCGGCGGACCACGAACGGAGCTGGACCTCGGCCGCGTCCGGAACCACGAGACGGTTCCGGCCCACCAGCACGATCCGCAGCCGGGGGGCCGCGTCCAACAGCACCGGGAGCGCATGGTGCAGGAACCAGTTGCCGGTGCGATGGTCTCCGTCTTCGCTGCCGAGTTCCTCGTCCAGGTAGAAGAGCCGCTCGGTCGTGTCGATCGCGAGGACGGCCCGGCGACGACCCAGGAAGCGCGCCGCCGCCCGGAGATCCTCCAGGGCCCGGCCGCGCGTCTCCGACGACGACCGGCGCTCACCTCGATCGATCCGCAGATGCAGCCCTTCGATCACCGAGTGGCGATCGGCCGTGATGACGACGGACGTGGGAGGGTGGTCGTGCCGGCGGGCCGCCGGGACCCGGCGCGGCCGCCACCAGCGGCGCCCGGCGCGGATCAGGGCCAGGTGTACCTGGGACGTGAGGGCCTCCGCGAACTGGTCGGAGGAGGCGGCCTTCGAGGCCCGGTAGTCGAACGTCGTCTCCAGGTCCAGGACGGCCCAGCCGGGCCGGCGGACGTGGGCCAGGAACGCCGTCTTGCCCTGGCCCGGCTCACCCCAGACGACGAGCAACCGCCGCGGTTCTCGCCGGCCTCCCCGAGTGAACCGCCGCAGCGCCGCAACAGCCTCGACCCTGTCGACGAAGCGCCGGACAACCACCGTCACCAACCGTTCCGCCCGTTGCTGCATACCCCGCCCACCCTGGCAGCCATCCGGCGGCGGCGGAATCCTCCGTCCTCGTGAGCCGGGCGGCCGTCCGGCCGAGCGTAGAATAGTCGTCAGCCAATGCGAGGGGGCCGATCGTGCGAGTGATGGCATTGATTGCAGTCCTGGTGACCGCGGCCATCGGCATCCTCACGAATGTGGTCACCGACAGCTTCACCTGGACGGCGGCGGTCGTGCTGGCCCTGCTGATCGTCGCCGCGGGAGTCCTGGCCTGGCTGCAGACCGGCACCGCGACCCGACGGTCCGTCCGGCAGCGCGCGACCCGTGCCGGCGTCATCCGGCGGTCGCCGATCCGCCTGCGCGGGGCCGGCGAGGTCTCCGACCGGGCGGACCGCCACGGCCGGATCGAACGGTCGAAGGTCGACAACGCGGGCGGACGCGTCGAACGGCGGGCCTCCGGCGGCGGAGTCATCGACCGCAGTGACATCGAGATCGACTAACGTGATCTCATCTCGGTTGGCTGGTACTGACCCGGCCCGACGGCTTGGTCTGGGGCGGTATGTCTGGGTTCAGGCTGTGGCGGTGGCAGAGCCCGGGCAAGGGTCGAGCGATGCCGCACCTTGCCACGGGATCAGGACGAAGTACAGCCTCGACCAGGACGTCGCCCGCCCGGTCCCTCGTCTGCCGTGCACCGGGCGGGGGAGCGGAGTCACTTGCCGGCGGCGTCCTCGGCGTCGCTCGCGTGCCCGGCCGCGTCCTGGGCGTCCCGGCCGGTCTTGAGCAGCGAGCCGCCCGGCAGCGGCACGTTGCCGCCGAGGACGGTCGCGTTGACCGCGGCGTACGCGCCGGCGCGGGTGGAGAACGCACCGAGCTTCGCCATGCCCTTCGAGGCCTTGTTGAGCTTGTCGAGCATCTCCAGCAGGGTCTTCATCGCCTTGAGCAGGTTGGCGACGCCGCGCAGGATCTCGGCGATCTGCTTGAAGATCCGCGCGACCTGCATGAGGACCCGGGCGACCTGCATCGTGACGTTGAGGATGCGGGTCAGCGCCACGATGCCGGCGACGATCTGCTCCGCGACCCACGCCAGCATGCTCGCCCCGAGCGTCAGCGCCGCGAGGGCGAGCTTGACGATGAGCGTGCCGATGGCGAACGCGACGAGCGTCACGATGATGTCGATGATGAGGTTGGCGCCCTCGACGCACGCCTCGGCAGCCGCCTTGAGCACCTCGTCGGTCTTGCCGGTCGCCTCGCCGAGGGTCTTGAGCTTCTCCTCGATCTCCGCGGCCTTGTCGGTGAACGCCCGATACCCGTCGCCCTCCCAGGCGCCGGCGAGCCGCTGCCGGTCGGTGCGCTGCCGCTCGGCGATCGCCACGATCTCCCGGCCGACCTCCACGTATCGCTGGCCGGCCCGCACCAGGTCCTGCGGGTCACCGGCGACGGCCTTGAGCATGTCGTTGGCCGGGTCGAACACGGGCCGCAGCACCTCCTGCACCGGCCCGGGCGCGGAACTGAACCACTGCTCCAGCTTGTTGGCGTACTCCGCGCTCATCGGATCCCCTCCATGTCAGTTGCCGAGCGCCCGGTTGATGGCGGCGAGGTCCTCGCCGATCTTCGCCTCGCCGTCCAGGTACGCGATGACCACGGCCCGGATGCCCGCGGCGACGGCCGCCATCGCGGTCGCCGCGGACGTGACCGCCTCCTCGCACGTCTCGACGTGCTCGTCGTAGGAGTCGTAGATCGAGCTGCCGAGGAACGGGATGTGCCCGAACGCGTCCCGGTTGACCCGGATGTCGGTCATCTTCTGCCGCAGCGCCTCATAGGCGGCCCGGCGGTCGTCGGACGTGCCGGCGAACGACTCCAGCACCGGCGGATCGACCTTGAACCCTGGCGCCATTGATGCCTCCCCATGTCGACGGCGGCCGTTCCCCCCGGCCGCCCCGGCAGCCTACCGACCCGGCGCGGGCTTCGCGGCCCCGCCCAGCGCGCCGGCGAGCACGTCCGCGCCGCCGGTGCCGAACACGCCGGTCATCAGCGCCAGCTCCGACAGGTCGACGAAGTCGACCACGACCCGGCCGCGCTGCAGGAACTTCCCCTCCCGCCGGGCCTGCAGCACCGCGCCGATCGGCAGCTGCGTCAGCGGTGTGAACGCGACGGGGTCCAGGTCCATCGAGGCCAGCACGATCCGCCGGTCCGTCACGACGCAGTGCACCATGCTCGCGTCGCGGATGCCCTCGGCGAGCCGCGCCGCGCACGAGCCCACGTGCCCGGCCGCGGCGACCCCGCCGATCGCCTGGTCGACGTCGAACCGGATCACCGAGTCCGCGCCGATGAGCACGCCCACGACCCGCTCCCACGCCTGCTCCGGCCGCGGCTCCGCGCGCAGCGCCGCCAGCGCCGAGTCGCGCAGCCCGCCCGGCAGGAACCCGATCAGCCGCTCCATCTCCTCCGGCGAGCGCTCCAGCCGGTCACTGCCGAACGCCCGCTGGCAGTGCACCGCGGCCCGCAGCGTCTCGCCGCCACCCACCAGCGCCTGAAGTTCCGTGCGGTACAGCTGCAGAGCATCCACGCCGCAATCTTGCCACCCGGTACCGTCGCCGGGCGCACCTGACCGAGCTCACCGTCACCACGGCCCGTGCGCCGGTGCGGCACGCGCTGCAGGGGGCGGGCCGGCGCGATATGGTCGGCTGCGTGGGCGTGCTGATGGACTATTTCGCTGCCACCGACGCGGAGCTGGCGGCGATGGACCTCGATGCCGGTCCGGCCGGCAACAACTGGCCGCATGTCGACTGCAAGGGCTGGATCCTCGAGGTCGAGGAGTTCGCCGCGGAGATCGGTGGGCGGGACCCGAGCGAGTTCGGCGAGGACCAGCCGCTCGGTGAGTCGGCCGATCCCGAGTTCGAGGGGCCCTGGACGGTACGGGTGAACGCGCAGCTCGCCGAGACCCTGGCGGGGCTGGAGCCGGCGCAGATCCGCGGGTACGCCGACCGGTTCCTGCTGGAGGAGTGGGAGGTGGAGCGCCTTATCGCCCTCGCCGGGCTGGCCCGGTCGGCGGCGGCGCAGGGACGGTCGCTCTACTCCTGGTCGTCGCTGTAACCGCCGGAGCCGTCGAAGCTGGGGTTCGTGACGAGCAGCGCCCACAGCCGGTCGCGGGTCGCCGGCGGCAGCCGGTGCCACAGCTCGCGGCGGCGCACCAGCACGAAGCCGTGCGGGTCGCGCTGCACGCCGGTGCGCAGGAAGTCGACCGCCTGCAGCGCCTTCGCCGGCTCTGCCCACGCACCCGGCGGGGCGGCGGTGATCGCGGCGGTCGCGGCGGCGGTGCGCTCGTCGATACGGTCGATGAGCGCGTACTCGTCGCGGTCCTCGGGCCAGCGCTGCGCGCGCAGGTCGATGTCGCGGAAGTCGACGTCGACCAGGTCGGCCTTGCTGAAGTCGTTGCCGTGCCACGCGTTGCCGGGCCGGTCCGCCCCCGCAGACCAGTGACCGGGCACGCCGTAGAAGACGGTGTGCCAGATCCGGCCGCAGAACACGTTGTCGACGAACTCGCTGCCGTCGATGCGCAGGTGACGCAGCCGGGCGTTGTCGAAGACGCAGCGCTCGAAGCGGGCGTTGCCGAGGTACGTGTTGCCGAGCGGGAACCGGGTGCGCCGGAACACGCAGTCCACGAACCGGGTCTGACCCTGGTGCCCCACACTGAACTTGCCGAAGGACGTCTCGGAGAAGTCGCACCGCACAAACGTCCCGCCGTAGGCGCCGAACGTGTCGAACGATTGACCTGAGAAGTCGACGTCAGCCAATTCCTCATGACGATGTTCCACGCGTAACAGGTCCACGGTTGGACGGTATCAGCCGCCGGGACTTGCGGCCGGATTGCGAACGCGCCCAGCGCCGTCGTGGAGCGGCGGCGCCGGGCGGCAGGGGTGGGGCGGTGGGTCAGCCGGCGGGTTCGACCCAGATGGTGCGGTAGTGCACGTTCGCGCCGGGGTCGCCGTGGTCCTGCAGGCGGATCCTGCCGGCCGACGGGCCCTCGGCGGCGCCGTTGCCGGTGGGGCCGTCGACGGCGACGTTGTTGTGGACGGTGACGCCGTTCCACACGACGGTGACCCGGGCGTTCTCGGTCTTGGCGCCGGAGGTGTTGTACCGGGCCGCGCGGAACGTCACCTCGTACGTCTGCCACGTCTGCGGGGCGGTCGCGGCGTTGCTCGTCGGCGCGACCTTGTTGTAGATCGAGCCGCACTCGTCGATGCCGATGGTCGGGTCGCCGTACGAGTCGAGCACCTGCAGCTCGTAGCGGTCCTGCAGGTAGATGCCGCTGTTGGCCCTGGCCTGGCCGGTCACGTCGGACGGCAGGTTGGGCAGCCAGAACTCGATGTGCAGCTTGAAGTCGCCGAAGCTCTCCTTGCTGCGGATGTCGCCGCCGAGGACCTCGACGCCGCCGTTGCCCAGCGGCCAGGTGACCGGGGCGCCGCCGGATCCCTCGAAGGTGTTCATGTTGGTGCCGTCGAACAGCACGACCCGCCCGGGGTTGGCGCCGCCGGACGCGTACGCCTCCAGCTCGTAGACGCGCGCGGCGCCGTTGCCGTCGCCGGTCGGGGTGGTGACGTTGAGCCGCACGTACCGGGCGGACACCGCGGTGAAGTCGTGCGTGGTGCTGCTGAGCGCGTTGCCGGTGACGGTCGCGACGGTCGTCCAGGTGGTCCCGTTGGTGCTGACCTGGAGGTTGAAGTCGCGGGTGTTCCAGGCGCTGTTCTCGCCGCCGGCGCCGGCGTGCTTGAGCACGACCCGGCTGACGGTCTGCGCCGCGCCGAGGTCGACCTGCAGCCACTTCGTGGCGCCGGTGGAGCACCACTTGTCGGCGTTGCCGCCGGAGACCCCGCCGTTGACGGCCTTCTCCGGGCCCTCGGACGCGGCGCACGAGCTGTCGGCGGTGGCGGCCTTGTCCAGGGCCAGGTTCCCGGTCGGTGGCGCGGTGCCGCCGTACACCTCGAACTCGTAGATGCGCGCGGCGGTGTTGCCGTCGCTGGCGGGTGTGGTCACGTTGAGCCGGACGTGTCTGGCCTGGGTCGCGGCGATGGTGTGGGTGGTGGTGCTGGCCGTGTTGGCGGTGGCGGTCGCGACGGTCGTCCAGGTGGTGCCGTCGGTGCTGACCTGGAGGTTGAAGTCGCGGGTGTTCCAGGCGGTGTTCTCCCCGCCGGTGCCGGCGTGCTGCACGACGAACCGGTTGACGCTCTGCGTGCTGCCGAGGTCGACCTGCAGCCACTTGGTGGCACCCTGCGAGCACCACTTGTCGAGGTTGCCGTTGGTGGTGGTGCCGTTGACGGCGCGGGCCGCCTTCTCCGACGTGGCGCAGTTGCTGTCGGAGGTGGCGGGCCTGCCCAGGGCCAGGTTGGCCGGCGGGGTCTGGCCGGGGACGGCGTTGAGCGTGTACCAGACCTCGGTGCTCCACAGCGACTGGCCGTTGGTGGCGGCGAACGGTCGTGGCGAGCGGATGTGCACGACCCGGCCGGCCTTGAGCCCGTTGATGACCAGGGTGACCTTCTTGGCGTCGGCGGACAGCGTCGCGGAGGACACCGTCAGGGTCTCCTCGTCGATCTTCGGTCCGCCGTAGGCGGCGGTCGGCACGTACCGCCACTGCTTCACCCGGTACCTGGTGGCCAGGGCCGAGGCGGTGGCGGCCGACAGCGGCTGGGTGTACTCGATCTCGAAGCCGTTCGGGGTGGCCCGGGTGGCGAGCATGTCGAACGTGTTGGCGCCGTTGGGGGTCAGCTTCTGCAGGCCGTAGCTGAGCTTGCCGGTCTGGCCCCAGTTGCCGCCGGCGCCGAGCCCGCCGACGTAGACGGCGCCGTCGGGGCCGAGCGCGACCTCGGAGATGCCGGCCTCGAGGCCCTGGGTGAGCCGGTACAGGGCGCCCTGGTACTCGCCGTTGACCTTCTCCACGAACGCGCGCTGCAGCCCGCCGTAGGTGACGTCGCCGATGAGGAACTGCCCGGCGTAGGCGCCGGTCGGCATGTACAGCGGGGTGCTGGGGGAGTTGCCGATCTCGTTCTGTGGCAGCCACAGCACGGGCTGGGTGACGGGCGCGTCGTCGTACAGGCCCTGCGGGTTGAGGTAGTGGTTGAAGAAGCGGCCCTGCTTGATGTGCAGCAGCTTGGACGACGGCTGGTAGCCGCCCTGGTTGTCGGTGACGAAGATGCCGTTCTCCGGGCCCCAGCCGATGCCGTGCGGGGTGCGCAGGCCGCCGGCGACGTAGGTGAACGTCCCGTTCGCCGGGTTGATCTTGATGGTGGTGCCGCGGTTGACGATGCCCTGCGGGTTGGTGGTGGCGCCGCCGTAGTCGATCGACACCGACAGGTTCAGGTAGAAGAAGCCGTCCTGGTACAGCAGGCCGAACGCGAACGAGTGGAAGTTGCCGTCGAACGGCAGCGTCGCCACGGTCTGGTACTGGTCGGCGACCTCGTCGCCGGTGGTGTCGACCAGGCGGGTCAGTCGCTGTTTCTCGCTGACGTACACGACCCCGTCGACGATCTTGAGACCCATCGGCTCCTTGAGGTTGCTGCCGATGCGCTTCGTGGTGACGTTGCCCGGCGACGTCGCGCCGCCGGTGTTGCCGAGGATCCAGACCTCGCCGGCCTGCGACGTGCCGGACTGGTCGTTGCCGCCCCAGGTGCAGATGACCAGGCGCCCGTCGGGCAGCCAGTCCATGCCGGTGACCTTCGGCTGGAACGACGCGTTGGGCCGCAGGTTGGTCAGCGTGAAGTTCGGGTGCACCGAGGTCAGCGGCAGGCCGTCGCCGGGGGAGTCGCCGGCCGTCTCGCACTCCTTGCGGCCGGGGGCGGTGACCCGCACGACGCCGGCATCGGTGCTGAGCACCAAGTTGGGCACGGTCACGAACGACGCTGAGCCCGGGGTCTGCCACTGCAGGGTGAGCTGCTGGCCGCCGCCGGCCTCGAAGAAGTCGATGCGCAGCGCATGGTACCCGGTGCTCAGCTGGACGGCGCCGTCCTTGGAGGTCGCGCCGTGCAGACCGTCGTGGTTGATGACAACGTTGTCATCGACAAGCAGCCGCGACCCGTCGTCACTGATGAGCCGGAACGTGTAGTTGCCGGCCGTGGCGATGTTGATGTTGCCGATGACCTGGGACAGGAAGTTGTCCTCGAGGCCGAACTGCGCCGAGGTCGTCCAGTCGATCGTGGGCATGAGCTTGTCGACGTTCGGCGTCTGTGCCGGCTTGAGGGTGCAGAGGCTGCTCAGCGGCACCTGCAGGTCGAAGGTGCGCAGGGTGACGCCGGGCTCCTGCGGCGGCGGCGCGGCGGCCGCGCTCGTCGCGGGCAGCACCAGGGCGGTGGCCACGAGGGTGGAGGCGAGCGCACCCATGATCGGGATGCGCGTGCGCCGGGGCGGGACGGACACGGTTCCTCCTGGGAGAGCGGGACGCTCCGCCCGGAGGCACGGCAGCCGCGCAGCACGGCGTGCGCGCACCAGGCGGGGCATCGCTGGCGATGTCCTGCGGTTGCCCGGCACGCCGATGCCTGGCGCGGCCAATCTACGAGGCTTTCATTTCCATGTCTAGATGTTTTGTTCGCGATCCGCGAACTTTCCGCTGTCGCCGACCAAAGATTTAAAGTGGCCGCCCGCCCCCGTCGGCCGGACGGCCACCGGGGTGCCTCAGGCGAAGTCGGGGACCGCGCCGCGGGACGCGCCGGAGCGGCCCTTCGGCTCCTCCCAGTCCTCCTGCCGCCCGAGCGCGGTCATGTCGAGGATCCCGTACGCCCCGCCGACCTGCTCCGTGCCGCGGGCGAACGTCGAGTACGTGTGGAACACCTCGTCGCCGTCGCGGTCGTCGCGCAGGAAGCAGCTCATCCCCGGCTGCTCCATCGGCTGGTCCTTCGGGTCGAGGATCCACTCCAGGCCGGCCGCCCGCAGCTCGTCCGGGCCCCGGTAGTTGAACTGCACCGGCGCCACCGACGCGTCGAGCGTCACGTGGAAGTCGTAGTTGAAGTCGGACCCGAACGAGCTGTACAGCGGGATCGTCCAGCCCCGCTCCGCCCGGTACCGCTCCAGCTTCGCCAGCGGCGCCCGGGCGATCACGGCGTACACCGTGCCGCGGGCCCGCAGGTGCCGCAGCAGCCCTTCGGACAGCTCGTCGACCGCGGCCGTGCAGCTGCCGCACCCGTCCTGCCAGTCCGGGTGGAACATGAAGTGCTGCACGACGAGCTGGCGCTCACCGTCGAACAGGTCCAGCAGCGTCACCGGACCGTCCGGCCCCTCGAAGCGGTACTCCTTGTCCACCCGCACCATCGGCAGCTCGCGGCGCCGCCGGTTCAGCGCGTCCTTCGCCCGGACCGCTTCCTTCTCACTGATCAGCAGCGCCCGGCGCGCCGCCAGCCACTCCTCGCGGGACACCACATCTGGTCGGTTGCTCTCACCCATGCCGTTACGACGAACGGGCGCCCGCGAAATATACGGTCGGCAGCCGGAAAACCGGGAACAGTTCGGGGTCCAGGAAACAGTGCAGCCCCGCGATCCGTCCGCCCTCGACCTCGAGCACCTGCAGCGACCAGGGCAGATGCCGGTCGCCGTGGTTGCGGTACTGCCCGAACGCCGCCACCCCGTTGGCGTGCGTCGGCAGCAGCACCGACCCCGCGCACCCGGCACCCGGGCCGCGGAGGAACCGCCCGATCTCCGCCGCGCCCCGCAGCCACTGGGTGAACGGCGGCATCGACTGCACCGCGTCCTCGTGCAGCAACCCGACCAGCGCGTCGACGTCGTAGCGTTCGAAGGCGTCCACGTACCGTGACAGCAGCTGCCGATCGTCCTCGGTGAGCTTCTGCGCGCGGGTCGAGGCCGGCCGCGCGGCGAGGGTGGCCCGGGCGCGCAGAAGCATCGCGTTGACCGCGCCGGCGGTGACCCCGAGCAGCGCGGCCGTGTCGGCGGCCGACCACGACAGGACGTCGCACAGGATCAGCACCGCCCGCTGCCGCACCGGCAGGTGCTGCAACGCCGCCACGAACGCCAGCCGCACCGTGTCGCGCGCCGCCACCACGTCACCGGGGTCCGTCGGCAGCGGCGTCAGCCACGGCTGGTCCGCGGATCCGCTCGCCCCAACCACCGCGGCCGCCGGCGACGCCGGCCCCAGATCCATCGGCACCGCCCGCCGCCGCCGCTCCCGCAGCAGGTCGACACACACGTTGGTGGCGATCCGGTACACCCACGCCCGCGCGCTGGACCGGCCCTCGAACGACCCGGCCCGCTTCCACGCCCGCACCATGGTCTCCTGCACGGCGTCGTCGGCCTCGAACGCCGAGCCCAGCATCCGGTAGCAGTACCCGACCAGCTCGGCGCGCATCGCCTCCAGATCATCGACGCCCACACCCATGCCCCGATGCTATCCACTTTGTGTGGCCGCGGTCAGCTAGTATCCTAGGAAGCATGAGGAGTGGTGCCGTCGGTCACCGGCGCAGCGAAGCCCGGACGGGGTGCGTCGGCGGGTGGCCGGGGATGCGTGTTCAGTCGCCCGGCACGGTGATGACGACGTTGCCGACCTTGTGGCCGCTGTCGACGTACCGGTGGGCCTCGACGATCTCCGACAGCGGGTACGTGCGGTCGATCACGACCCGCAGGCGCTGCCCGGCGAGCAGGTCGCGGAGGGCGGCGACCTCGCCGGCGAACTCGAGCCCGAGCACCCGGACGCCCTTGCGGGGCCGCCGCGGGCCGAGGATCAGCCGCCCCCAGCGGGGTTCGCCGCGGCGCATCCCGCACTCGGCGGACGTGACCGTCGTGGCGTGCACGCGCACCAGGACCTGGTCGCGACGCGGTACCGGCACCGGCAGCTCGGCCTGCACGAGGACCTCGGGCGGGCCGTAGGCGTGGAACATCACCGCTTGCATGCCGGTCATCATGCGGCAGGGAAGCTGTCACGACGCTGAGCCCGTTCAGTCCTCCCAGACGTCGACGAGCGGCAGCCCCTGCCGGGTGCGGGCCGCGTCGACCATCCGCTGGATGAGGCCGGTCTTGGCGCGGGTGTACGCCTCACCGTCGTGCCTCGCGGCGGCGAGGTCGCGTTTCAGCGCGCCGTACGCGTCGCGGTCCTCGGGGTGCCGCAGCAGATGGTCGCGCAGGAGGCGCTCGTTGCGGATGTCCCACGTGTCGGCGGTGACGACGTGCAGGTGGTAGGCCGGGTCGCCGTCGCGGCGGTAGAACAGCCGCTCCCGCATGCCGGTCTCGAGGCGCCGGTACCCGAGCCGCCGCAGCACCTCCTCGGCGGCGACGACGGCGTCGAGCGCGGCGGTGGCCGCCATCAGGTCGATGACGGGTTTGGCGGCGAGTCCGGGGATCGCGGTGCTGCCGACGTGCTCGACGCTCGGGAACAGCCCGGGCAGCGCGGTGGTGAGCTCCTCGACGGCGGCCTGTGCCTGGCCGGGCCAGCGGGGGTCGTGGCCACGGATCTCGATCGTCACGGCTGGACTCCTTCAGGGGTGGCGAGGGCGCGGCGGCAGTCGGCGAGGAGGCGCTCGTCGGCGGTGACCTGCATGCTGGACCAGCCGGTGCCGTCCGTGCCGTGGCGCCGGGGCTCGGCCAGCTCCGCGCGCAGCACCGGCGCCAGCGCGGCGGCGAGCGGGTGCGCCCCGGCGGACGGCCCGCCACCGGCGCACGGCGCGACGGTGCCGGGCGTGGCGGCGGCCGCGATGTCGAGCCGGGTGCGCGGGTTGGCGTGCCACGCCGCGGTCAGCACCGGCGCGGCCCGCTCGGCGTCGCCGCTGACGTGCCACAGGGCGAGGGCCGCGGCCGTCGGCCGCCACCAGCCGGCGTCCCGCGCGTCCAGGAACGTCGCTACGTACGGTGCGGCGGGCGCCGCGGCGGCGCCCATCGCGGCGATCGCCCGCAGCGCCGCCGTGCCGGCCGGGCCGTCGATCCTGGGGGTCAGCCACGGCAGGACGTCGGCGCGCTCGATGCGCCACAGCGCCTCGGCGGCGGCCACGGCGAGCCTCGGGTCGTCGCCGGTCGCGGCCACGCGCAGCGCCGGGACCGCGGCGGCCGCGGCGGCGCCGATGCGCCCGAGCGTCGTCGCGGACGCGTCGTCGAGCCGGGTGAGCAGCCACGGTACCGCCGCGGCCGCCGCCGCACCGGACGCCTGCAGCGCGGCGTGCAGCCCGTACCACTCCGGCGGTCGGGTGCCGGCGCGGTGCACGGGCAGGACCGGCAGCAGCGCCGCGACGATCCGTTCGGCGTGCTGCGGGTAGCGGGCCAGCAGGTGGCCGGTGTCGCGGGACCGTGCCGGCAGGGCCAGCGCGGTGAGCAGGTACGGCAGGGCCCGCTCGTCGCCGAGCCGGGCGAGGAGTTCCAGGGTCGGGTGCAGGCCGGGCGCGTCGGCGCGGGACGGCACCGCCCACGCCGGGAGGCCGTCGCGCCACGGCCGGGTGTCGAGGTCGGCGAGCACGGCGGCGGCGGGGCCGGCGACGGCCGCGGTCAGCGGCGCCCAGTGCCGCAGCGTGTCCGCGGCGTGCCTGGCGACCTTCGGCTCGGGGTGCGTGAGGTGCGCGCCGAACAGCCGGACCAGCGGCGTGTGCTCGCCCCGCCAGCGTTCGACGAGCTTCGCCGCACCGAACAGCGCGTCGTCGACGACGTCGAGGTGCGGCGAGCGCAGCAGCCGCGCCAGGAGGTCGGCGCGTTCGGCGACGCGGGGGCCGAGCACGTCGGTGAGCCGGTCGATGAGGCGGGCGGCGTGGGGGGCGCGGCGGCCCTCGTTCGCCCGCTCGGACAGCACGCGGACGGCGCCGATGAGCGTGTCGGTGGTGTACCCGGCGGGCGGGGCGTCCTCGGCGTAGGCGCGTTCGAGGGTGTCGGCGGCGCCGTCGAGCGGGACCAGGGCCGGGTCGACGCCGCCGACCGCGATGAGCGCGGCGGCGGCGGTGGACGCCTCCGGTGCCGTGGCCGCCACGGTGAGCAGCTGCCCGACGATGCTCCGGTCGCCGGTGCGGGCGGCGATGCGGCTGAGCCCGTCCAACAGCGCCCGCCGCACGCCGGCGTCGGCCTCCACGGCGAACCGTGCGGCGAGCGTCGCGGCGACGCGCGGGTCGCCGGCGCAGATCGTGAGCAGCGGTTGCAGCGCGGCCCGTAGCGCGGGGTCGGGGTCGGCGGCGAGGCCGAGCAGGTCGGGGCCGGCCGCGGTGATCAGCTGCCGGGCGTGCCCGATCCGCTCGACCATGGCGGCGAAGTCCTCGTCGTCGTCGGCGTCGAGGGGCCAGTCGTCGGCGGCGCCGATGCTCGCCAGCAGCTCCGCGATCCCGTCGCGGCCGGGAGTGCCGGGCGCGGTCAGCGCCTGCAGCAGGAACGGCACGGCGGCGAGGGTGCAGTCGTAGACGTCGCCCTGGTGGTGGACGCCGCCGTACATGGCGTCGAGGGCGACCTCGCGCACCGCGGGGTCCGGGTCGACGAGTCCCCGCAGCAGGTCCGGTACCTCGCGGGCGGGCCCGTACGCGTGCTGCATGCCGGCCCAGTCGACGGCGTCGAGTCCTTCGTACACGGGCGAAGCGTAGATCACGGCTTATGCTCGGCCGGTGCGACCGGAGGACGTCCTGGCGGGGACCGACTGGAGCGCGGGGCCGCACGCGTACGAGGACGAACCCGGCGTGCCGTCGACGCCGGAGGTGCTCGCCGCGCTGCTCGACGGCGACGCCGACCGGCGCGGCGAGGCGCTGTCCGACCTGTATCTCCTGGTGCACCACCAGGGTGGCGTGCATGCCGCGACGGCGCAGGCGGTGCGGTTCGCGGTCGCCGCGCTGGACGACCCGCGCAGCCTGGCGCCGGTCGTGCCGCGGCGACGGTACGCCGCCGGCATGGTGCCGGTGCGGGCGGCGCTGCTGGACTGGTTGGCGTCGGTGATGGGGGCCGCCGCCGAGCCTGAGGACCGCCGGCCCGGGTACCCCGCCGACGTCGCCGCCTGCCGGGCGCTGCGGCCCCTGGTGTACGACGCCGCGGCCCGGTTCCGCGCGGATCCCGACCCGGCGGTCGCCGCCGGGGCGCTGCGCGCGGTGCTCGCCTGCCTGCTCGACGCCCCGGAACTCGCCGGCCATCGGCCCGCCGCGGCCGGGTGGCTGCGCGGCGCGTTCGCCACCCTGGACCGGCAGGCCAGGGCCGTCGCGGTCCTCGCCCTGCAGGAGTGGGGCCACGACACGTCGCAGTTCGCCGGCTCGGATCCGGATTCGCTGGTACGGGCCGCCGCCGCGATCTCGTCGGGCCACCCCGGGGCAGCCGAGGCATTGCGGGCGGCGTTGGTCGCGCCGGAGGTCCGCCAGCGGTGCTTGCAGCTGTTCCCGCACTACGGCCCGATCATGCTGTTCCACGTCCTGCCGGCCGCCGTGGACCGGATCCCGATCGACGACCTGGCACCGACGCTCGACGTCTTCCTCGGCACCGCGCCGCCGGAGGTGTACGTGGCTGACTGGGGTACGCGGCTTCACGCCCGGTGGTTGTCCGCCGGGCAACGCGACCGGCGGGCACTGCTGGACGTGATCGGGCGGCGCTGCTTCGGCCCGGACGCGCCGCGGCACTGGTCGGACTTCGACGCCCGGACCGCCCTCGCGGACCTCGTCACGTCCTGACGTGCGGCGCGCGGTCCACTGTGGTCAGTCGGCCGCGGCGACGAACCGCAGGGCCGCGCCTGGGTGGCCGGGGGAGAACGTGAGCCCGGTCGTGTCGGTGTGCCCGGCGAGCCGGTCGAGGGCGACGCCGGGGTCCCTCACCTGCGGCAGCTGCACCAGGATCCCGGCGAACGTGAGCCACGCGTCGGCGCGCACCGGGTCGACGCCGAGCCGGTCGATGTCGCCGGCGACCGTGGCGACGGCCCGCAGCCGGTGACCGTCCTGCTCCGCCAGGCGCAGGTCGATCCGGTCGAAGCGGTGGTGGACGTAGTGGTACACGCTGGCCTCCGCCGGCTCGGCGAAGCTGTCGCAGGTCACGTGGTGCCCGGCGAGGTGCCGCCAGCCGGTGGCGGGGACGGGGAGCCACTCGACGGTGAGCGCCAGCGCGGCCTCGTCGTCGTCGCGGACCACGTCCCGGAACGGGAACGTGAAGCTCCACGTGAGCTGCGGCGGCAGCCCGACGACCGGGTTGGCGAACAGCAGCCCGTGCCACGTCCCGCCGTCGGCCGGGACGAAGTCGTCGGCACTGAGCTGGTCCTCGTCGGGGCCGTGGGCGTCGCCGTCGTCCATGCCGGACAGTGTCGCAGAGCCCGCGGCACTTCCGGGCCGGTGCCGTCCTACTCGGTGCGCAGCGTCAGTCCGGGCAGGTGCAGCCCGGGCGGGACGCCGTCGAGCTCGACGGCGGCGTTCATCCCGTGCGGGGCGACGCCGTCCGGGCGGCGGCCGCAGAGGCGCAGCACCCGCGCGACGGTGACCTCGTGCGTGACGTCCTGCCCGGCGGCGCCGTTGGTGGTCAGCCGGAGCCGGTCGCCGCGGCGCAGGTCGCCGTCCGGGCGGCCGGTGACGGCGACACCGCCACCGGGCGCGGTGAAGCTGTCCTCGATCAGCATCCGGGCCACGGCGCCAGCGTAGCCGCGGGCGGGACGCTTTCTGGGAAGGCGCGATGGTCAGTGGTCGCGCAGCAGCCGGCCGGCGCCCGGCAGCCGGTCGGTGATGCCGTGCGAGCGCAGGGCGTGCCACAGGGTGGCGGTGTTGATGGCGACGACCGGCTTGCCCAGCTCGTCCTCGAGGCGCTCGGCGAGCGCGACGAACGACAGGTTGGTGCCGACCTGCACGACCGCGTCGACGTCCGGGGCGTCGAGGCCGGCGACGACGGCGCGCAGCCGGTCGTCGGGGACGCGGGCGATGTCCATGGCGGTGGGGCAGCGCAGGCCCGTGATCGCGGCGACGTCGAAGCCGGCCTCGGTGAAGAAGCGGCCGACTTCGCGGTCGGCGATCGGCTGGTACGGCGAGAAGACCGCGATCCGCCGGCACCCGAGCTCGCGCAGCGCGGCCCGGCAGGAGGCGGCGCCGGTGGTCACGGGCAGGCCGGTGCGGTCGTGCAGGCGCCGTTCAAAGGCGGCGTTGCCGTCGACGCCGCCCCAGAAGGTCTCCGCGGACATGCCCATGACGAGGCGGTCGGGTTCGGCGGTGAGCACGTCGCGCACGGCGGTGTCGATGGCGGCGCGGATCTGCCGCAGCAGCGCCTCGAACCCGGCGTCGTCGCTCATGACGGGGTCGGGGATGTACATGGAGCCGGCCCGGTAGGCGACGCCGGGCACGCGGGCGGACCAGTAGTCGTGCTCGACGACGGTGTTGGTGCTGGGCACGACGACACCGAAGACGGCGCGGGGCCCGACGGCGTTGGTCATGCGGGATCAGCCTCCAGGTCCGGGTGCAGGCGGCGGGCGACGGTGTCGGCGATGCGGTGCGCCCTGGTGCGGGCGGCGGGGCGGTCCAGCAGCAGCGCGTCGAGCAGCAGCGGCGAGACGATCGCGGCGACGGCGTCCTCGCGGTCGGTGGCGGTGACGCCCGCGGTGCGCAGCACGGTGTGGAACGGGTCGAGCAGGTCGCCGACGTAGCGGTGCCGCAGTTGCGCCGCGGACGGGTCTGCGGCGGCGGCGACGATGAGCGCCTGCAGGAACGCGCCGACGGGCCGGTCGCGGAGCCGGTCGCACAACTGGTCGACGGCCTGGTGCAGGTCGCGGGCGAGGTCGCCGGAGGGTGGGGCGGGTGGGGTGGGTGCGACGTCGATGAGGGCGGCGAGCACCGTCGCGGGCGTCGGCCAGTGCCGGTAGACCGTCGAGCGGGACACGCCGGTGACCTGGTGCAGGCGTTGCGCGGTGAGTGCCGCGGCGCCCTCGGACAGCAGCAGGTCGAGGGCCGCGGTGAGCACGACGGTCTCGGTGTCGGTGGTGGGGCCGGCGGGGCGGCCTGGTCGCGTCACGAGCGTTGACGGTACACCTTGTACTCGAAACTAGTAAGCGATACATTCCGCACCGGAAATCATCCGAAGCTCGAGCCCGGAGGCAACGCATGCGCCCGCACGTGGAGATCGTCGATGAGCGTGACCTCATCTGGCACGTCGCCGAGTTCCAGCACGCCACCGGCGACGCCGAGCAGCGCAACCTCAGCTACGACGAGGAGGACGGCTCCGCCTCGCTGAAGGTCCGCTTCACCGGCGACTGGTCCCGCCCCGGCGGGGTGCACCACGCCGACACCGAGTGGTTCGTGCTGTCCGGGCAGGTCGTCATCGGCGGCACCACGCTCGGCCCGCAGGGCTACTGGACCGCGCCCAAGGGCGTGTGGACGCCGCCGCTCACCGTCACCGCCGGCACGGAGATCCTGCTGTTCCGCGAGTATGGCGACTGGCACTTCGACCTCACCGACGCCGACCGCGAGACGGTGCGCCCCGACCAGCGGCTCGTGGTCCTCGACAGCGCGGCCATGCCGTGGATCGACGTCAAGGACGGCAGCCCGATGCGCTTCGACCTGGGCGGCACGCCGGTGCCGGGGCTGTACATCAAGCTGCTGCACCGCGACGAGAAGACCGGGTTCTACACCCGCCTGATCAAGGCCAAGCCGGGCTGGCGGGAGGTCCCCCTCGCGCACCACCCGTGCTCGGAGGAGGCGTACTGCCTCGACGGCGGGTTCGACTACAACTTCGGGCAGATGTGGCCCGGCACCTACTTCTGGCGCCCGCCGCTGATCCGCCACGGCGACTTCACCGCCGACGCGCAGACCGGCTGCACCTGGATCGTGCGTTCGGACTCGGACCTGGTCGACTGGTACACCGACAACGCCCGCGTGCAGATGCTCGGCGACGCCACGAACTGGGGCCCCGGCCATCCGCACAGCGCCGCGCCGCGCTTCATCGAGCCGGTCCGCTCCCGCAGCGCCGGCCGCTGGGCCGACCCCACCCACCAGTGAGTCATTTCCAAGCTGACCTTGCAGCTCAGGGTGGGTGCGACAGGCCCGGCCACAGATGAGGGCGAGGCTCCAGCGCGCCGGCAGAAGGCAGTGAACAAGGCGCACGCGAAGATCCGGGCATGCGGCGAACGCGCGATCGCCACCCTCAAACTTGGAAGATCCTGGCGAAGCTGCGCCGCTGCCCACGCCGAGCCACCACGATCGTGCAAGCCATCCTCGCCCTACACCGTGTCGAGACCAGCCGCTACACAGGATGAAAGTGGCTCAAGGCTGCCGTACCCTGACCGGCGACCACCACCTAGGGGAGCATCATCTTGCGCGTATTGCATCGCATCGCGGTTCCGTTCGTCGCTGCGGCGGCCCTGCTGGCCGGCTGTGGGGATTCGTCTCCGTCGGCCAACGCGACCGGGACACCGGCGACCACGGCAGCAGCGGCACCAGCCGCGTCGGCCTCGGCTAAGCCGGCGGCTGGGTCCGCCGAGTTCGAGGCGGCGATCGCCGAGTTCGCCACGAAGCCGTATGCGTTTCTGACCAAGGCCAAGAGCGGCCCGCAGGTCAAGGGGTCGGTCGACCCCACGGCCGGCAACATGGCTCAGGTCGCAGACATCCCGGCCGCCAGGCTCAAGGCCAGCGTCACGGTCGTCGGCAAGGACTACTACGTCAAGCTCGACGGCGTCCAGATCCCGGGCGCGGCAAACAAGTGGATCCACTTCGAACCGGGAAAGCTGCAGTCACTCAACAAGCTGCTCATCAACACCGCGCAGGACCCGACCGGCCTGACGCTCATCGCGAAGGCCATCGTGACCGCCAAGAAGGACGGCACGAAGATCACCGGCACATTCGATGCGACGAAGGTCGGCGACGGCGTCGGTGGCATCGGCGCCGACTCGGTCGCCGCGCTCGCCGAAAAGGCCAAAGCCATACCGTTCACCGCCACCCTCGACGCCGAGGGCAAGCTGACCGCAGTGTCCTTCACGGTGCCGGAGCACGGTGAAGAAAAGGCCGACACCATGACGACGACCTACTCGGCGGTCGGCACCGCTGTAAAAATCGTCAAGCCGACCCCGGTCGTCGAGGCCAACGAGCAGATCTACGCCGGACTCAACGGCTGACACGCCGCAGCGATAGTAGCCGTCGGATCGCGATACGCGGCGGCTACCTTCGCCATCCATTGACAGACCCACGTCGTCGTTCCGGGCGAGCGGATTCCGGTACATCGGTGCCCGGTATCGTTCGATGACCAGCTCGGCCAGCTTTCGACGTCTTTGGTTGTCCGACCCCGCTCGTCGCCGCAGACGACGAACACCGCCACGACGTCAGACAGCGACACGGTGAAGTCGCCGCGGGTGACCAACACCGCGACGAGAACCAGAACGGTGGCGGCGGGCCCGACGCCGAGGAGCACAGCGAGGCTCCCGGTCGGGGCATCGGATCTTGGTCGACTGCTGTCTTACCTGGAGCCTCGCCCTCATCTGTGGCCGGGTCCGTCGCACCCCGACGCCTGGACCGACGCCGTGCTGCGCGCCGCCCGGGCGCTCGGCGTGCCGCCCGCGCGGCTGCACCGGGAGCGCTTCGCCTGGTGACCGTACCGGCGAAAAACCGGCGGGCTGAGCACCACGCTCGTGGTGCTCAGCGTCGGGCTGTCGCTCGGGCTGCTGCACCCGCACCTGTACACGATCCTCGTCGTCACCGCGGTGCTGACCACCGTGGCTACCGGGCCGCTGCTGGCCCTGCTCGACACCCGCGGCGCGGCGGCCGCGGACCTGCGGCTGCGGCAGGACGCACGGTGAGGTGATGGTGCCGCCGCAGGTGAGCGGGGGTCAGCGCAGCAGGCGCCCGGCGATGGCGTCGGCGATTGCCGGGTCCTCGGTCCACACCGGGTCGCCCGGGCGCGGGTCGTGGAACACGACGTCGGTGAAGCCGAGCGCCTCGTACCGCCCGACGAAGTCCTCGAACGCCGCGACGCTGGCCAGGGGCCGCTCCGCGGTGTTGCCGACCAGGTAGATCCGCTCGATCGTCGCCGGGTCCCGGCCGAGCTCGGCGCAGCGCTCGTCGAGGACCGCCGCCTGCCTGCGTACCGCCGCCTCGATCGCGGCCGGCGACTGGTCGGCGGCGTCCGGCTCGCCGAACGTGATCCACGCGTCGGCGAACCGCGCGGTGAGCGCGAGCGTCTTCGGCCCGGCCGCCGCGACCGCCAGTGGCAGGCGGGGCCGCTGCACGCAGCCGGGGAGCATCCGCGCGTCGTCGACCACGTAGTGCTCGCCGCGGTGCGAGTACGCCGGCTCCCGCAGCAGCCCGTCGAGCACCTCGATGAACTCGCCGAGCCGCGCGGCTCGCTGCCGCGGCGTGCGCACCTGCTCGCCGAGCACGGTCGCGTCGAAGCCGGTGCCGCCGGCGCCGACACCGAGGGTGACCCGGCCGCCGCTGACGTGGTCGAGCGTCATCGCCTCCTTGGCCAGCGACGCCGGGTGCCGGAACGTCGGCGACGTCACCATCGTGCCGAGCCGCACCCGGCTGGTGACCCCGGCGAGGCCGGTCAGCCAGGGGATCGCCGCGTGCCACGGCTGCTCGCGGTACCGCCGCCACGACAGGTGGTCGTAGGTCCACAGGTGCGCGTAGCCGAGCGCCTCGAGGTGCTGCGCCCGGGCCACGGTCTGCGGCCACGGGTCGGTCGGGAGCAGCAGCACGCCGATACGCATCCCGGAATCCTAGGCGCCGAGGCGGCCGGCGTGTCCGCCGGCTCACTGCGCCACCGCCGTCCCGCCGGGCCTGCGGCCGTCCCGCCGGGTGTCGCGGCCGTCAGCGGTGCTCGCCGTGCAGGGTGGCGTGCTTCTTCGCCTCGAACTCCTCGGCCGTCAGTACCCCGGACGCCTTGAGCTCGGCGAGCCGCTGGACGACGGCGAGCCGGTCGGCGGCGGTGGCCGGGTCGTGCTTGAGCCGGTCGAACTCCTCGCGGGTGAGCGCGCCCATGCTGCGCAGCCGGTGCAGGCGCTTCAGGTGCGGGTCACCGGCGGCTGCCTTCGGCGTGCGTGCGCGGGGCGGCCCGCCGGGACGGTTGCGCGGGTCGCGGGGGTCGCCGCGGCGGGCGCGGATCAGCTGCACGGTCCCGGCGACGCCGAACGCGAGGCCCAGCGGGATGAACAGGGCGATCACCGCGTACAGGCCGGCCTTCGCGTTCGGGTCCATCGGCGTGTTCAGCACCTTGACCAGCAGCGCGATCCCGCCACCGGCGAACCCCGCGGTCCACACGACCTGACCGGTGCCGGGCCGCACCAGGCCGCCCTCGCTCAGCAGCAGGCCCGCCATCCAGATGACCAGGCCGACCGGCAGCAGCAGCGACCACAGCGTGGTGCCCTCCGGGCACGGCCGGGCGATGACGGACGGGCCGCCCGACGCGCACGTGCCGACGTCCAGCAGCCGGTTCAGCCCGGCGCCGAGCACGACAATGCCGGTGAACCCCAGCAGCAGGCTCGCCGCCGCGCGCATGGTCAGTCGCATCCGAGCTCTCCCGCGTCCGTTTCCGCACAGCGTGGCATCGACGTCGGCGCGGGCCTGTCCGGAAACCGACGCACCCCGGCGGGTCGGCGCCCGGCACATCGGGGCCCGGCGGATGGCCCGGTGCCGGCCGGCTCGGCTGCGTCGCCCGTGTTGCGCGTACGGTTGGAACTGCGAAGGGGGTGGTCCCCATGATTGTCACGCAGGACTCGATGCGGGTGGCGGTGCCGCCGATGGCCGCCTACGAGCACCTGGTGCGGTTCAGCGAGTACGCCCGGTTCATGTCCGGGGTCCTCGGCGTCACGCCGGTGCACGACACCGCGGCGCACCTCGCGTTCGACATCGGCGGGCGGCGGGTCGAGGTCGACGCCGTGCTCAACGACGTCGAGCCGGGCCGGTTCGTGCGCTGGGACAGCGACGCGCTCGTCGAGTCGTTCTGGCTCGAACCACTCGGCGAGCACGACACCAACGTGGTCGCGGTCGTGCAACTGGACGACAGCATGGTGCAGCTGCTGGAGCGGCGGCCGGACGTGGCGTTGCACGCCCGGCTGCACATGGACCTCAAGGGGTTCAAGCGGTTCTGCGAGGAAAGCGCTGAACCTCAGTAGCGGTAGTGCTCCGGCTTGTACGGGCCGGCCACGTCCACGCCGATGTACTCCGCCTGCTCCTTGCTCAGCTCGGTGAGCCGCACGCCGAGCGCCTCGAGGTGCAGCTTGGCCACCTTCTCGTCGAGGTGCTTCGGCAGGCGGTACACCTGACGCTCGTAGGAGTCCGGCTTCGTGAACAGCTCGATCTGCGCGATCGTCTGGTTGGTGAAGCTGTTGGACATCACGAAGCTCGGGTGCCCGGTCGCGTTGCCGAGGTTGAGCAGCCGGCCCTCGGACAGCACGATGATCGCGTGGCCGTCGGGGAACGTCCACTCGTGGACCTGCGGCTTGATCTCGTTCTTCACGATGCCGGGGACCCGTGCCAGCCCCGCCATGTCGATCTCGTTGTCGAAGTGGCCGACGTTGCCGACGATCGCGTTGTGCTTCATCCGGGCCAGGTCGCCGGCCATGATGATGTCCTTGTTGCCGGTGGTCGTGATGAACAGGTCGGCGGTCTCCACGACGTCGCCGAGCCGCACCACGGGCAGGCCGTGCATCGCGGCCTGCAGCGCGCAGATCGGGTCGATCTCGGTGACGACGACCCGGGCGCCCATGCCACGCAGCGCCTCCGCCGCGCCCTTGCCCACGTCGCCGTAGCCGCAGACGACGGCGAGCTTCCCGGCGAGCATCACGTCCGTGGCACGGTTGATGCCGTCCAGCAGCGAGTGGCGGATGCCGTACGTGTTGTCGAACTTCGACTTGGTGACCGAGTCGTTGACGTTGATCGCGGGGAACAGCAGCTCACCGGCCTCGGCGAGCTTGTAGAGCCGCTTGACGCCGTTGGTGGTCTCCTCGGTGACCCCGCGGATGCCGGCGGCGAGCTTCGTGAAGCGCCGGTTGTCCTTGGCGAGGCTGTCGGCGAGGGTACCGAGGACCAGCGCGAACTCCTCCGAGTCGGCGGACGTGGGCTGCGGGACCCGCCCCGCGGCCTCGAACTCGACACCCTTGTGCACCAGCAGCGTGGCGTCACCGCCGTCGTCGACGATCATGTTCGGGCCCAGGCCGTCGCCGAAGTCGAACAGCTGGTCGGTGCACCACCAGTACTCGGCGAGGGTCTCGCCCTTCCACGCGAACACCGAGGTGCCCTTGGGCTCGTCGACGGTGCCGTCCGCGCCGACGACGACGGCGGCGGCGGCCTCGTCCTGGGTGGAGAAGATGTTGCAGGAGACCCAGCGGACCTGCGCGCCGAGCGCGACGAGGGTCTCGATGAGCACCGCGGTCTGCACCGTCATGTGCAGCGATCCGGCGATCCGCGCCCCGCGCAGCGGCTGCGCGTCGGCGAACTCCCGCCGCGTCGCCATCAGGCCCGGCATCTCGTGCTCGGCGAGGCGGATCTGGGTGCGGCCGGCGGCCGCGAGGGACAGGTCGGCAACGGCGAATTCGATCCCGTTGCGCGTCTGCAGATACTTGTGCATAGCCTGAGGTCACCTCCCGGTGACAGGAGGCGCCCTTGGGTCAAGGGTAGTCACCGACCGAGCGTGGCGAGCCCTGCCGGGCTCGTCGCAGCGCCTCTCGGCCGTGACCGCGGCCTGTTTCAGCCGCGATTGCCTTCGACGGTACCGGCTGGGTCTTTCGCTTCGCAACCCAGTGTGCGGTAGGCATCACGGAGCAGGTCGCCGACCTCGAACCGGCCGACGGTGAGCTCCAGCGCGTCGAGCTGGTCGAGCATCGCGTCGCTGCGCACGACGGTGCCGGGCAGCGGCGCCACGGGCTCCGGCAGCCGCGGGCCGGCGGTCCAGAACCCGGCGGTCGGGCCCGCCGTGTGCTCCGGTTCCCCTTTGGCGGCGAGGTGGGTCAGCGCTGAGACCCGGTGCGCGCGCAGCTGTTCGAGCAGCTCGTCGCGGCCCTTGCCACGCCAGGCGAGGATGCCGAACGGGTCGTTGTCGAACGACTCGGCCAGCACGTAGCAGGCGGCGGTCAGGTGCCGGCACGGCTTCTGCCAGCCCGGGCAGTCGCAGTCCATCACCAGGTCCGCGAGGCTCTGCGGAAACAGCGACAGCCCGAACCCGCCGAGGATCCGGTCCAGGTCGTCGGGCAACTGCCCGGCCAGCAGCTTCGCCGCGTGGATCGCCTCCTGCGCGAGCGCCCGCTCGATGCGCGCCCAGTCCGCGGCGGAGAACGCCCGGGTCGCGATCCGCGACCGGTACGTGGCACCGTCCTCGTCCAGCACCAGCGCCGTCACCACGCTGCTGGAGATGGTCAGCGAGCGCACGTGCCCGGCGCGGGCGTAGCGGCGGCCGACGGAAAATGTCGTACCCATCCGCAAGGATTCCAGCATGGCGATGAACTGGTGGGACCACCTCGTGTCACGCATCGGTCGCCTCCGGCCGCAGCGTCATCAGATCCAGCAGGTCGTCGGTCGACAGGCCGGTGAGCCACCCCTCGCCGCTGCCGACGGCGACCCCGGCGAGCGTGCGTTTTTCCGCCATGACGGTGTCGACGCGCTCCTCGATGGTGCCGACGCAGACGAAGGTGTGCACCTGCACGTCGCGGCGCTGCCCGATGCGGAAGGCCCGGTCGGTCGCCTGCTGCTCGGTCGCCGGGTTCCACCACCGGTCCACGTGCACGACATGGTTCGCCGCGGTCAGGTTCAGCCCGGTCCCGCCCGCCTTCAGCGACAGCAGCAGCACACCCGGGCCCTGCCCGGACTGGAAGCGTTGCACCATCGCGTCGCGGGCACCCTTCGCCGTGCCGCCGTGCAGGAATTCCACGCCGGTCCCGAGCCGCGCCGCGAGGTAGGGCGTCAGCAGGTGGCCGAACTTGGCGAACTGCGTGAAGACCAGCGCCCGGTCCCCGGCGTCCAGCGCCGCGGCGAGGATCTCCTCCAGCCGCGCCAGCTTCCCCGACCGGCCCGCCAGCGGCGTGCCGTCGCCCATCAGGTGCGCCGGATGGTTGCACACCTGCTTCAGCTTCGTCATCGCCGACAGCACCAGCCCCTTGCGCTGCTCACCGGCCCGCCCCTCGCGCAGCTTCACGAAGAGCTCGTCGACGACCGCCTTGTAGAGCGTCGCCTGCTCCAGCGTCAGGTTGCACCACTGGCGGCGCTCCAGCTTGTCGGGCAGGTCGGCGATGACCGCCCGGTCCGTCTTCACCCGCCGAAGCAGGAAGGGCCGGGTGACCCGGCGCAGCCTCGCCGCCGCGTCGGCGTCGCCGTAACGCTCGACCGGCACCGAGTAGCGGGCCCGGAAGATGCTCGCCGGCCCCAGGATACCGGGGTTGAGGAAGTCCGCGATCGACCACAGCTCCGTCAGCCGGTTCTCCACCGGCGTCCCGGTCAGCGCCACCCGGTGCCGCGCCGGGATCTGCCGCACCGCCCGGGCCGCGGCGCTCGTGCTGTTCTTCACGTGCTGCGCCTCGTCCAGCACGATGCGGTCCCACTCCTTCGCCGCGAGCCGGTCCACGTCGCGGGTGGCGACCTGATAGGTGGTGAGCACCAGGTCCACGTCGTCGCGCAGCAGCCGCTCCGTGCCGTGGTGCACCGCGACCCGCAGGCCCGGGGTGAAGCGACCGATCTCCCGGCGCCAGTTGCCCAGCACCGACAGCGGGCACACGATCAGCGTCGGCGGCCGCGGCCCGCGCTCCCGCAGCAGCGCCTCCAGCGCCAGCACCTGCACCGTCTTGCCCAGCCCCATGTCGTCGGCGAGCAGCGCCCCGACCCCGAGCCCGTCGAGGAAGGCCAGCCAGGACAGGCCCTTGCGCTGGTAGGGCCGCAGCGTCGTGGCGAGCGACGCCGGCGCGTCCAGCAGCTCCAGCCGCTCCACCGCCCGCCCGGTCAGCAGGTCCGCCAGCCAGCCGGTCCCGTCGACCCCGGTGACCGGCAGCGGCAGGTCACCCTCGGGCACCAGCCGGACCAGCCGCATCGCCTCACCGGCCGTCATGTGCCCCTGCCCGCCGCGGGCGAGGAAGGCGAGCCCGGCCCGCAGCCGCTCCCGGTCCAGGTGCACCCAGCGGCCCCGCAGCCGCACCAGGGGCACCTTCGCCCGGGCCAGCTCCTGCAGGTCCGCCTCGCTGAGGAACTCGTCACCGATCGCGAGCCCCCACCGGTAACGCACGATCGCGTCCCGGTTCGCCGTGGTGTCCCGCAGCACCGGGCTCGCCGGCTGCGCGGGGTGCGTGGTCAGCGTCAGCCCCAGATCCTGCCGCCGCTGCCACTGCGCCGGCAGCAGCACCCCGAAGCCCGCGTCGTGCAGCACCCCTGCGTGCCGCAGGAAGCCGTAAGCGCCGATCGTGTCCAGCCGCAGCTGCTCGGGCCGCGCCTGGAGCAGCGCTTCGTCCAGCTCCGCCCAGAGCCGGCTGGCCCGCCCCAGGTCCTCCAGCAGCACGTCCTGCGGGTAGTCGACCCACCGGAAGAGCGGCGACGACGCGTCCCGCCACACGTCCCGCGCCGGCACCAGCAACCCGGGCTCGGCCACCGGCTGCAGGAGAAACTCCACCAGCCACCCTGACGCATCCCGCCCGTCGTCGACCCGCACCCCGCCGTGCCCGGCCTCCGCCGCCCCACCCGGGTGCCCGCCGACACCGTTCCAGCCGGCGCCACGGTTCCCGTGGCCGTGCGCGCTGGTGCCGTGGTCGCCGTGGCGGTCCGCGCTCGTGCCGTGCCCTTCGGGGTCGCCGTGGCCGTGCGCGCTGGTGCCGTGGTCGCCGTGGCTGTGCGCGTTGGTGCTGTGCCCTTCGGGGTCGCGGTTCCCGTGGCCGTGCGCGCTGTCGCCACGGCCGCCGTGGCGGTCCGCGTTGGTGCCGTGCCCATCGGGGTCGCCGTGACCGTGCGCGCTGGTGCCGTGGTCGCCGTGGCTGTGCGCGTTGGCGCCGTGCCCTTCGGGGTCGCGGTTCCCGTGGCCGTGCACCCTGTCGCCACGGTCGCCGGGGCCGTCCGCGCTGACGTTACGGTCGCCGCGGTCGTGCGCGCTGGCGTCGTGGTCCCTGCGGCCACGCGCGATGACGGCGTGGTCGCCACGCCGGTGCGCGCGGGCGATGCGGTCTCCTGGGCCGCGGTCGCCTGCGCCGTGGTCTCCGCGTCCGTGCGCGCCGACGGCGTCGTCATCCTCGTCGTCGAACTCCTCCACGAACGTCAGCCGGAAGCACAGCCGCACCGCCGACGGCCGCCCACTGGCCGCCCACCGCCTGATCGCGTCCCGGACCCTGCGGACATCGGTGCTCTCCCGCAACGCCGCCCCGACGGCTTCGGTGCTTCCGGCTGTTCCGGGTGTTCTGACCGCCTCGGCCCCTTCGGCCCCTTCGGCTGTCGCGGCGGCGCCGATCCTCGCGGCCGTCCTCGCGGCCTCGGTGTTTTCGGGTGTTCCAGCGGCTCCAGCTATGCCGGCGGCTCCGGTGTTCTCGGCTGTTCCGTGCGCACCCACGGCTTCGGCGCCCGCGGTGGCTCCGGCCGGTCGGACGCTCGCGCCTGCTCCGGTGGTCCCGGCCGCCTCCGCGGCTGCAGCTGTGCCGGTGGTCCCGGCCGCTGGGACCTGCAGGTCTCGTCCCACGTGCCCGCCGGCGCCGTCGGCAGCGTCGATGCGGCGTGCCGTGCCGGCAGGTGCTGCGGCAGCGCGGGTGCCGCCCTGGGGCGGGGCGTTGGTGGTGAGCGCGTCGCGTGGGCCGGCGGTGGGGCGTTCGCGCAGGGTCGCGTCCGGGCCGGTGAGTGCCGCCAGCCACGCGCGGACCGTGCTGTCCTGGCGGACCTGCCCGTCGGCGACGATCGGCCGGTCGCCGAGCCGCGCCCGGACCAGGGCGTCGACCTGATGGTCCAGCGCCGCCCGGACGGCTTCCTCGGCGGTGAGGTCGCCGGCGGCGTACGCGACGCCCGGCACCGCCCGCCACAGCGCCTCGAACGTCATCGCGTCGTCGCCCCACAGCACCGGACGCCAGCGGGCTTCGGTCGGGTGGTCGAGGAGGTCGGGCAGGACGCGGCCGCGGCGAACCAGGTCGCCGGCGAACGTCACCAGATCCGTCAGCGCCCCGATCGACGACCCGGCCCGCACTCCGGAGCCCGCCATCCGCGGCTCCGCCATCCCTGCGGGTGCCGCTCCGGCGTACGCCTGGCCGCTGCCTGCCGGGAGGGCGGTGTCCTCACCCAGCAGGTCGGCGCCGGTGAGCACGAGCGCCTCAAGGTCGGCGCCGGCTGGGACGTACACGACGGGAACGGTCCACAGCATCGTGCGGGCCGCGGCATTCGAGGCGGCGATCAGGGCAGCGTCCGAGGCGGCCAGCTCCGGGGACGGCGCCGGCCGGGAGCCCACCGTCGGCAGCGCCAGGTCCGCGGTCCCCACTTCGCCCGGGAGCGCGGGCAGCGCGGCGAACGGGTGCGGCACCGCCCGCCGGGGCCGGCGCTGCACCCCTGACGCGGGACCGGGCGTGGTCTCCGCCCAGCAGGCGAGCCCGCCCCCCGCGGTGATGACCCCGTGCACGACGTTCACCCGAAGACCGTACTCCGCAGGGCTCCCGCCTCCCGGCATGCGTCGCACCCGATCGAGGTCGATCGCGGCCCGCACCGAGTTGGACGGGCGGCTCCTGCAGGCCAGCGCGCAGGCGGAGGCTTTGCTGTCCGCTCTGCTCAGCATCGAGTCACGACTGGCACAAGCCAAGCGCGGCGCGCGAGAGGTCGGCGGCGACGCCGCGCAGTACGGCTCCGGCAACGCAGGCGAGTAGCCGGCTCCGAGGCTATGCGTGACAACCGGGCCGCCGGTGACGGTCAGTGGTGGTCGCGACGCAGCGTGAGTTGGAAGGCGCGGGCCGACGGGGAGGCGTCGGCGCTGAACGAGGCGAGCAGCGTGCACGACAGCGGGGCGGCCGGGGCGGTGATCCGGTGGGCGGTCACGTGCGCGGAGTCCCAGTGGATGCGCGGCAGGTCGTTGCTCGGGCCGAAGCACGCGTCGAGCTCGGCGCGGGTCAGGGCCGGCTCGGTGAAGTGGATGACGACGGCGCGGAGGCCGGCGTGGTCGTTCACGGACAGCTCCAGCCGGGCGGTGCCGGGCGGGCTGGGCTGCACGAACAGCCGGCCGAACTCGTCCTGGGTCGGGGCGGGCAGGCCCAGCAGCGCGGCCACCTCGGCGGGGTGCTCGGTGGTGACCCCGCAGACCCGCCGCGCCCACGTCCACAGCAGGTCGGTGGTGATCGGGCGGGCGATCAGGTCCAGCAGGTGCGCCGGCGCGGGCGGCCGGCGCCACACCGTCGGCCAGTCGTCGAGGTCGACCAACTCGTCGCCGTCGACGATCAGGGTGTACAGCGGCTCCGCCGGGAAGTCGTTCACCCGCACGGTGAGCGTGCGCCCGTCGACCTCGGCGTGGTACGGAAACTCACCGTCGCCCGAGTGCTCCCACCGGATCGGGGTGGCGGTCAGGTCGCTCATGACATGAATCCCTCACAAGGGCCGACAGCTGGCGGGCGCGGGACGTACCGGACCCGGACAGCGTATGGGGTGTCTGCAAGCCCACACTTGAATGCCGTCACAACCCGCCCCACGACGGTGCGCCGGCGGCTACGGTCGCAGGTGCTATGGGCCGTCGTCATCTCATGTGGGCCATCGGGCTCGTCGCGTATGTCATTGCCGTGTTCCACCGTTCTTCGCTCGGGGTCGCCGGGGTTGCCGCGGCCGACCGGTTCGGGGTCGGCACGTCGCTGCTGGCGATGCTGTCGGTGGCGCAGCTCGCCGTGTACGCCGGCATGCAGATCCCGGTCGGGGTGCTGCTGGACCGGTTCGGGTCGCGGCGGATGCTGGTCGCCGGTGGGTCGCTCATGGTGGCCGGGCAGTTGCTGTTTGCGTACGCCGGGGACATCGGCCCGGCGATCGCGGCCCGGGTGCTCATCGGGGTCGGCGACGCGATGACGTTCATCAGCGTGCTGCGGGTCGTGGCGATGTGGTATCCGCCGCGCCGCAACCCGCTGATGGTGCAGCTCACGGGCATGGTCGGGCAGCTGGGTGCGCTCTCGTCGGCGGTGCCGCTGGTGGTGCTGCTGCGCGACGAGGGCTGGACCGCGACGTTCCTCGGCGCGGGGGTGCTGGGGATCGCCGCGGTGGCGCTCGTGGCCGTCGCGCTGAAGGACACCCCCGAGCCGCGCCAGGTGAAAGCGGCCAGGGCGGCCGACATGGGGTTGAAGCGGTCCTGGGCGCACCCCGGCACCCGGCTGGGGCTGTGGACGCACTTCGTGTCGGGGTACTCCGGTGGCGTGTTCGCGTTGCTGTGGGGGTTCCCGTTCCTGACGCAGGGGGAGGGCCTCTCCCCGGCGACCGCGGCGCTGCTGCTGTCGCTGCTGACCGTCGGCGGGATCGTGCTGGGGCCGGTGTTCGGGCACTTCTGCGGGCGGCTGCCGTACCACCGCTCGACGCTGGTGCTGGGCATCGTGGCGTGCTCGGCCGTCGCCTGGGCGGTCGTGCTGCTGTGGCCGGGCCGCGCGCCCGTCGCGGTGCTGACCGGGCTGGTGCTGGTGCTCGCGATGAACGGGCCCGGCTCGATGATCGGGTTCGACTACGCGCGGTCGTTCAACCCGGCGGCCCGCATCGGCGGGGCGACCGGCATCGTCAACGTCGGCGGGTTCGTCGCCTCGATTGTGCTGATCGTCGCGATCGGCGTGCTGCTGGACGTGCAGACCCCGGCCGGTGCCGCCCACCCGTCGCTGGGCGCGTTCAAGTGGGCGTTCGCCGTGCAGTACCTGCTGTGGGGGCTCGGCGCGGTGCAGGTGTGGCGCTACCGGCGCACCACTCGCCGCAGCATGGCGCCGGAGCACCTCGCCGCGATGCGCCGCGGCGAGGCACTGCCGGCATTGGGCTGAAACAGCACGAAAGCTACGGGGCCAGGGTCCGCCACAGGAACTCGAACGCCAGCGCCCACTTGAACGCCAGCTGCGCGTTGTCCGCCGCGCCGCCGTGGCCGCCCTCGATGTTCTCGTAGTAGCTGACGTCGTGGCCGTGCTCGCGCAGCCGGGCGACCATCTTGCGGGCGTGCCCGGGGTGCACCCGGTCGTCGCGGGTCGAGGTCGTGATGAGCGTCGGCGGGTACGGCACCCCGGTGCGCACGTTCTGGTAGGGCGAGAACAGCCGCAGGTACGCCCAGTCGTCGGCGTCGTCGGGGTCGCCGTACTCCGCCATCCAGGACGCGCCGGCGAGCAGCAGGTGGTAGCGGCGCATGTCCAGCAGCGGCACCGCGCACACGATGGCGCCGAACAGGTCCGGGTAGCGGGTGAGCATGACGCCCATGAGCAGCCCGCCGTTGGAGCCGCCCTCGATGCCCAGCTGGGCGCGGGTGGTGATGCCGCGCTCGACGAGGTCGGCGGCGACGGCGGAGAAGTCCTCGTAGGCGCGGGGCCGCTTCTCCCGCAGTGCGGAGCGGTGCCACTGGGGGCCGTACTCGCCGCCGCCGCGGATGTTGGCCACGACGTACGTGCCGCCGCGGGCGAGCCAGCCGCGGCCGATGATGGAGTTGTACGACGGCACGCGCGAGACCTCGAAGCCGCCGTACCCGCTGAGCAGGGTGGGGCCGGGCCCGGCGGCCGGGTCGCCGACGACGAAGTACGGCACCTGCGTGCCGTCGGCGGAGGTGGCGAAGAACTGCCGGGTGGTGAGCCCGTCGGTGGGGAAGTACGAGGGGCCCTGCTTGAGCATGGTGGGCGGGTCGCCGCCGAGCACGCCGTGGCGCAGCGTCGGCGGCAGCGTGAAGCTGCTGGACAGCAGCAGGTACTGCTCGTCGGTGTCGGCGTTGGTGTCCCACACGTCGGTCTGGCCGAGCTCGGCGCCCAGGACGGTGCGCTGCCAGCCGCCGTCGACGTGGCGCAGCAGCTCCAGGCGGCTCTGCACGTCGGCGAGCAGGACCAGGATCAGCCCGTCGCGGGTCCAGTCGCTGTAGGACAGCGACGTGTGCGGGTCGGGCGTGAACAGGGTGGTCAGCTCGCGGCTGCCGGCGAGGAACGCGGCGAGGTCGACGATGAGCAGCGACCCGGCCGGGTGGGTGGCGTCACCGACGGTCCAGTCGGTGCGGACCCGGATGAGCAGCCAGTCGCGGTGCACGTCGACGCCGGCGTCGTCGGGCACGTCGAGCTTGGTCAGGGTGCCGTCGGCGAGCAGGTGCCGCTCGGCGTGGAAGAAGTCCAGGGACCGGCGGATCAGGGCCCGTTCGCCGGCCGCGGACGGGTCGCTGGAGGCGCGGACGGACACGTCGTCGGCGGTGCCCTCGAACACGACCGGCGCCTCGTGCACGGGGGTGCCGCGGCGCCACCGCCGGACCTGCCGGGGGTAGCCGGACGAGGTCATAGTGCCGGGGCCGGTGTCGGTGCCGACGAAGATCTCGTCGATGGTGATCCAGCTGACGTCGCTCTTCGCCTCCGGCAGGGTGAAGCCGTCGGGCACGAAGCGCAGCTCGTCCAGGTCGAACTCGCGCACGACGGCGGCGTCGGCGCCGCCGCGGGACAGGGAGATGAGCGCGCGGTGGTCGCCGGCGAGGGGGCCGCGGCGCAGGTATGTGGCGCCCTGCCACACCCAGTTCTCGTCCTCGGCGGCGGCGAGCGCGTCGAGGTCCAGGACCGTCTCCCAGGCGGGTTCGGCGGCGCGGTAGTCCTCGAGGGTGGTGCGCCGCAGCAGGCCGCGGGGGTGGCTCGCGTCCTTCCACAGGTTGTAGACCCGCTCGCCGTGCCAGGCGATCGTCGGGATGCGGTCGTCGGCGTCCAGCACGGTGCGGATCTCGTCGCGCAGCTCCGCGAAGCGGGCCTCGCCGGTGAGCGCGGCGACGGTCTCGGCGTTGCGGTCCCGGACCCAGGCCATCGCGTCGGCGCCGTCGACCTCCTCCAGCCAGAGGTTGGCGTCCTCAGCGGTGATCGTGTCGGTCATCGGTTCAGTCTGACGGAGCGGCACCGGACAATGCCACGCGGACCGCCCACGTGGCGGCGAACGTCGCGGGGTCGACCGCCTTGCCCCACAGCCAGCCCTGCGCGAGCGGTACACCGAGCGCGATGAGCACATCACGCTGCGCCGGGGTCTCGACGCCCTCGGCGACGACGGTGAGGTGCAGGGCGCTGCTCATGGCGACGACGGCCCGCACGATCTCCTCGTCCTCCGCGCTGCTGCCGAGGCCGTTGACGAACGACCGGTCGATCTTGACCCCGGTGACGGGGTGGCGGCGCAGGTAGCCGAGGGCGGAGAACCCGGTGCCGAAGTCGTCGACGGCGATGCGCACGCCGAGCGCGCGCAGCTCGGCGAGGACCCGTTCGGTGAGGTCGCTGCCCTCGACCATGACCGATTCGGTGATCTCCAGCACGAGGTTCGCGGCGGGTACCCCGGCCTGGCGCAGGGTGCCGCCGAGCCGTTCGGCGAACGCGGGGTCGCCGAGCTGCCGCGGCGAGACGTTGACCGACATCCAGAAGTCGTCGTCGACGACGCCGCCGGCGCGCCAGCGGGCCAGCTGCTGCACGGACTCGCGCAGTACCCAGGCGCCGAGCGCGGAGATGAGGTTGGAGTCCTCGGCGACGGCGATGAACATGTTCGGGCCGATCCAGCCGCGCACCGGGTGCTGCCACCGGCACAGCGCCTCGGCGCCGGCGGGCCGCCCGGTGTGCATCGCGACGATCGGCTGGTAGGCGATGCTGAGCTGCTCGTGGGCCACGGCGGCGCGTAGCGCGACCTCGATCTCGACGCGTTCGCGCACGGCGTCGCGCATGGAGGCGTCGAAGACGGTCCAGCGGTTGCGCCCGGCCGCCTTCGCCCGGTACATGGCGGTGTCGGCGTCGCGCATGAGGGCGTCGGCCTGCCCGTCCCGGCCGCCGGTGCGCTTCGGGGCCTGCACGATGCCCATGGACGCGCCGATCACGATCTCGGCGGTGCCGCCGTCGGCGGTGACGACGAGCAGCGGCCGCTCCACGCAGTCCATGATCCGCTGGGCGTTGGCCATGGCCTCGGGCTCGGTGCAGCACTGCACGACGACGAACTCGTCGCCGCCGACCCGGGCGATCGTCGCCGCGGCCGGTAGCGCGTGCCGCAGCCGGGCGCCGACGTCGACGATGAGCTGGTCCCCGGCCGGGTGCCCCCACGAGTCGTTGACCAGCTTGAAGCCGTCGAGGTCGAGGTAGAACATCCACACGTTGGCGGCCCGGGCGGTGCGGTCCTCGCCGAGCAGCCGCTCGACCATGATGCTGAGCATCCGCCGGTTGGGCAGGCCGGTGAGCGGGTCGTGGGTGGCCTGGTGCTCGAAGCGCCGCTGCGCGGCGGCGTGGCTCTGCACGGCGTCGGAGGCCCGCACGAGCAGCAGCGCGACGATCGCGGCACCGCCGGCGCCGAGCGCCCAGCGTTCGATGCGGGTGTCGGCGCCGAGGGTCACGGTGAGCAGGAACGGGGAGGCCACCGCGGGGCCGATGAGCAGCATGCGCGGCAGCGACCACGCCTGGATCGGCAGCGGCGTGGCCCGGCCGAGCGCCTTCGCGGTCGGGTGCAGCGCGGCGGTCCCGCCGAGGGTGAAGGCGAACAGGAACGGCAGCGCCATCAGCCGCGGCCCGACGACGTCGCCCTGGCGGCCGATGATCGCGTAGCCGAGGTCGCCGCAGAACAGCAGCACCATCATGGCGCCCATCAGCATGAACGCCGGCTGCCGCACGGCGGTGGTGAACGCGAGGTTGGCCACCAGCAGCACCGTGACGGTGTCCAGCAGCGGGTACAGCCCGGCCAGCAGCGTGACGACGGGTGGCCGGCCCGGGATGGACGCGGCCGGCAGCACGAACAGCATGGTGGAGGCGAGCGCCGCGCCGATGCAGACGATGAGCCCGTCCAGCAGCGCCCGCCGGTCCATGCCCCACCGGTTGAGGAACGTGACCAGCGCGGCGATGAAGAACCCGAACCCGCACACGGTGCACGCGTCGCCGAGCTGCGCGACCGGTGACGGCTGGTCGAGCAGCAGCGCGCGCAGGATGATCCCGGCGAGGAAGAACGCCGCGGCCGCCGTCATCAGCCGCCACGGCCGGCGCGGGTGCACCGCGTGCAGGCGCGGCCCGTACGCCCACGCGAGCACGCACGCGACACCGATCAGCGCGGACGCGGCGTCGGCCGCCACGTCCAGGGCGAACAGCGCGCTGCACAGGGTGCCGAGGGCGAGGAACGCCAGCCAGAGCCGGTCGCGGCGCAGGCTCACCCGGCCACCTCCAGCGCTCGTCGTCCGGCATCGTCTGGTGCGCGTCCTATCGGTACCGGTGACCGCGGGTTGAGGACAACCATGCGGGCCGCTGGGCGGGCGGTCGCGCAGGGCGTCCTTGCCGCCGGCGCCGAGCCTACGCGTTGCGCCATGGCCCCCACCGTAGGGCGCGCCCCGGGCCGGCAACCGTTTCGGACCGCGGACGTCGGGTGGTCCGAGGTCACCGCCGCCGGGTGGCATGACAGCAGCTCAGAAAGCCTGTCGGGTGTTCGGCGCATTCTGGTCACCGGCCCGTGACTTTCGGTGTATGGCACCGCATCGTGGTGACTCGAACGCACGGAGTGAGTGCGCTCGTGCTCCATGGATGGGGAGATGCGGATGAGGAAGCCGATGACGGGCCGTCGCCGACTGCGCGCTGGCGCGTCGGGTCTGGTCGCCGTCGCGACGTCGTTGGGGTTGCTCGCGTTCGGTGGTCCTGCCGCCGCCGCGACCAGCCCCGAGCCCTCCGGCGGCAACGGCCGCACGGGGGGTGGCTGGTCGGCCGACGAGTGGCCGGCCGGGGCCGGGACCACGCTCAAGAGCGTGCGGTCCATCATCAAGGCCGACAGCGGCGGCGCGGCGTCGCTGACCGGTCAGGGGGTCGGCATCGCGCTGATCGACACGGGGGTCGCCCCGGTGCCGGGCCTGCCCGCCGGGCAGCTGGTGAACGGCCCGGACCTGTCGTTCGAGTCGCAGTCCGGCCAGCTGCGCTATCTGGACACGTTCGGCCACGGTACGCACATGGCCGGCATCATCGTCGGCAACGACTCGGCGACCGGCACGATCGGGCTCGCGCCGAAGGCGAAGGTGACCTCCGTCAAGGTCGGCACCGCCACCGGGGCCAACGACGTGTCGCAGATGATCGCCGCGATCGACTGGGTGGTGCAGAACCGCAACCACGACCCGGCCAGCCCGATCCGGGTGATCAACCTGTCGTACGGCACCAGCGGCATGTCGTCCTCCACCGTCGACCCGCTGATGTACGCCGTCGAGCAGGCCTGGCTGGCCGGCATCGTGGTCGTCGTCGCCGCCGGCAACGACGGCAACACGACCACCACGCTGACCAACCCGGCGATGGACCCGTTCGTCATCGCGGTCGGCGCGTCGACCACGAACAACACGATCGCCACGACGGACGACGACCTGGCCTCGTACACCAACAACTCCAACGCGGCCCGCAAGGTCGACCTCCTGGCGCCCGGCACGTCGATCGTGTCGCTGCGCGACCCGGGCTCCAACGTCGACCAGCAGTACCCGACGGCCCGCGTCGGCGACACCGGGTTCAAGGGCAGCGGTACGTCGCAGGCCGCGGCGGTGACCGCCTCGGCGGTGGCCCTGCTGCTGCAGCAGCGCCCGTCGCTGACCCCGGACCAGGTGAAGAAGCTGCTGATGTCCGGCGCGACGACGCTGACCACCGGCGTCGCGGCGCAGAAGGGCCTGAAGGAGCTCAACGTCGCGGCGAGCGTCGCCCTGGCCACGCCGTCGACCACGCAGACCCTCACCAAGGGCACCGGCAGCGGCTCGCTGGAGACCACCCGCGGCGGCAACCACCTGTCGTTCAACGGCATCGAGCTCAAGGGCGAGCAGTCCATCTTCGGCCCGTTCAACGGCACGGCCTGGGCCACCCTGGCCGGGCAGAAGACCAGCTGGAACGGCGGCATGTGGATGGGTTACCGCATGGCCGGCGACACCTGGACCGGCGCCGGCGGCACCGGCGGCACGGGACAGATCACCGGCTACGCCGGCAAGTGCGTCGACGTGCAGAACCGGCAGAACATCAACGGCACCCAGATCCAGCTGTACGACTGCAACAACACCCCGGCGCAGTACTGGGTGCTCGCCGCGGACGGCACCGCGCAGGCCCTCGGCAAGTGCATGGACCTGGTCAACGGCGGCACCGCCAACGGCACCAAGGTCCACCTGTGGGACTGCGTGCCCGGCCTGCAGACGCAGCAGTGGCGGGTCAACACCGCCCGCCAGCTGGTCAACGTCGCGGCGAGCAAGTGCCTCGACGTGACCGACTGGAACTCCGCCAACGGCACCCAGCTGCAGGTCTGGGACTGCGGCAACCAGGACAACGAGCGCTGGGTCCCGCCGTCGACGTCCCGCACCTGGGCCGCGGCCTCCTGGCAGGGCTCCCCGTGGACCGGCACCGGCTCCTGGAGCGACCCGGAGTGGTCCGAGCGGTACTGGACCGGCCACTACTGGTCCGGCCACTACTGGAGCGGCCACTACTGGTCCGCCGATGACTGGTCGACCTCCAGCTGGTCCTGAGACCTGACACCGGCACCGCACAGGCGGGGCGCCCTCACCCACGAGGGTGCCCCGCCGCCGTCTGCTCCCCGCTGCCTTTCCCGTTGGCGGCGCGGCCCGGTCGTGCGGCTCAGCCCGGGACGGCGCCGGCCAGGACGGCGTCGGACAGGACGGGCCAGACCTCGGAGGACCAGTCGCCGAAGTCGCGGTCGGTGAGGCAGGCGCAGGCCAGGCCGGCGACCGGGTCGACCCACAGGAAGGTGCCGGAGCGGCCGAAGTGGCCGAACGTGGCGGGTGAGTTGCGCGACCCCGTCCAGTGCGGCGACTTGCCGTCGCGCAGCTCGAAGCCGAGGCCCCAGTCGTTCGGGTCCTGACGGCCGAAGCCCGGCAGTACCCCGGAGACGCCGGGGAACTGCACGGAGACCGCCTCCGGCATGAGGTCGGGGGCGAGGCTCGGGTCGAGCAGCTCCTGGCCGAGCAGGGCCAGGTCCGACACCGGGCCCCGGGCGCCGGCCGCGGGGGAGCCCTGCAGGGTGGTGCCGCCCATGCCGAGCGGCCGCAGCACCGACTCGGTCATGAGCTCGGCGAACGTGCCGCCGGTGCGGGTCAGGACGAAGTCGGCGAGCAGCTCGAACCCGCGGTTGGAGTAGATCCGCTTGCGGCCGGGCGCGGCGACCTGCGTGTCGTCGTCGAACGCGACCCCGGACGTGTGCGCCAGCAGGTGCCGCACCGTGGAGCCCTCCGGGCCGGCCGGCTCGTCGAGCAGGACGTCGCCCTTGTCGACCGCGACGAGCACGGTCAGCGCCGTCAGCAGCTTCGTGACGGACGCCCACGGCAGGGGATCGTCCGGGCCGGTGCGGTCGCGGACCCCTTCGGGACCCACGACCGCGACCGACGCGGTGGTGACTGGCCAGGTGCTGACGAGATCAAGTGCGCTCACACACTCGAACCTACGGCAGGGCGTTGAGGAACGGCTCCTGGGTGTTCATGAACTCCCAGTTGTAGTAGCGGTCCCAGTTGATCGACCAGGTCATGAGGCCGCGGAAGTTGGGCGAGGTGCCGCCGCGCAGCGTGTACGACCCGCAGCCGGTGCCCTTGACGAGGCAGTTGACCGCGGCCTGGACGACGGCCGGGGCGACGTAGCCGTTGCCCGCGCTGACCGCGGCCGGCACGCCGAACGCGATTTGGTCGGCGCGCAGCCCGGGGAACGTCTGACCGGTGTTCGCGACCGGGAAGCCGGCCTTGAGCATGTCGGTCATCGCGATGTGGAAGTCGGCGCCGCCCATCTGGTGGTACTGGTTGTCCAGGCCGGTGATCGGGCCGGAGTTGTAGTCCTGGACGTGCAGCACGGTCAGCGAGTCGCGCAGCGCGTGGATGACCGGCAGGTAGGACCCGGCCCGGTTGTCCCCGGCGCTGGTGCCGCCGTAGAACTGGTAGCCCAGCTGCACGAAGAACGTCTCCGGCGCCATGGTCAGCACGAACTTGGTGCCGTACTTGGCCTTCAGCGACTTGAGCGCGGCGATGAGGTTCACCACCACGGGGGTGGTCGGGTTGCGGAAGTCGCTGTCGCCGGCGTTGAGGTACAGCGAGTGGCCCTCGAAGTCGATGTCGAGCCCGTCCAGGCCCCACCGGTCGATGATCGCGCTGACCGAGTTGACGAACGCGTCGCGGGCGCCGGCGGTGGTGAGCTGCACCTGGCCGTTCTGCCCGCCGATGGAGATCAGGACCTTCTTGCCCTGGGCCTGCTTGGCCTTGATCGCGGCGAGGAAGTCGGCGTCGGACTCCACGCCTGCGCACTCGGCGGCGGGGCAGCGGTTGAACCGGATGTCGCCGGAGGTGACCGAGGTCGGCTCGCCGAACGACAGGTTGATGATGTCCCAGGCGGCGGGCACGTCGGCCATCCGCACGTACCCGGAGCCGTTGGCGAAGCTGGCGTGCAGGTACCCGATGAGCGCGTGCTTCGGCAGGCCGGTCACCGGCGGCTGCGAGGTGCTGGGTGAGGTGGACGGCGACCTGGACGGCGACGCCGACGGGGACTTCGACGGCGACGGGCTGCTGCTCGGGCTGCGGGTCGGCGACGCGGTCGTGGGGCTCGGCTGCCCGCCCGGCCCGTCGAGGGAGACGTCGTCGGCGTTGTAGGCGCCGGTGCCGTACCAGCCGTGCAGGTAGACCTGGACGGAGGTCTGCCCGGCGGCGGTGGTGAACGGCACGGTCAGCTTCGCGTACCCGGTGCTGGTGGTCCAGGTGGACGCGCCGCCGGTGACGCCGAGGTACACGTACGAGCCGCGCACCCAGCCGGTGAGCGTGTACGCGGTGCTCGGCTGCACGGCCACGGTCTGCGTGCACTGGGCGTTGTCCGACGCGGTGGCGTTGCCGTTGAGGGCGTAGGAGCCGGAGTGCACCGGGGTGGTCACGACCCCTGACCCGGTGCCGGTGCAGGACCAGCCGGACAGGGACCCGCTCTCGAAGCCGGGATTGGTCAGCAGATTGGCGGCGTAGGCGTTCGTGGTCACGAGCAGACCGGTCACCAGCAGGATCGCGGCGCCGAGGATGAGCGCTGTGCGCTTCATGGGGGTGGACCTCCATCGACGGTGCTCGCCATTATTAAGTTTGTTAACTGTTCTTGTCCAGTCCGGATCCGTGCGAATCCAGTCCGGGTCCGCACGGAATCAGCGGTGGCGGCGTCGCCGAGGTGGAACAGGCCCCCGGGCTGCCGGCTGCGGGGCCCGTGGGCCCCGCAGCCGGCAGTGCTCAGACGCGGACCGGCTCGGGGTCCGGCTGGGCGGCGAGGTGCTCGCGGAGCTTCTCGCCCTCGATGTCGACGTTCGGCAGGATCTTCGACAGCCAGCCGGGCAGCCACCACGCGGCGCGGCCCAGCAGCGACACGACGGCCGGCACGATCGTCATGCGCACGATGAACGCGTCGATGGCGACGCCGATGGCCAGGGCGAAGCCCATCGACTTGATGACGGGGTCGTCGAGCAGGATGAACCCGGCGAACACCGACGTCATGATGAGCGCCGCGGCGGTGACGACCCGGGCGCCGTGGCCCATGCCGCTGATCGTCGCCTCCTGCGGGCCGGCGCCGTGCACGTAGTCCTCCCGCATCCGGGAGACCAGGAACACCTCGTAGTCCATGGCCAGGCCGAACAGGATGCCGATGAGCAGGATCGGCAGGAAGCTCACCAGCGGCCCGGGCGTGTCGAGGCCGATGAGCGAGGCCAGGTGCCCCTTCTGGAACACCAGGACGGTGATGCCGAAGGTCGCGCCGACGGTGAGCAGGAACCCGGCCGCGGCCTTGAGCGGCACGAGGATCGAGCGGAACACCAGCATCAGCAGCAGCACCGACAGGCCGACGACCAGCAGCAGGTAGCGGGGCATCGCGTCGGACAGCTTCTCCGACACGTCGATGCCGACGGCGGTCTGGCCGGTCAGCGCGATGTCGGCGCCCTCGACCTGACGGACCTTGGCCCGCACGTCGTGCACGAGGGTCTCGGTGGCCTCGTCGGTCGGGCCGGTCGTCGGGATGATCGCCAGCAGCGCGGTCTTGCCGTCCCGGCTGAAGTTCGGCGGGGTCGCGGCGAGCAGGTTCGGGGTGCCCTGCAACACGCCGAGGGCCTCCTGCGCCTTGGCCTTCGTGGTGTCGGCGGAGCCGGTGGACACGACCAGCGCGAGGCGGCCGTTGAAGCCGGGGCCGAAGCCCTGCTCGATGAGGTCGGCGGCCTTGCGGGCCGGGGAGTCGGTGGGGCCGGCGCTGGCGCCGGGCAGCGCGATACGCATGTCCGCGGCGGGGATCGCGAGCGCGCCGAGGCCGATGACGCCGACGAGCAGCACCGGCACCCGCAGGCGGGTGATCGCCCGCGCCCAGCGGAACCCGAACCCGGCGGCCTCCTTGGCCGCGGCGGCGTCGATCGCGCCGGCCTTGCGCAGCCGGCGGGGCAGGATCCGCAGGCCGGCGAAGCCGAGCAGGGCCGGCTGCAGCGTGATGGCGACGAGCACGGCGACCGCGACGGTGCCGGCGGCGGCCAGACCCATCACCGTCAGGAACGGGATGTTGACCACGGCGAGCCCGGCGAGGGCGATGACGACGGTGGCGCCGGCGAACACGACCGCGGAGCCGGCGGTGCCGACGGCGCGGCCGGCCGCCTCGTCCGGGGCGAGCCCGTCGACGAGGTTCTGCCGGTGCCGGGAGGTGATGAACAGCGAGTAGTCGATGCCGACGGCGAGGCCGAGCATGAGGGCGAGCACCGGCGCGGTGCTGGTGAGCTGGACGGCGCCGCTGAGCGCGTACAGCCCGGCCATGCCGGCGCCGACGCCGATCAGCGCGTTGAGCATGGTCATGCCGGCCGCGACCAGGGAGCCGAACGTCACGACGAGCACGACCAGGGCGATGAGCACGCCGATGCCCTCGGTGCCACCGACCTCCGGTTCGCTGTTCATCACCTCGCCGCCGTGCTCGACGGCCAGCCCCGCCTGCCGGGCCGTGGCGCCGCTGGCCTCATAGGCGGCGCGCTGCTCGTCGGTGACCTTGTCGGCGCGGTCGGCGAACTGGACGGTGATCAGCGCGTACCGCCCGTCCTGCGACACGGCGCCGGTCTGGAACGGGTCGAGCGCGCCCAGGACCCCGGGCAGCTTCGCCGCCTCGGCGACGAGCCCGTCCACGGTGCTCTTCGCCGCGGTGAGCTGCTGGCCCTGCGGGGCGGCCACGACGATGGTGCCGGTCGCGCCGCTGGCCTCCGGGAACTGCGACTTGAGCGCGTCGATGGCGCGCTGCGACTCGGTGCCCGGCATGGTGAAGTCGCTGGAGGTGGGGCCGCGGAAGGCGGCCGCCGCGCCGCCGAGCCCGCCGAGGAGCACCACCCAGATGATCAGCACGAGCCAGCGGTGCCGGAACGAGGCCCGTCCCAGCCGGTAGAGCACGGTTGCCATGTCGGTCGTCCTTGTCCTCGGTTGTCGTTCTCAGTGGTGATGGGTCGTTACTGGATGGGTTCCAGCGCCCGTGCGGCGGTCGCGATGAGCGCCGCGCGCAGGGTCGCGTCGTCGAACTCGGTGCAGGCGAAGACGACCGCGGGCAGCCCGGCGAGCACGAACTTCGCGGCCAGCCGGGACGCCGCGGTGCCGGAGCCGCCGGCGAAGGTCGCCAGCAGCTTCTCGGTCAGCTCGTTCACCGGCCGCAGGACCGGCTGGTGCAGCAGGTAGGGCAGGTCGCCGTAGATGACCTGGATCTCCCGGCGGTACCGCAGGGCGAGGTCGGCGAAGCCCTCGATCCCGATCGTGCGGGCGGCGGCGGGGTCGGGCTCGGCGGCGACGCGCGCGTCGAGGCCGGCCAGCTCGCCGAGGGCCGGCGCGCACAGCTCGGTGAGGATCGCGTCCTTGCTGTCGAAGTGGTACAGCAGGGTCGCCTTCGAGCAGCCCACCTCGGCGGCGATGTCCTGCAGCGACGTGCCCTTGTAGCCGGACTCGGCGAACTGGCGGGTGGCGGCGGCCAGGATCTCGTCGCGGGTCTTGCTGCGGGCCATGGGTGGTCACCTCCGTCGGCCAGCATGCCTGACCGATCGGTCAGAAACTGACCGATCGGCCAGTTCTGTGCCTGACCTCACAACCCCCATCGGCGGGCGTGCGCCCGGTGTGAGCGCTCAGCTCGCGACGGTGAGCGGGCGGCCGGTGAGGGCGTCGACGACCGGGCGGTCCCACAGCGGCCGCTCCAGCCGCACGGTCACGACCTGCGTCGTCGTCGGCGCGGTGCCGCAGGTCTGCCGGTCGTGCGCGTACGCGGTCAGCCGCACGGCACCGCCGGTCTCGTCACTGGTCAGCCGGTCGAACTCCAGGCAGCTTGAATACGTCAGCCCGACCCGCAGCGTGCGCCCCCCGGTGTTCGGCTCGACGGCGACGGAGTCGATCGGCACCCGGGTGGGGTCCGGGCGCAGCGCCCAGAGCGCCACGCCCGCGGCGAGCGCGCCGCACACCCCCACGACCAGCAAAACCTTGACGCGTGTACGCATCACAGAACCCCCGTCCACCGTGCCACGCCGTCCACACGCACGGTAATGGGTGTCGATACGCGCTGTCTGCCCCGGCGGCGGGCGGTCGGTCACAGGCCGGCGCGGACCGCGGCCTCCACCGTGGCGGGGACGGGCCCGCCGTGCAGGGCGTCGAGGGCGAGCAGCGCCGCGCCCGCGACCGGCGGTGAGGACAGCACCGCCACCGACGCCTGCGGCGACAGCGCGGCGAGCCTGGCCAGGACGTCGGTGTGCAGTTGCGGGTGGCGGGCGGTGAGCACGCCGCCGCCGAGGACGACCGTGTACGCGGTGTCCAGCAGCGACAGCCGGCCGGCGGCCACCCGGACCAGCGCCTCGATCTCCCCGGCGAGCCGGGCCACCACCTTGCCGGCGACCGCGTCACCGGCCGCGGCGACGGTGAACAGGACCTCGCACAGCTCGTCGAGGCGACCCGCGGGCAGGTCGCCGAGGTGCACGGCGACGCTGACCGCCTCGGCGCTCGGCAGCCCGTACTGCGCGGTGACGGCGCCGGTGAGCGCGGTGGGCCGCCCCCGGCCGTCCTCGCCGCGCACCGCGTAGTAGAGCGCGAGCGCGGCGAGGTGGTGCCCGCCGCCCCAGTCGCCGGACAGCTGGCCCAGCGACGGGAAGCGTGAGGTGTGCCCGTCGCGGTGGCGGCCGACGGCGTTGATCCCGGCGCCGCAGACGACGCCGACCGCGTCGGGTGCTGCGGTGCCGGCCCGCAGCAGGGCGAACAGGTCGTTGTCGACGGTGACGGCGTCGGCGAGGCCGAGACCGGCGACGCCGGCGGCCAGGCGTTCGACCTCGACGGGCAGGTCGGCGCCGGCCAGGTACGCCGACAGCTGGCTCAGCGGCAGCGCCTCCGGCAGCGCCGCGGCGGCCCGGGCCTGGGCGACCAGGTCGCCGAGCGCGGCCAGGCAGCCGGGCAGCCCGACGACGTGCGGGGAGATGGTCGGGCCCTGGACGCGGGCGAGGATCCGGCCGTCGGAGTCGCCGAGGACGACGTCGGTCTTGGAGTTGCCGCCGTCGACCCCCACGTACATCTGTGCGGTCACGACAGCCACGCGAGGTGGTCGCGGTTGGCGGCGAGCAGGTCGTCGGTGAGCCGGGTCGCCTGCTCGTGCTGGCCGGTCAGCGGGTGGGCGAGCAGCGCCTGGTACACCCGGTCCCGGCCGCCACGGACCGCGGCGTCGACGGCCAGCTCCTCGTACGCGCTGACCGCCCCGACGAGACCGCGCAGGTGCGGCGCGAGCGGCGACACCGGCAGCGGGGTGGCCCCGGCGGCGCCGACGCGGCAGGTGACCTCGATGACGGCGTCGTCGGGCAGGAACGGCATCGTGCCGGCGTTGCGGACGTTGACGGCGTGGATGCCGCCGTCGTCGTGCTGCAGGGAGGCGATCAGCCCGACGGCCGCCTCGGAGTAGAACGCCCCGCCGCGCTGCCCGAGCAGCTCCGGCTTCGCCGTCAGCGCCGGGTCGGCGTACATGCGCAGCAGCTCGGCCTCGATCTCGGCGACCTTCGCGCCGCGGGTCGGCCGGCCGCGCTCCTCCCGCACCACGAGGTCGTGGCAGTAGAAGTACCGCAGGTAGTACGACGGCACGGTGCCCAGCGCCGACAGCACCGGCGCCGGGATCTGCACCTCGCCGGCGACGTCGTCCAGGTGCGCCGACAGCAGCCGGGGCAGCTGGTCGACGCCGTCGACGTACACGGCCCGCTCCCAGGTCAGGTGGTTGAGCCCGACGTGGTCGAGCAGCACCGCGGAGGGGTCGACGCCGAGAGTGGCGGCGAAGCGGCGCTGGAAGCCGATCGCCACGTTGCACAGCCCGGCGGCCTTGAACCCGTGGTCGAGCAGCGCCCGGGTGACGATCCCGACCGGATTGGTGAAGTTGACGATCCACGCGCCGGGGTCGGCGCGCCGGGCGATGTCCAGCACGACCGGGACCGTGCGCAGCGCCTTGGCCAGGCCGCCGGCGCCGGTCGTCTCCTGCCCGACGCAGTCGCAGGCGAGCGGGAACGTCTCGTCGCTGATGCGGGCCGCCTGCCCGCCGACCCGCAGCTGGATGACCACGGTCGCCGCGCCGGCCAGGGCGTCGTCGACGTCGGAGGTCCACCGCAGCGTGCCCGGGTGCCCTTGCGCGGCCATCAGCCGCCGGGCGAAGGCACCCACCACCTCGAGCCGCTCGTGGGCGGGGTCCAGCAGGACGATCTCCGAGGCGAACGGGGCGAGCCGCGCGAACCCGTCGATGAGCTCCGGGGTGTACGTGGAGCCACCCCCGACGACGGCGATTTTCAACCTTTGACTCCTGTCGACGGACACCTTGCACGAAGGCGCGCTGGGCGAAGCGGAACAGCGCCACGGTGAGGATCGTGGTACGCGGAAGCGGCCGGTCAACAGCGCGTATTGACCAACGTCGTTCAGATGGGGGATCGTGGAGGCAGCGCGCGGACGTCGGTCGATGCCGCCAGATCGGCCGACGTCCGCGGTCGGGGAGGGCGCGTTCAGGCGCCCGGTTGTCGCCGCCCGCCGAGCGCCGCCGGCGGCGGGGAGAGCGCCGTGGGTAGCTTCGAGCATCCCCCGAGCGGCATTTGCTGCCTCCGCCAACTAATAGGTAAATTAACTAACAGTTGTGCAGAACGTAAGCGGCGTCACGCGCAATGTCAACGCCCGGCCCGCCACCGCCGTACGACCTCCTCGGCGTCCAGCGCCGGCAGGATCGTCGCCGGCCCCTCCAGCAACCCGCGCCGGGCCCGCTCGATGCGGGTGTTGAGCTCCTCGACGACCGCCCGCACCCGCTCCTCGGTGCGCAGCGACGCCAGCCGCTCCGGCAGGTCCTCGACCTCGCGGCGCAGGCGCAGCGTCGGCGGCAGCCCGCCGGGCAGCCCTTCCCGCCGGGCGAGGTCGCGGATCCACCAGTCCTCGTCGTAGAGCTCGCCGCGGTCGGGCAGCGGCTTGCCGGCACCCGGCAGGTTGTCGAACTGGCCCTGCTCCTGGGCCTCGCGGATCTGCCGGTCGATGTGTGTCTCGTACCAACTCGACATGATCTCATTGTCCCGTGGAGCAACTGGAGCGCTACGGCTATCCGGCCCTCGCCCTGCTCGTGCTGCTGGAGGGGATCGGCGTGCCGACCCCGGCGGTGAGCGTGGTGGTGGCCGCCGCGGTGCTCGCCGGGCACGGGCAGATGAGCCTGCCGCTGGTCGCCGCGATCACCTTCGCCGCCGCCGTGGCCGGCGACAACCTCGGCTTCTGGCTCGGCCGCCGGGCCGGCCGCCCGGTCATCCTGCGCTGGGGCCGGCGGGTCGGGATCACCGAGCCGCGACTGACCCGCGCCGAGGACTTCTTCGCCCGCCGCGGCCGCAACATCGTGGTGGTCGCCCGGTTCATCGACGGCCTGCGCCAGACCAACGGCCTCATCGCCGGCACCATCGCCCTGCCCTGGCGGCAGTACGCGGTCCGCGACGCGATCGGCGGCGCCGCCTGGACCGCGCTGTGGGTGTCGGTCGGCGCCTTCGCCGGCGGCAACCTGGACCGGGTCCGTGCCCTGCTGCACCGCTACGAGACGGCTGCCCTGGTCGTCGCCGGGCTGCTGCTGGTGTCGGTGTCGCTGGTGTACCTGTGGCGCCGCCGCCGTCGGGTCAGGGCCGACTGACGCCCGCTCAGCAGGCGTCGCCGGCCTGCTCCCGGAACTGCTGCAGGGTCAGGGTGGTCTCCCCGCCGCCGTGCCCCCGGTGGCCCCGGACCTGGCCGTCCTCGAGCCCGTCCAGGTCCGCCAGGGTGAAGGTGACCGACCGGATGTGCGGCGGCGAGGTGAGGGCGATGACGCGGTACCGCGCCGCGGGCGTGTAGGCGATCGGCCCCGGCGGCACGGCCGGGTCGGGCTCCTCGCGCCAGCCCGCCGGGGTGGTTCCGATCTCGATCGCCCACGTGGTGCCGATCCCGGCGGCGTTCCAGATCCGCCACAGCGGGACCTCCGCGACGGCGGTCGCGGACCCGCCGCCGGTGATGTCCGGCGTGGGGTCCGGGCCGCGCAGCATGAGCGAGGCCTTGGCCACCGTGCGGTCGTCGCCGCACAGCCGCAGGTGCAGGACCGGGCGGCCGCCGGCGTCGCGGCCGACCGCCATCAGCGGCTCCTCCGGGGGTGAGCAGCCGGCGAGCGCGCCGCCGGCGAGGGCCGCCGCCAGCAGCGCGGCGGTGGCTCGGGCGGGTGCGTGCATGGCCCGAGTATCGCCGGGACCGGCAAGTCTCGGCGCCACGCCGGAGCGGCTACATTACGTAACCTTGCGGGTGCATTGCGTGACTGTTTTTCGCGAAATATCCGTCCACGACTCGCATTTCGGGTTTAGTGGGGGTCGCGACGGACGTACACCGTCGATCACTCGTCGAAAGGTCGTCATCATGAATCGCTGGCTCATCCGGTCGGTGCAGATCGCCGCGCTGTCCTTGGGTGGCCTCGCGCTCACCGGCACCGCCGCCCACGCCGACTGGGTCAGCGGGCCCAATGTCGGGTTGTTCAACGGCAACCAGTCCTCGACCACGGTCCAGGTTCCGGTGAACATCTGCGGCAACGCAGTGGCGATCGTCGGCTTCGCGAATGCCAACTGCTCCGGCGGCGCCTACGCCTACAACGGCAACGGCGGCAGCTCCAGCGGCGCCGGCAGCTCCAACGGCAACGGTAACGGCAACGCGAACGCCACCAGCCACAAGAAGAAGCACAAGAAGAGCAACGCGAACAGCAACTCGTACCACAGCAACAGCAACGGCAACGGCAACGGCAGCAACGGTGGCGGCGGCGCGTACGCGTACAACAGCAACGGCGGCTGGACCAGCGGCTACAACGTGGGCCTGTTCAACGGCAACCAGACCTCGACCACCGTCCAGGTGCCGATCAACGTGTCGTGCAACTCGATCGCCGTGATCGGCTTCGCGTCGAGCTGCTGACCCGGCGGGTGCACACCGGAGGCACCGCCTGCCTCACGTCGTAGAGCGTTGGCCGATGTCCGCGGACGGATCAGCCCTCCCCGCGGTACACCGGCCAACGCTTCCGCCGTTCAGAGCCGGTCATGGAGCCGGTCGCAGGGCCGGCCACAGGGCCGGTTCACGGGATCGGCACCGCTGTGCCGGTGACCGCGACCCCGCTGCCGGGCGCGGCGTCCAGCTCGACCGTGACCAGGCTCGGCCGGCCCAGGTCGTGCCCCTGATGGATGCGCAGCGTCGCCGGTACGTCGACCAGCCCGAGCTCGCGCAGGTAACCGCCGAACGCGGCGGCGGCCGCGCCCGTCGCCGGGTCTTCGTAGACCCCGCCGGGCGGGAAGGGGTTGCGGGCGTGGAACACCGTCGCCGACTCCCGCCACACCAGGTCCACCGTGGTCCAGTCGTGCCGGCGCATCAGCTCGGTGAGTGCGGGCATGTCGTAGTCGAGGTCGGCGAGCCGGGCCCGGGTCGCGGCGGCCACGACCGGGTGCCGGGCGCCGGCGTACGCCACCCGCACCGGCAGCGCGGGGTCCAGGTCGGCGGCGTCCCACCGCAGCGCCCGCAGCAGCGCCTCGAGGTCCGCCGCGTCGATCGGCTCGGTGTGCGGCGGCACACTGCGCAGCGTCGCGGTCAGCCCGTCCACCCCGACCCGGGTCTCCACGTCGATCGGGCCGACCCGCGACTGCAGCCGCAGCGGGCCGAGGCCGTGCCGTTCGGCGTACGCGGCGGCGGTCGCGATCGTCGCGTGCCCGCAGAACGGCACCTCGGCGAGCGGGCTGAAGTACCGCACGCCGATGCGCTCGCCGTCGCCGCCACCGACCACGCCGCCGATCAGGAACGCGGTCTCGGAGTAGCCGACGTCCGCGGCGACGGCCTGCATCGCGGCGTCGTCCAGGCCGGTGGCGTCGAGCACCACCCCGGCCGGGTTGCCGCCCTTGGGGTCCGTGGTGAACGCGCTGTACCGAAGGATTTCCATGCCCTCGACGCTAGGCCCGCCCTGGCCCGGCGGCGCGGGCCAATCCGCGCCGGGTGGTTGTGGGCGCCGCCACGTCGGCGCCGCCGGTCCGCAAACACGCCCGAGCCGGCCAGCTGCGGGGGCTGACCGGCTCGGGACCTGCGAAGGTGAAGCTCAGCTGGAGGCGATGCCGAGCTCGCCGGCGCCGCCGGTGTGCAGCTCGGTGGCGGAGGCGAACGACGTGTCCAGCTGGTGCTGCAGCGCGTCGAGCTGGCCGAACGCCGACGCGTGCGAGGACTCGCTGCCCTCGGCGGCGAAGATGTGGTCGGCCTCGGCCTCGCTGTGGTCGTAGGAGGTGAAGTCCGACTCCTCGTAGTGCGCACCCGACGGGTCCGAGTACTCCACGTGGTGACCCTGGTCGAAGCTGGTCGACTCGGCGGAGGCGTGGTCCTGCTCGTAGACGCCGAACTGCGAGTTGTAGTCGTTCTCGCTCGCCTCGACCTGGTGGAGCTGGTCCAGCGACTCGTGCTCCTGACCCGCCTCGACGTGGCCGTAGTCGGCGCCGGTGTCGAAGTCGCTCATGACGGTTCCCCCTCAGTTGGTGACACTAGGTGACGACATTGACGGTACGGCCTGCACCGCTGCCCGGAATCCCCCGAACGTGCCACCGTGCCAAGCTGGTCGAACCGCCCGGTATGTGGTTTCGTGGGGCACGCGAGCCATCCATGCCGGTGGGTGACTGCCCGCCGGCGATACGGCGACGTCACCCGGCCGCCGCGCCCGCCGTGGCACCGGCGGCCAACGCGTCGAGGGCCTGCCGCGCCGCGGCGAGCGCCGGCCCGGACGCGGGCAGCAGCGGCAGCCGCACGTGCGGGGCCGGGATGCGGCCCTGCGCGTGCAGGACCGCCTTGACGACCGCTGGGTTCGGCTCGGCGAACAGCGCCGCCGACACCGCCGCCAGCCGGGCGCCCAGCCGCCGGGCCCGGCGCACGTCGCCGTCGCGCCACGCCTCGTGCAGCGCCACGAACCGGCCCGTCGCCACGTGCGCCGAGGCGAGGAACCCGCCGGCGGCGCCGAGCGCCAGCAGCGGGCCGATGACCGTGTCGTCGCCGCCGAGCACCGCGAACCCCGGCGGCAGCGCGCCCAGCAGCGCCACCGTGTCGCCGCTGACCGCGCCGTCGGACAGCTTCATGCCCACCACGTTCGGGATGGCCGCCAGCTCCAGCAGCGTCGCCACGTCGAGGGCCTGCCCGGTCCGGTACGGCACGTGGTACACCACGACCGGCACCGGCGACGCGGCCGCGACGGCCCGCACGTGGGCGAGGACCCCGGCCGCGCCCGGCCGCGTGTACGGCGGCACGACCACCATCACGGCGTCGCCGCGCACCGCCCTGACCTCCTCGACCGTCCCGGCCGTCGCGCTGCCGCCGGCGCCGACCAGCAGCGGCACCCCGTACCGCGCGCAGACCACCCGGCAGGTGTCCACGACCGCGGCCCGCTCCGTGGCGCTCAGCGTCGCCGGCTCCCCGGTGGTGCCGAGCGCGACGAGCCCCGCCGCCCCCTCCTCCAGCACCCGGCCGGCGAGCGCGGCCAGCGCGTCCAGCGCCACCGACCCGTCGGCGGCGAACGGCGTCACGAGCGGCACGAAAATCCCCGAAAGCTGCATGCCGTCCAGCGTCGCCGCTCGGCGAGCGGAAGGTCCAGTTCACGATCGTGACGGCGAGCATAAGGTGAGCTGATGCTCGACGTGCGCAAGCTGCGCCTCCTGCGCGACCTCGCCGGCCGGGGCACCATCGCCGCCGTCGCCGCCGCCCACAACTACACCCCGTCGGCCGTGTCGCAGCAGCTCGCCGCGCTGGAGCGGGAGGCCGGCACGGCGCTGCTGGCCCGCACCGGCCGCGGCGTCACGCTCACCCCGGCCGGCGCGGTCCTCGCCGCGCACGCCGAGGAGGTGCTCGCCGCCCTGGAACGCGCCACCGCCGCGCTCGCCGCGACCCGCACCGGCCTGTCCGGTCCGCTGCGCATCGGCGCGTTCCCGACCGCGGTGCGCACGCTGCTGCCCGCCGCCCTGGCCGCCCTGGCCCGCGAGCACCCGGCCCTGGACCTCACCGTCGACGAGCTGGACCCGGCGCTGGTGCCGGCCCGGCTGCGCGACGGCACCCTCGACGTCGCGCTCGTGCACGACTACGACCTGGTCCCGATCGTCCCCGACCCGGCGCTGGACACCGCCCCGCTGCTGGACGAGACGATGTACCTCGCCGCGACCCGCCCCCTGGACCTCGCCGCGTGCCGCGCCGAACGGTGGATCCTCGCCGGGCCGGGCACCCTGTGCCACACGATGACGGTGCGGGCCTGCGAGGCCGAGGGGTTCCTGCCGCACGCCCGCCACCACGCCGACGACTTCGTCACCGTGCTGACCCTCGTCGCCGCCGGGCAGGGCGTCGCGGTCGTGCCGGAGCTGGCCGTGCGCCCGCCGTCGGTGCCGGACGGGGTGGTGCTGACGCCGCTGCCGACCCGCCGGCGGACCCGGTTCGCGTACCGTGCCGGGACGGCGGCGCACCCGTCGATCGCCGCGTTCGCGGCCGCGGTCCGCACCGCCGCCGCGGCCCTCTGACCCCGGCCGCGCCGACGCCGGCGGTGGTGCGGAGTGGTTGCCGGGCAGGAGCGCGCCGGGCACCCCGCTTCAGTACACCGGCGACACCGTCGTCGTGCTGTCGCTGCGCGGCGGGTTCGACGGGCTGTCCGCCGTCGTGCCGATCGGCGACCCCGACTACTACACGGCCCGGCCCACCATCGCCGTGCCGAAAGGGTCGGTCATCGCCGGCGACGGCACGTTCGGCCTGCACCCGGCGTTCGCGCCGCTGCTGGCCCGGTGGAACGCCGGCACGTTCGGCGCGGTCCACGCCGTCGGCCTCGGTTCCCTCGCCGACGTGTTCCCGAACGTCACCCCGTCGTCCTACGGCCTGGTGGCGGCCCGCACCTGACCGCTCAACCGTCCTGATAGCGGGCGTGCGGGTCGCCGGCCCGCAGCCGCCGGTGGAAGTCGTTCATCCGGGCGGCCGCCGCGGCGTGCCGGGCGAGGATGCCCGCCACGGCCGGCGGCAGCCCGGGCGGGATGTCGCCGGCCGCGCACCGGCGCACGACCGCGTCACGCGCCTCGGGCCCGCCGTCCATCGCCGCCAGGCCCAGGTCGACGACGAGCCAGTTCACCAGCCGCGTCACCGCGTAGTCGCGGTCGTGGCCGGCGTGCCGGGCGACGAAGCCGCGCTCGGCGTCGCTCAGGTCGAACCGCGGCGACGTGGCCAGCCCGAAGTCGACGAGGTGGAGCCGGCCGTCGCCGGACCGCAGGTTGCCGAAGTGCCCGTCCATGTGCAGCAGCCGCTCGCCACGCAGGAACGCCACGATCTGCAGCAGCTGCCGCTCCACCGGCTCGGCTTGTGCGGTGTCGAGGGTGTCGGGCAGCGCGTGCGGGATGTGCTCGAGGAACAGCACGAGGCTGGCGTCCGCCCGGGAGAGGTCCTCGAGGCGGGTCCGCACCTGCGGCGCCCCGCCGTACTGGGCGACGAGGGCCTCGACGTCCCGGTGCTCGTCCGGCACGGGTGGCCGCCCCGGCAGCACCCGCCAGTGGTGCAGCACCGCGAACGCCCCGGTCGCCCCGGCCAGCACCCCGGCGGTGGCGATGCGGTTCGCCTCGAGCTCCCGCCACGCCCCGAACCCGGGCCCGCCGAGCCGGTGCATGCCGTACTGGCAGGTGAGCGGCAGGTCGTACAGGTTCGCGGTGCTGTGCGGGCGGGCGAGCTCCCGGCCGGTGACCGGGATCCGCTTGGCGAACACGGCCGAGCCGTCGACGTCGAGCACCGCGGGCCCGCCGCCGACCCCGACCGCACCCGGGGTCGCGGTGCGCAGGGCCGCGAGCAGTTCGTCGTCGCCGCACGCGGCGAGGGCGGCCGAGACACGGTCGTGGCGGGCCCGCCGGCTGGGAAGCATCGCGGCTCATCATGCCAGCCCCGCGTGCCGGGCGTGGGGGAGGACGGACGGACACCCGGTCCGGGTATCGTGCCCGCTGGTCCGTGAGGATCGGGGGCCGACCCGAGGAGGATCATGAGGCGCAGTGCCGGGCCGGCGGTCATGGTGGCGTTCGCGGTGACCGTGGGCGCGAGCGGTTGTGGCTCGTCAGGCAAGCCCGCACCGACCGCCGCCAACGGCTCGTCGGCCCCGTCGTCGTCTTCGACGGCGGCGGACGGGCAGGGGCAGCTGTCGGCGCACACGCCGTCGCCGTCGGTGGCGGCCGGGTGCACGATCTTCCCGGCGGACAACGTCTGGCACGCCGACGTGTCGAGGTTGCCGGTGCACCGCGACTCGGCCGCCTGGGTGGCCAGCATCGGCGCGTCCGCGCACGCCCACCCCGACTTCGGCGCGGGCCTCATCGACGGCGCGCCGTTCGGCATCCCGGTGACGACGGTCGGCGCCGGGCAGGCGACCGTGAAGGTCACCTTCGACTCCGCCGACGAGAGCGACAAGGGCCCCTACCCGATCCCGCGCACCGCCCGGATCGAGGGCGGCCCGGACGCCGACGGCGACCGGCACGTCATCGTGCACGACACCGCCGCGTGCAAGGCGTACGAGCTCTACGACGCCCACCCGAACGGCGACGGGTCGTGGAAGGCCGGCTCGGGTGCCGTGTTCGACCTGCGCCGCAACGACCTGCGCAGGGCCGGCTGGACGTCGGCGGACGCCGCGGGCCTGTCGATCCTCGCCGGGCTGCCGCGCGCGGAGGAGGTGGCGGCGGGCCGGATCGATCACGCCATCCGGTTCACGGCGCCGCGCACGAAAAAGGCCTACGTGTGGCCGGCCCGCCACGCCGCCTCGTCGTCGACCGACGCGGCGCTGCCGCCGATGGGCGCCCGCTTCCGGCTGAAGGCGTCCGTCGACATCTCGAAGTTCCCCGCCCAGGCCCGCGTGGTCGCGCAGGCGCTCAAGCAGTACGGCGCGATCCTCGCTGACAACGGCTCGCCGTGGTTCTTCTCCGGCACCCAGGACGACCGCTGGAACAACGGTCAGCTCAACGCGCTGAAGGGCCTCACCGGCAAGGACTTCGAGGCGGTCGACGCCTCGCTGCTGATGGTCGACGCCAACTCCGCCCGCTGCCGCCAATCATAACCTAGCGTCCTAGGATGCCGTAGCGGCTGTGGTGTCGGCCACCCATACGTGACCATGGTCGAGGAACCGGTAGATTGGGCGACGCCGGCAATACCCGCGCGGGAGAGATCGTCTGCGACAAGGACGGCGCCGAAGGGGCAAATCCTCCCCGGAACCTCTCAGGCAGAAGGACCGCGACGGGTTGGCACCTCTGGAGGCCACACGACAGAGGGGGAGGGCGTGCATCCCCGACCCCGGATCTAGAGAGTGTGGCCAATGACGAATTTCGCCAGCCGGCACATCGGACCGTCGCCCGATGAGCAGTCGCGGATGCTCAAGACCGTCGGTTACGACTCGGTCGAGGCGTTGATGACCGCCGCGATCCCCGGCTCCATCCGCTGGCACCAGCCGCTGGACCTGCCTCTCGCGGCGTCGGAGGCCGAGGTGCTCGGCGAGCTGCGGGCCCTGGCGTCGGCCAACCGCACGCTGGTCAGCATGATCGGCCTGGGCTACTACGGCACCCACACGCCGCCGGTCATCCTGCGCAACGTGCTGGAGGACCCGTCGTGGTACACGGCGTACACGCCGTACCAGCCGGAGATCAGCCAGGGGCGGCTCGAGGCGCTGCTCAACTTCCAGACGGTGATCGCGGACCTGACCGGCCTGCCGGTCGCGGGGGCGTCGCTGCTGGACGAGGCGACCGCCGCGGCGGAGGCGATGACCCTCGCCCGCCGGTCCTCGAAGGTCAAGGCCGACGTGTACGTGGTGGACGCCGACGTGCTGCCGCAGACCCTGGCCGTCATCCGCACCCGGGCCGAGCCGCTGGGGATCACCGTCACCGTCGCCGACCTGGACGCCGGCGAGCTGCCCGAGGCGTACTTCGGCCTGCACGTGCAGTACCCGGGCGCGTCCGGTGCGGTGCGGGACTTCGAGGCACTGACCGCGCGGGCGCACGAGCAGGGCGCGATCGTCACGTTCGCCGCCGACCTGCTCGCCCTGTGCCTGCTGCGGGAGCCGGGCGCGTTCGGCGCCGACGTCGCGGTCGGCAGCGCACAGCGCTTCGGGGTGCCGATGGGCTTCGGCGGCCCGCACGCCGGCTACATGTCGGTCCGCAAGGGCCTGGAGCGGACCCTGCCGGGCCGGCTCGTCGGCGTGTCGAAGGACGCGGACGGCGCCCCGGCGTACCGGCTGGCGCTGCAGACCCGCGAGCAGCACATCCGGCGGGAGAAGGCGACCAGCAACATCTGCACCGCGCAGGTGCTGCTGGCGGTGACGGCCAGCATGTACGCGGTGTATCACGGCCCGGACGGGCTGCGGGGGATCGCGTCGCGCACGCACGACATGGCGGTGCGGCTGGCCGCGGGGCTGCGCGCCGGTGGGGTCGCCACCGCGCACGAGGCGTTCTTCGACACGGTCACGGCGGTCGTGCCCGGGCAGGCGGCGAAGGTCGTCGCGGCGGCCGTGGACCGTGGCATCAACCTGCGGCAGGTGGACGCCGACCGGGTGGGCGTCGCCTGCGACGAGACCACGACGTTCGGGCACCTGCGCGACGTGCTCGCCGCGTTCGGGCTGTCGCACGTGGACGTCACGGCGCTGGACACCGCCGACGTGGTGCCGGCGCACCTGCGGCGCACGAGTGACTACCTGACCCACCCGGTGTTCGGCACGCACCGCTCGGAGACGGCGATGCTGCGGTACCTCAAGCGCCTGTCCGACCTGGACTACGCGCTGGACCGGGGGATGATCCCGCTCGGGTCGTGCACGATGAAGCTCAACGCCACGGTGGAGATGGAGCCGATCACCTGGCCCGAGTTCGCCAACGTGCACCCGTTCGCGCCGGCGGCGCAGACGCAGGGGTACCGCAGGCTGATCGGCGACCTGGAGCGGTGGCTGGCGGAGGTGACCGGCTACGACGCGGTGTCGCTACAGCCCAACGCCGGTTCGCAGGGTGAGCTGGCCGGGTTGCTGGCGATCCGGGCGTACCACCACTCGCGGGGTGACACGGGGCGCGACATGTGCCTGATCCCGTCCAGCGCGCACGGCACCAACGCCGCGAGCGCGGTGATGGCCGGGATGCGGGTCGCGGTCGTGGCCTGCGACGAGCTGGGCAACGTCGACCTGGGTGACCTCGAGGTGAAGATCGAGCAGCACCGGGACCGGCTGGCCGCGATCATGGTCACGTACCCGTCGACGCACGGGGTGTACGAGACGGGCATCGCCGACCTGTGCGCGAAGGTGCACGAGGCGGGCGGCCAGGTGTACGTCGACGGCGCGAACCTCAACGCGCTGCTGGGCTTCGCGAAGCCGGGGAAGTTCGGGGCGGACGTGTCGCACCTGAACCTGCACAAGACGTTCTGCATCCCGCACGGCGGCGGCGGTCCGGGGGTGGGGCCGGTCGCGGTCCGGGCGCACCTGGCGGCGTTCCTGCCGTCGCACCCGGTGTTCGCCGAGGGCGGGGCGGCGCCGGTCGGTCCGGTGTCGGCGGCGCCGTGGGGTTCGGCGGGGATCCTGCCGATCCCGTGGGCGTACCTGCGGCTGATGGGCCCCGACGGGCTGGCGAAGGCGACGGCGACGGCGGTGCTGGCGGCGAACTACGTGGCGGCGCGGCTGCGGGAGCACTACCCGGTGCTGTACAGCGGCAGCGAGGGTCTGGTCGCGCACGAGTGCATCCTTGACCTGCGCACGATCACGAAGGCGACCGGGGTGAGCGTCGCGGACGTCGCGAAGCGGCTCATCGACTACGGCTTCCACGCCCCGACGATGTCGTTCCCGGTGTCGGGGACGCTGATGGTGGAGCCGACCGAGAGCGAGGACCTGGCAGAGCTGGACCGGTTCTGTGACGCGATGATCGCGATCCGTGAGGAGATCGACCGGGTCGCGGCCGGCGAGTGGCCGGCCGGGGACAACCCGCTCGGCAATGCGCCGCACACGGCGGCGGTGGTCACGGCGGACACGTGGGCGCACGCCTACCCGCGGTCGCTCGCCGCCTACCCGGCCGGCGTGACGGTGGCGAAGTACTGGCCCCCGGTGCGGCGGATCGACGACAGCTACGGCGACCGGAACCTGGTCTGCTCGTGCCCGCCGGCATCCGCCTACGAGGAGTGAACCGTCACGCAGGGTGATGAATCAGGCGGCTTTGACGAGGACGTGCGGGGCCGGGCCGCGGTGCGGCTCGATCACGCTGCAGTCAGGAAGCAGCTCTCCGGTGTCTTCGAAGACGATCACTCCGTTGCACAGGAGGCTCCACCCCTGCTCGGGGTGCGAGGCCAGGATCCTGGCGGCTTCGTGGTCGGAATCGGCGGCTGAGGGACAGGCTGGTCGGTGCTGGCAGAGCATCGGGGGTCTCCGATTGAGAGGTTCAGTTGAGGCCTGTGTGGTTCTTCACATGACCAGTGATGCACGCTACTACGCCCAACGACACGAATTCGCACACGTCGCGGCACAACTTGGGGATAATCCGCCATTCGTATGAGCACATTAGGGCCGGTCGTCGGGTACCGGCCCGGGTCGGTGGATCTTCACCCTCCCGGGTCGGCCATCTCGTGCGCACCACACGTATGGGAGCGTTCCCGGCTGGAGTGGCATTCCCGCGACGGCGGTGACCCTCTGTCGATCCTGGCGGCGTTCCTCGCGGACGCCGGACTTCCGGTCTCCGACGTGTCCGCGTCACCCAGGGTGACGGACACGGTGTGCGGCGCGGCGGTGCTGCTGGCGCCGCCGTCGGCGGTCGCGTCGCCGGCGCCGGGGGTGCCGGATCTCGTCGCGGTCGTCTACGGGCACACGCGGCCGGGGGAGCGGCCGGGGGAGCAGCCTGGCCGCCCGGCGCCGGCCGGCCTGCCGCCGGCGCTGCCGTCGCCGCTGGGGCCGTGGACTCCGCCGTCGCCGTCGCCGTCGCGGGTGGGGGCGTGGACGCCGAGCTGGAGCCCGGCCGAGCACGCCGCGGCGGTCGGTGCGGTCCGCGACGCGATCGCCCGCGGCGACGTCTACCAGGCCAACGTCGTCGGCCACGCGAGCGCCCCGATCAGCGGTGACCCGCGCGAGGCGCTGCGCCGGGTGGCGGCCCTGCCCGGCGCCCGCTACGGCGGGGTGCTGTCCGGCGGCGGTACCGGGGACGCGCCGGCGTGGTGGGTGGCGTGCGCGTCGCCGGAGACGCTGGTCGAGGTCGCCGGCGGCCGGGCGGTGACCCGGCCGATCAAGGGCACCCGGCCGGCGACCGCCGAGGGCCGCGCCGAGCTGCTCGCGTCGGCGAAGGAACGCGCCGAACACGTCATGATCGTCGACCTGGAGCGCAACGACCTGGGCCGGGTGGCCCGCACCGGCACCGTGCGGGTGGAGGAGCTGTTCGCGATCCGCCGCTGGTCGCGGCTGTGGCAGGCGGAGTCGACGGTGAGCGCGCAGCTGGCCGCCGGGGTGGGCCTCGCGCGGCTGCTGGGTGCGGTGTGGCCGGGCGGTTCGGTGACCGGCGCGCCGAAGCTCGCCGCGATCGACGTGGTGAGTGCCCTGGAGCCGGTCGGGCGGGGCCCGAGCATGGGCACGGCCGGCTGGATCGGGCACGGCCCCGACGGTCGGCTGCGCATCGACCTGGGGCTGACGATCCGCACCGTGGCGGTCGCCGACGGTCTGGTGCACGTGTGGGCGGGCGGCGGCATCGTGTGGGACAGCGACCCGGCGGCCGAGGTCGCCGAGGCGGCGGCGAAGACCGCCCCGATCAAGGCGGCCCTGGCCGGTTGAGCGTCCCGCCCGGCCGGCGTACCGGTCCGGGCGGGAGACGCCTGTTCAGCCGACCTTGCCGAAGATGGCGGTCAGCAGCACCTCGTTGATGTCGAACGCGGTCTTCGACGTGTACAGGGTGCCGCCGCTGACCCGGGAGATCTCCTGCAAGGACGCGAAGTCGGCGTCGTTGCCGTACCCGACGGTGACGATGGGGACCTTCTTGTCACTGGCGGCGTTCGCCTCGAGCTTCGGCCGCAGTTGGTCGAGGGTGAGCCCGCCGGTCGGGTCGTCGTTCTTGCCGTCGGTCATGAGCACCACGAGGTTGGTGGCGCCCGGCTTGTACGCGTCGACGACGGCCTGCTGCGCGGCGGCGGCGGTGTCGTACAGGCCGGTGTCGCCGACCGGGGCGAGCTTGTCGATCGCGGCGATCATCTGCTCGCGGCGTGCCTTGCCGTTGACCTGGTCACCGACCCGGCCGATCGGGATGAGCTGCCGGTAGTCCTGCTGGCCGTTCTGCCGGGTGGAGAACACCCACAGGCCGGCGTCGACGTCGCCGTCGAAGAGCTGCACGGCTCCCCGGGCGGCCTCCTTCGCCAGCTGCATGCGGTTGCGGCCGGTGCCGGGGACCTGTTCGGCCATGGAGCCGGAGATGTCCAGCACGAGCAGGACGTTGGTGGGGCGGGTCAGCGCCGTCCACGAGTCCATCGACTGCTTCACCGACTCGGGCAGCAGCACCGCCCGCGGCACGGTCTTGAGCTTGGCGCTGAAGGCGGCGTTGCCGATGATCGGCGCGCCCGCGTCGCGGTTCGGGTCGCGGAAGCCGGCGTCGAGGAACACCTTGCGCCCGTCGGGGCCGCGCAGGTACGCCAGGAACTGCCGGGCAACGTCCTGTTTGTCCTTGTCCGCCCAGGGCGCGTCGAGGATGAGGTACGGGTTGTCGGCGTCGGCGCTGCCGTTGGACGGGTACACCGCGACGAGCGGCACCTTCGGGTTGGTCTTGTTGTACGCCAGGACGTCCTGCTCGAGGGCGGGGAACGCCGAGACGTACTGCAGGGCCTTGGTGCCGTCCTGGTCGTCGGCCTTGCCGAGGTCCTCCAGCAGCTGGGCGGTGGTGTTGGTGTAGACGGCGCGTTCCTGCTTGAGCTTGGCCAGGGTGGCCTGCTCCTCGGGGGTGACCTCGCCGTCGTCGTTGCCGTCCAGGATCGCCATCAGGGCGAGCAGGCCGGCGGTGGACTGCAGCGGGTCGCTCATGCCGAACTTGAACGGTCCCCAGTCGCCCTTGCCGTACTTCGCCCAGCCCTGCGGGTCGGCGGCGACCTTGTTGATGACGTCCTGCCAGGACAGCTCGCCGCCGGGCCAGCCGAGGGCCTCCGCCATCGGCTTGGGCATCGCCAGCACCGACGGGGTGCGGGCCAGCATCGGCTGCAGGTCCGGCATCATCCGCTCGGCGATCGCCGCGGTCGACGCCCGGCGCACCCAGGCGGTGGAGTCCGGCACCCACACGTCGGGCGGGGAGCCGGCCTTGAGGTCCCAGTCGGTGCCGAGGGCCTGCGCCATCGACGCGGTCTCCTGCCCGGTGACCTCGACGCGGGCGCACCGCCCCGCGACCGTGGGGTCGCCGTCGGTCCACGACTTGGCCAGGGACTGCAGCAGCCCCGCGGTGCTCGGCGACGCGACGACCTTCGCGGTGACGGTGCCGTCACACGACGCTGCGACGAGCTGGTTGACGCCATAGGCGGCGCCGCCGCCGACGAGCACGACGACGACCGCGCCGATGATCAACGACAGCCGTCGTGATCGGCGCTGAGCTGGGCCCTTGCGGTGTGACCGCACATCAGCCCTGTCGGCCTGGTAGGCCATGGGTGTGCCTCCGGGGGTGGGAAGTCGGCATAGTTTAGGCCCTCGTCAACGGGGGTTCACGGCGCCCCGAAGTAGCCTGTGACGTGTGACGATCCGACCGATCCGGGTGCTCGGCGACCCCGTGCTGCGCACCCCCTGCGAGACCGTGACATCGTTCGATGCGGAGCTGCGCGCGCTGGTGCGGGACCTGCTGGACACCGTGACCGGCGAGCCGGGCCGCGCCGGCGTCGCCGCACCCCAGATCGGCGTCGGGCTGCGGGTGTTCTCGTACGCGGCGAACCAGCAGGTCGGCTACCTGGTCAACCCGACGATCACCGCGCTGGACGGCACGCAGGACGGCGACGAGGGCTGCCTGTCGATCCCGGGCCTGTGGTTCCCGACGCCGCGGGCGATGCACGCGACCGCGGAGGGCTTCGACGAGCACGGCGAGCCGGTGACGGTCTCCGGCAGCGGCCTGCTCGCCCGGGCCCTGCAGCACGAGACGGACCACCTCGACGGCGTGCTGTACGTCGACACGCTCAAGGGCGACACCCGCCGCCAGGCCCTGCGCGCCGTCCGCGCCCAGTTCGCTAGATGATCATGAACTGCGGGTGGGCGTGGCGCAGGAAGTCGTGGTGCGCCACCTCCCACCCGTAGGCGCCGGTGCCGGCGAACACGAGCACGTCGCCGGCCCGCACCGTGCCCACCGGCGCGTCGCGGGCCAGCACGTCGCGCGGGTTGCACTGCTCCCCGGCCACGTCGACCGCCGCGCCGCTGACCTGGGGCCGCTGGAACGGGTACGGCCACGCGTCGACCGGCAGCACGGTGAACGGGTGGCTGTACCCCCACGACGCCGGCAGCCGGAAGTGGTGGGTGCCGCCGCGCACGACCACGAACCACCGGCCGTGGGTCTGCTTCACGTCGATGACCTCGGTGGCGTACCAGCCGGCGGTCGCCGCCACGTACCGCCCCGGCTCCACGACCAGGCCCGCCCCCGCCGGGAGCGCGAGATCGCTCAGCCCGGCGGCGAACGCGTCGAGGTCGAACCGACTGTCGCCGGCGATGTCGACGCCGAACCCGCCGCCGACGTTGATGATCGGCGCCGGCACGCCCCACTCTTGTGCGGCCCGCCCGGCCCACGCGACCGCGTCGCGGATGTACGCGGCGTGCGCGGCCGCGTCCAGGTTGTTGGACACCGCGTGCAGGTGGAACCCGGCGATGTCCAGCCCACCGGCCCGGGCGAGTTCGACCGCGTCCGGCAGCAGTCGCTCGTCGATGCCGAACGCCGTGGCCACGCCCGCCATCGCGTGGGTGCCCGGCAGCGCCGGGTGGGCCCGGTTCACCCGCAGGCAGACCCGCGCCGGGCCGTACACCGTGAGCCGCCGCAGTTCGTGCAGGCTCTCCACGTTGAGCACGGCCCCCGCCGCCACCGCCGCGCGCAGGTCCGCGTCGGTCTTCGCCGGCCCGCTGAACAGCGTGAACGGCGACCCGGCGGCCACCGCCGCGGCGAGCTCCCCGCCGGAGGCGACCTCGAGACCGTCGACCACCGGCAGCAGCGCGGCCAGGACCCGGTCGTCGCCGTTGGCCTTCATCGCGTACGCGATGCGGGTCCCCGCCGGCAGCGCCCGGCGCAGCGCCGCCACGTTCGCGTGCAGCGCCGCACGGTCGTACACGTAGACACACACGGGCCGCTCGGCGGCGCGTATGGCGGCCACCACGGCCGGGGGAACCACCACAGGACTCCACTTCCCGCACCGGTACGCTGGCGAGCGATGCAGTTCCATGCGCAGGACCCGATCGCCTTCTGGCAGTACGCGGAACGGTATCTCGGCGTCGGAACCCGGACCTACAGCCCCTACGCCGGCGACCTCGACATCGACGACGCCTATCACCCGCAGCGCGGCACGCCCACCTTCGACCTGCCGACGTTCCAGGTGCCGGGCGGCGCGCACGTGACGTCCCCGGCGGTGCCGTCGCCGCTGCCGCAGCTGTACCGGGGGCTGCTGCCGGTGCACCCGAACGCCCTGGACGCCGCGGACCTCGTCGGCCGCGACGAGCTGCTCGCCGCGCCGCCCGGCCCCGTCCTGACGGCGGTGCCGACGGCGAACGCCCGCACCGTGTTCGTCACCGCGATCGACGGTACGCCGGTGGAACCGCACTTCGTGAAGCTGCACTACCCGCGGCGGTTGTCCCGCTTCACCCGCCGGCTGCGCCGTCCGGTGATCGAGCTGCAACTGTGGGTCTCCGACGACCTGGTCCGCGTCGGCGCGCCGGTCCTGCCCGAGGTCGGCGGCGGCTGGTTCGCTGCTGCCGCCGCCTCCGCTGAGAACTCCTGGGGCTTCCTGCTGCGGGCCGCGCGCCCCCTGGACGCCGCGCCGGCGTGGACGGTGCCGCTGTTCGCCCTGTACGGCCGGGACCTGCACCACCCGTCGGACCCGACGCTGCTGGAGCAGCTCGTCGCCGCCTTCGGCGAGGACCCGGCGACGTTCGTGGCCGAACGGATCGTGGTGCCGATGGTGCGGCTGTGGGCGTCGGTCGCCCGCAGCACCGGCTGCCCGCTGGAGACGCACGGGCAGAACACGCTGTTCGCCTTCGACGCCGACCGCCGCGAGAGCCGCATCCTGTACCGCGACTGCGCCATCTACGTCGACGCGGAGCAGCGCGCCGCCCTGGGCCTCACCGGCCCCCTGCCCCCGGCGAACGTGATCCCCCGCGACGTGCCGATGGCCGCCGGCGAGGTGTTCAGCCTGACGTACGACAGCTTCATGGGCCACCACGCCCTGTCCTACGTGGCGGCCCTCGCCGAGTCCCGCTGGGGCGTGCCCCCGTCCACGCTGCACGCGGCGGCGAGGGCCGCGTTCACCGCCCCCGACCTGCTGCCGCCGACGGTGTACTACTACGACAACGTCCTCTACGAGAACAACGACTGGAAACTCGTCGACACCGGCGAACGCCCCGACTGGCGCTGACCCCGCGAAGGACGAAGCCGACCCCGCGGCCCGCCTCGCCGGGCGGCGCCGTCACGTGCGGCGGCCTCGCCGGGCGGCGGGCTCGCGAGGGCTGGCCCCGTCCGGCGGAGGACCCGACTGCGGGGCGTTGGAGGTCCTGCGGTCATCGCGCGGCAGAGCATCGGGCCGCCCGGCGTCCCGTCGGTGTCGTCGACCCGCTCGCCCGGCGGTCCGCGGCGCCGCCCGCTCATGCGCCCGCTCATGGTCACCGGGCGGTCGCGTCACCCACCCGCGTCACCCACCCGCGTCACCGACCGGTGGCACCGACCCGTGGCAGCCAGCGGTGGCACTCAGCCTGGCGCCTCCGTGCGTCGCGAAGCAGCGCGCCCTTCCCGCAGCCCTCCTCCCAGCCACCCCAGGTGTTCTCCTTCCCGCCGCCCTCCCGGCGTCCAAACCGCAGCCCTTCCCCTGATCGGACCCAATCGAACGGTTAGCGCAGCGGGTTGGGGATCTGGCACCAGCGGTCCTCCAGCGGGTCGTCGGCGAGGCGCATCGCGGTCGTCGCCTTCAGCGGCCACGTGTCGGCGAGGCACGCCTTGCGGTCGTCGGTGTCGGTGACCGTGTCGCGGACGGTCGCCGCGACCACGTCCCACGCCGCCCACGCCGCGTCGTCGCCGTGCCGCGTGCCGAGGGCGTGGACGAGCTCGGTGAGCACGGTCGACAGCGCCGCGGCGAACAGCTTCGTGCGCAGCTCGTCCTCGTCGTCGGTGGGCAGCGCCCCGATCAGCGGCGGCATCTGCAGCCCGGCGCGTCGCAGCCGGCCGGGGTGGACGTGCAGGCCGCCGAGATCGCGGTACCAGATGGTGACGGGCCGCCCGTCGCGCAGCTCGACGAGGGTGTTCTGCCCGTGGGCCTCGAGGGCGACGCCGTCGCGCAGCACGTCGAACAGGGCGGGCAGCAGCAGCCGGACCAGCTCGGCGAAGCGGGCCGGGGTGAGCAGGTCGGGCCGGTGCGGCAGCAGCGCGAGCGGCACGACGAGCGTGCCGGCGGGGGGTGCCTGCCGCCAGACGGCGCCGAGGGCGCGTTGCGGGTCGCCGTGGGTGTCCAGGACGGTGGCGGCGGTGGTCTCGCGCAGCACCCGCAGCCCGTGGGTGCGGGCGGCGAGGGTGGCGACGAGGTCGGAGGCGAGCGGCCCGTTGTGCACGGCGGCGGCGGACAGGGTCCGCACGGCGCTGGTCATCTGGACCTCGACGGCGGTCTTGATGTGCTGGTCGGGGGTGTCGAGCGGGGCGAGGGTCCGCAGCGACATGAGCGGCCTGGCGGGCAGGTCGCGGCCGGTGTCGCGGACGAGGCCGGTGGCCAAGGCCCGGGGCAGCTGCCACGGGTGCACGGGCAGCAGCGGCGGGCGGGCAGCGCCGGTGGTGCGCCACCTGGCGGGGTCGACCTCGACGAGGCGCAGCCGCACTTCGGGGTGGTGCTCGGGCGAATACGCCAGCACGTCGGCGGTGCTCATCCCGATCCTGGTGCGGCAGCACGGGTGCAGCGGGTGCCCGTCCACAATGGACTGCTCAAGGGCGACGAGGTCATGCTCGTCCGGGCTGCCCGTGGTGGCGGCGGCGAAGCCCAGGGCCAGGTTGGCGACGCTGTTGTCCAGCTCGCGCACCAGCCGGTCGGCGTGCCCGGCGGGGCGCAACGCCTCGACCAGCCGGGCCGGGTGCGTGTGCGCGGCCCCGTCGGCGACGACGGCGTCCGGGGCGGCGCCGAACAGCCCCGGTGCCGGGGTGCCGAGCCGGTCGGTGTCCACGATCCCTTCCCGCCACAGCGCGCCCCACAGCCGGCGCAGGACACCCGCACGGGCCCGCGGCAGCGCCCGCAGGTAGGCCTCGGCCAGGTGGGAGTCCATGTCCCGGAGTGCCTGCAGGGTCGTTTGCTCGTCTGGTGCCACCAGCGGTTCCACGCTCAAATCCTAGCATCCTAGGACGCCTTAAGCGACGTGCCTGACGGCACGCCTTCAAACCCCTGTCTACGACAGGGGAGCGCGAGGCCGTTGGGCCCTTCCGGCACCGGTGGGACTCGCGTCCGCCGACCGGCCAGACTTGTCCCCGCGGTCACCGGGCTGCCCATTCACCTGCGGAAATGCTGTGATGTACGCGAGGATCAGCTTGGAGCACGGACGCTTCGGGAGGCACCCATGGAGATTCGCCAGTTGTCATCGACGCCGCACACCGCTGTGCAGGTGAAAACGAACACGCCGGCCGTCGAGCCGGTCGCACCGCCACCGAGAGGTGGGCTGCCAGCGTCGCAGCAGGTGCTCAGTCAGCTGACCCCGGGAGACCGGGCGGCGATCTCGGGCCTGACCGGCTATCACCTGTCGCCGACGGGTGCGGTGACAAACGTCGGCGGGATGCCGCCGTGGTCGTTCATCATGGCGTTCGCGGCGTCGCGGACCGCCGTCGACCCGGTCGAGGACGGCGCCAGGTCGTCGGGCGTGAGCACCGTGGAGCACGTCGACGTGACGGTGTAGCGGTGCCCGCCGGGCGTTGAACGCACCGTCGTGCCGGGTGTAGGTGACCTGGCGGCGATGGGCGTGCCGTCGCAGGCGCAGTGGGTGGCGCTGGGGACGGGGTGCTCGCCCCTCAATCGTTTGCGTGCCGCCGATCAGGGTCCTGGCCGGCGGTGCAGCCGTGGGTGGGGTGGGTGCGCCGGCACGCCGACGGCCTGCGCACCCGGGTTCCAGCTTAGGGTTCGAGGCATGACTCAGGAGCAGGTTCCGTTGTGGCGGGGTGTCGCGGTGGCGTTGGTGACGCTGTTCGCGGAGGACGGTTCGGTGGATGTGACGGCCACCGCGGAGCACGCAGCGCGGTTGGTGGCGTCCGGTGTACGGGCGGTGCTCGTCGCCGGGTCGACCGGTGAGGCGGACGCGCTGGGCGACGGTGAGCGGGTGGCGCTGGTGTCGGCGGTGCGGCAGGCGTGTCCGGGGGTGCCGGTGATCGCGGGTGCCGGTGGTGCGTGGGCGGGCCCGGCGGCAGAGCTGACGGCGGCGTCGGTGGCGGTGGGTGCGGATGCGGTACTGGTGGCGCCGCCGCGGCGACCTGGGGATCTGCGGGTGTTCTACGAGCGGGTGGTGTCGGCGGCGGACGGCCGGCCGGTGCTGGCGTACCACTTTCCGGGGGTGGCTGGTGGGGCGGTGCCGTTGGAGGTGTTGCCGTCGTTGCCGGTGGCGGGGTTGAAGGATTCGACGGGGGATCCGGAGCGGTTGTTGCGGTTGTTGTCGGAGTGGGACGGTGCGGTGTACGTGGGTTCGTCGGCGTTGGTGGCGGCGGCGGGGTTGCTGGGTGCGGCGGGGGCGATTCTGGCGGTGGCGAACGTGGCGGCGGAGGACTGTGTGGCGGCGTGGGAGGGTGACGCGGCGGCGCAGTTGCGGTTGACGGGGCCGCATGTGGCGGCGAAGTCGGCGTTTCCGCATGGGTTGAAGCGGTTGGTGGCGCAGCGGTACGGCACGTCGACGGCGGCGCGGATGGGGTGAGCCGGGTGGGCCGGGTTACGGTCCGGTTTCGGGGTGTAAGAAGCAGCCGCGGTGTGTTGACCGGTGGTGGTGGGCGGATTTCCATGGGTGTATGGCTGAGGATGCGCTGGTGGCGGAGCGGTCCGGGTTGGTCTCGTCGTTGTTGGCGGTGATCGATCGTCGGGACTGGGGTGAGCTGGCGGGTCTGGTGACCGAGGACGTGGTGTATCACCGGCCGGGGTGTCCGCCGATCGAGGGGGTGGATGCGTTCGTGGCGTTCTATCGGCGGCGGTGCATCGTGGCGTCGGGGCGGCATGCGGTGGAGCGGTGGGTTGAGGGCGGTGGGCAGGTGTGTTGTTGGGGGCGGTTCGATGGTGTGTCGCATTCGGGTGTGCCGTTGAGTGAGATCTTCGCGGACTGGTTCGAGGTCCGTGATGGTCGGGTGTCGCGGCGGCGTTCGTTCTTCTACCGGCCGGCGATCTGACCTGCCGTTTGAGGGTTTGCCGCGGTTTTGCCGGCGTTTGCGGCGTGAAGTTTCAACTGTTGTTTCAACGATATGGTTGAGGTCATGTCTGTTGATGTCGAGGCGGCCGTGCGGGCCGTCGATGCGACCGCGGTGATGGAGTTGTTGCGGGGCCGGCCGCGGCTGTTGGGTCTGGGTGAGCCGACGCACGGTGATGAGGTGCTGCTGGAGTTGCGCAATGCGTTGTTCCGGCAGTTGGTGGAGCAGGAGGGGTACCGGACGTTCGCGTTGGAGAGCGACTGCCTGATGGGGTTGGTCGTGGACGGGTACGTGACGGCGGGTGCGGGTTCGCTGGACGAGGTCATGGCGGGTGGGTTCAGCCACGGGTGGGGTGCGTTCGCGGGGAACCGTGCGCTGGTGGTGTGGATGCGGGCGTACAACGAGGGCCGGCCGGCGGAGCAGCAGGTGCGGTTCGTCGGGTTTGACGGCCCGTTGGAGATGACCGGTGCGGCGAGTCCGCGGCAGGCGTTGACGGGGTTGTTCGGGTTCCTGGCGGCGCGGGTGGATGCGGAGCTGTTGCCGTGTTCGGCGCAGACGCTGGACGGGTTGCTGGGCGTGGACGAGCGGTGGACGGAGCCGGCGGCGATGATGGATGCGTCGCGGTCGGTGGGGTCGTCGCCGCAGGTGCGGCGGTTGCGGCTGCTGGCGGATGATCTGGTGGCGTTGCTGGAGTCGCAGGCGCCGCACCTGACGGCGGTGTCGTCGGTGGATGAGTGGGACCGGGCGTGTTTGTTCGGTCGCACGGCGGTGGGTTTGCTGCGGTACCACCGGTGGATGGCGGACGGGTCGCCGGGGCGGATGGGGTGGCTGCTGTCGGTGCGGGATTCGATGATGGCGGCGAACCTGCTGGCGGTGGCGGAGCGGGCGGCGCAGCGTGGTCCGGCGTTGGTGTGTGCGCACAACGCTCATCTGCAGCGGCATCGCAGTGGGATGCGGCTGGGTGGTGTGCCGTTGTCGTGGTGGAGCGCCGGTGCGATGGTGGGGTCGCGGTTGGGTGGCGGGTATGCGTTCCTGGCGTCGGCGGTGGGCACGATTCTGAGTCAGGGTGTGCAGGCGCCGCCGCCGGACACGGTGGAGGGTGTGCTGTACGGGTTGCCGCGCGATTCGTGCCTGGTGGACGCGGGCCGGTTGGCGGCGTTGCTGGGTGCGTCCGTGCCGGCGCGGGTGTCGGCGTGGTACGGGTACGCGCCGCTGGATCCGCGGTATCTGGCGGATGCCGACGGGATCGTGTTCGTGAAGGATGCCGTGGTCGCGTAGCCGGTGCCGGACGAGTGCCGGGTCGCGTGGGGGTAGCCCAAGGCGAACCTGTTGCCGTATGGCGTCTTCTTCGAGGTGCTCGGCGATGAGATCCCCGCTGGTTTGGTTCGCGGGTTCGGGCGCCACCGCCGGCGGCGAGGCCAGATTTCTCGCCGGACCGGCGCTCCTGTCGCGCACGGTGATGAGCGCTGGGACGCCGGGTGCGTCGTCTGCGGCGTGCCTGCGACTGGGAGCACTACTCGGTGGATTCCTGTTTGCCGGCGCGCAGGGATCCACCGGGTTGTGCCGCGGGCCGGGCGGAGCGCCATGAGCATGTGGAGAGCCGTCGTTCGCGACGATGGTCGACGTCCACGGTGAGTGACGTAAAGGGACCCGAGCGCTGCCTCGGATTGCGCCTCGAACGGCGGTGGCGGGCGCGGCCGGCGAGCGTCTTGCATGGTTCGCGCAGGGCCCACAGCGACTGTGCGTCGAGGCGGCTCGTCCCCATCCTCCGACCGTCTGCGTCACTGCCTGCACGTGCTGATCTCGCAGGTTGTCTGTCCTGCTTTGTGTCCTGTCGTTGTTCCTGGGCCGGTCGTCGTGGTCTCCGCTCGCCGTCCGGCACCGTCTGACGCTATGGCGCCTTGGGTCACGAGGGCCGATCAGAGTGTCTGGGCGGGCCGGGTCAGGGGGTGAGGTCGCGGCGCAGGGCGGCGGCGGTGTGGGAGCCGGTGGCGTGGGTGAGTTGTTCGGGGGTGCCTTCGAAGACGACGGTGCCGCCGGCGGCGCCTGCTTCGGGGCCGAGGTCGATGATCCAGTCGGCGTTCTTGATGACGTCGAGGTGGTGTTCGATGACGATGACGGTGTTGGTGGTGGTGACGAGCCGGTCGATGATGCGCAGCAGGTGGGTGATGTCGGCCATGTGCAGGCCGGTGGTGGGTTCGTCCATGACGTAGACGGTGCCGGCCCGGTGGAGTTGGGCGGCGAGTTTGAGGCGTTGGTGTTCGCCGCTGGACAGGGTGTCGAGCGGTTGGCCGAGGGTGAGGTAGTCGAGGCCGACGTCGGTGAGTGAGGTGAGGGCGGTGTTGATGTCGGGGTCGGGGAAGAAGGTGGTGGCTTCTTCGGTGGTCATGGCGAGGACGTCGGCGATGGTTTTGCCGTGTAGCCGGTGGCGTAGGGCGTCGGGGTGGTAGCGGCGGCCGTTGCAGTCGGGGCAGGTGGTTTTGAGGGTTTCCATGGAGCTGTGGTGGGTGTGGATGGTGCCGAGGCCGCGGCAGGTGGGGCAGGCGCCGGCGGAGTTGGCGCTGAACAGGGCGGGGTCGGTGTGGGTGGCGGCGGCGAACTGGGTGCGGATCGCGGTCATGATGCCGGTGTGGGTGGCTGGGGTGGCGCGGGGTGAGGCGGTGGGTGGGGTCTGGTCGATGAGGATGGCGGTGGGGTGTTGGGTGAGCAGGTCGTGGTGGATGAGGGAGGTTTTGCCGGAGCCGGCGACGCCGGTGACGGCGGTGAGGACGCCGGTGGGGATGTCGACGGTGACGTGTTTGAGGTTGTGGGTGTGGGCGTCGTGGATGGTGAGGGTGCCGGTGGGGGTGCGGGGGTTGGTGTTGAGTGGGAGCCGCTGGTGGTAGTGGCGGCCGGTGGTGGTGCGGGCGTATGGGAGGGCTTCGAGGCCGCCTTCGTAGACGATGGTGCCGCCGTGGGTGCCGGCGTGGGGGCCGAGGTCGATGATGTGGTCGGCGGCGGCGATGACGTCGCGGTCGTGTTCGACGACGAGGACGGTGTTGCCGTTGTCGCGGAGTTGTCGCAGCAGGGTGGTGAGGCGGGTGATGTCGTGTGGGTGCAGGCCGGTGCTGGGTTCGTCGAAGATGTAGAGCAGGTCGACGAGGGTGCTGCCGAGGTGCCGGACGAGTTTGACGCGTTGGGATTCGCCGCCGGACAGGGTGCTGGTGTCGCGGTCGAGGGTGAGGTGGCCGAGGCCGATGTCGATGAGGTGGCCGAGGCGGCGGAGCAGGGTGTCGATGATGGGTGCGGCGGTGGGGTCGGTGTTGAGGCGGAGCACGGCGACGAGTTCGGCGGTTTCCATGGCGGTGAGGTCGGTGATGGCGTAGCCGTCGATGCGGCTGTCGCGGGCGGCGTCGTTGAGGCGGGTGCCGCGGCAGGTGGTGCAGGTCTGGTCGGTGACGTATTGGCGGGTGCGGGCGGTGATGGGGTCGCGGTGCAGGTGGAGGCGGGTGAACAGGGCGATGGCGCCTTCGTAGGAGGTGCCGTCGGTGTGGTGCAGCAGGGTGTGGCGTTCCTCGGCGGTGTATGCGTTGACCGGTTTGTCGGGGTCGAGGTGGCCGGACCTGGCGATGGTGTGCCAGTGGCGGGTGCCGGGTTGCAGGTCGGGGTGGCGCAGGGCGCCGGTGTTGAGTGACCGGTTCGGGTCGAGGAACCGGTCGAGGTCGACGGTGGTGGTGCGGCCGGTGCCGCGGCAGGTGGGGCATTGGCCGTGCGGGTGGTTGAACGAGTATCGGTTGGGGGCGCTGAGCTGCGGGTGGGCGGTGCGGGCGTAGAGCAGGCGCAGGATGGGGCCGATGTCGGTGGCGGTGCCGACGGTGGAGCGGGGGCCGCCGCCGAGGCGGCGGTGGTCCACGACGACGGGGGCGGACAGGTTGTCGATGCTGTCGAGGTCGGGCCGGTCGGGGCGGGGCAGGCGGGTGCGGGCGAACGCGGTGAACGTGTCGTTGAGCTGCCGTTGTGCTTCGGCGGCGATGGTGTCGAAGACGAGGGATGTCTTGCCGGAGCCGGAGACGCCGGTGAAGACGGTGATGGCGTGTTTGGGGATCTGGACGGTGACGTTTCGCAGGTTGTGCTCGCGGGCGCCGGTGACGGTGATCCGGTCCCGTGACGGTTGCGGGGTCAGTGGAACGCTCCCTTATGCGTGGTGGGCCGGGGGCAGGTGCAGCTGTGCGAGCAGTGCCCGGTGGTCGCTGCCGGGGACGGTCCTGGTGGCGACGTCGCCGATGCCGATGCGCTGGTCGGCGAGGACGTGGTCGAGGGTGACGGGTGGGACGAGGGGCAGGCCGGGGCCGCGTTTGAACGGCCAGGTGGGGGCGAGGCCGCGGCCGCGGGTGCCGGCGGCGTCGCGGTAGCCGGTGCGCAGCAGCCGGCGCAGCGGTGCGTGGTCGAGGGTGGCGTTGAAGTCGCCGAGGAGGATCCGTGGCGGGTCGCTGCCGGCGGGTGGCTGGGCGGCGAGGTTCCGCGCCCAGCAGCGGGTCTGCCGTGGCCGGGGTGCGCACGGGTGGACCGATTCGACCTGGATGTCGACGGTGGTGTCGCCGGTGCCGGGGACGTGGATGGTCGCGCCGGCCTGCCGCATGCCGCATTCGTGGCGGCGGGCGGGGCCTTCGGTGCCGCCGCTGCCGCCGGTCGGGGTGAGCGGGTGGCGGCTGAACAGCGCGGAGCCGGTGCCGCCGCGGCCGGGGTGGGCGACCCGGAACGGCAGGAGCCCGTCGATGCCGGCGGTGTCGAGGGCGTCGAGGGCCGCGGGGGTGAGCTCCTGCACGGCGAGGACGTCGATGTCGTCGAGTTTCGCCTGTTGCAGCAGGGCGGGCATGTCGCCGTGGTCGAACAGGACGTTGGCGGTCATCACCCGCAGTTTCGCCCCGGTGCCGCCGGTGGGTGGGGCGGGCCGGGCGATGAGGCGGGGCACGACGGTCGCGGACAGTGAGATCCAGGCGAGCAGGCAGATCAGCCAGGGGCCGGTGGCGCCGGCGATCGCGGCCCAGGCGGCGCACAGCAGGGCCAGGGGCGCCGCGTAGGGGGTGAACGCGACGAGCTGGACCAGTGGCGTGCCGCGTTCGAGGCCGCCGAGCCGGATGATCGTGTATGCGGCGAGGATCGCCGCGACCGCCCACAACACCATGCGCCGAACCTACCCGCGGGGTGTGACAGATTCGGTCAGTCGCCGTTCGAGGGGGGTGCGGAAGCGTGGGGTGATCCGGACGTCGCCGATCCAGGCGGTGAGCTGTTCGGCGGTGTCGTCGACGGTGCGGCGGGTGGTGGTGTCGACGGGTTCGAGGAGTTCGGTGGTGATGTGGCCGGGCAGGTGGGCCCAGCCGCCGACGACCCGGCCGTCGGCCCATACGGTGGGGCCGGGGTTGCCGGTGCGGTCGAACAGGGCGGGTGCGTGCGGGCCGAGGTACCAGTCGCGGGTGGCCCAGCCCATCATGGTCGGGTCGAGGGCGGGGAGCAGCGCCACCCACGGTGGTGGTTGCGGCACGTCGTCGGTGTCGTCGGCGAGGACGATGCCGGTATTGCCGTCGTCGAGGGTGACGGTGACGGTGGGCAGGGCGGCGAGGGCGGCGCGGGTGTGGGTGAGGGTCCAGCCGGTCCACCATTTGAGGTCGTTGACGGTGCCGGGTCCGTATCGGGTCAGCCACAGCCGGGCCAGGTCGATCCTGGCGGCGGCGGGGTCGAGGTCGGGCAGCGGCTGCGGGAGCCACGTGTCGAGCAGGTGCCAGGTGTACTGGCTGCTGGTCCAGGTGCCGTTGGGGCGGCCGCGCACGATGTTGCCCTGGGCGGCGAGCAGCAGCAGGACCCGGCTGGTGATGTACTGGCTGCCCTGCGGGAATGTGAGTTCGGTGCGCAGCCGGGGGACGTCGGTGGACAGTTGGGTCGCGGTCGCGGCGCCGCCGCGGGCGTGCAGGGCGGCGATCGTGGCGGTTTCCACGTCGGTGAGCCAGGCGGCGTCGCCGGCGCCGCACTGCTGCAGGTGTTTGACGAGCAGGCGGCGTTGTTCGACGGCGACGGCCGCGGACGCGGCGGCCTGCACAAGACCGGCCGTGCCGGCCGTGCCGGCAGTACCGACATTGCCGGCAGTGCTGGTCGGCACGACGAACATGGTGCGGCGCATCCCGAGCATCCGCAGGACGCTGCGCCGGGTGTAGAGGGCGTCGTCGATGCCGGCGGTGGTCGTGGTCGGCTGGCGGGCGGCGACGGACAGGTACACGGTGGCGGGGTCGGTGGCGTGCAACGCGACGACGTCCGCGGCGACGTGTTCGGGGCCGCCGCCGGTGGGGGTGGCGAGGCCGTGCCGCCACGCGAGCCGGGCGCGTCGCTGCGCGTCGCCGATGTGCAGGGTCACCCGGCGAACCCTAGCGAACCGCGGCCGCCGGCGACGGCCGGAGCGGCCCGCCGCGAACCGCGGCGGGCCGCGAAGGTCAGCAGGGTCAGCGGCGCAGCGAGTCGACGTAGAGCGTGATGAGGACCAGCACGACGACCGCGACGCCCAGGATGATCCAGCTGAGGGCCGCCCCCATGGATTGCACGGTACCGATGCGAACCCCGGCGGGGCGTCGCACGCACGAGTGACATAGGGTCGCTGCCGATGTCCACCGCATTCGTCATGGCGCACACGAGTCTCGCCCCGGTCCCGCTCGTGCCGGAGGTGCGGCTGCGGCTGGCGGACGAGGCGATCGAGCTGTGGCAGTACACGGAGAAGTTCGCCGGTGGGGTGCAGCTGCCGCCGCCGTTCTGGGCGTTCGCGTGGGCGGGTGGTCAGGCGCTCGCCCGGTACGTGCTGGATCATCCGCAGCTGGTGGCGGGGCGGCGGGTGCTGGACGTGGCGGCCGGGTCGGGGCTGGTCGCGATCGCGGCGGTGAAGGCGGGCGCGGCGCACGTCACGGCGGTGGAGATCGACCCGCTGGCGGTGACGGCGATGGCGGTGAACGCCGAGGCGAACGACGTGCGGATCGACGTGCGGTTGCAGGATGTGCTGCCCGGTGACGGCGGTGACGCCGACGTGGTCCTGGCCGGTGACGTGTTCTACAGCCGGGAGATGACGGGGCAGGTGCTGCAGTTCCTGCGGCGGGTGACGGCGCGGGGCGCGGACTGTCTCGTCGGTGACCCGGGCCGGGCGTATCTGCCGAAGGAGCACCTGGAGTTCGTGGCCGTGTATGACGTGCCGGTGCCGCAGACGCTGGAGGACACGCCGGTGAAGCGGACCACGGTGTGGCGGCCGGTTCTTCTCTAGACTGGCGCATCGATGGGTCCCCTGCAGAGCGTCCAGCATGCTTTGACCCCGGCGTCGGGTGACTTCACCGACGCGTGGCTGGCGAACCGGCGGTTGTCGGCGCACACCCGTGCGGCGTACCGGCGTGACGTGCACCAGTTCCTGGGGTGGTGTTCGGGCCGGGACCTGGATCCGTTGCGGGTTTCGTTCCTGCATGTGAATGCGTACGCGCGGGATCTGGAGTCGACGGTGGACGCGCGGACGGGGCGGGTGCTGGCGCCGGCGAGCGTGGCGCGGAAACTGTCGGCGTTGTCGAGCTGGTATGCGTTTCTGCTGCGGTTGCAGGCGGTGCCGGCGAACCCGGTCGGTGGTGCGGACCGGCCGAGGGTCGACCGGGACTCCTCGGCGACGGTCGGGTTGAGCGCGGGTGAGGTCGATGCGATCCTGGCCGCGGCGGCGGCGCAGCGGGGCCCGACGGCGGCGCGGGACCGCACGATCCTGGCGTTGCTGGCGGATCTGGGGTTGCGGGTCGGTGAGGTGGTCGCGCTCGACGTCGCCGACATCGGCACCGAGCGTGGGCACCGCACGGTGCGGTTCGTGGGCAAGGGCGGCAAGCCGCGGCGGCGGGCGTTGACCGCGCACGTGGTCGCGGCGTTGGAGGAGTACCTGCTGGTGCGGGGCGACGGTGACGGGCCGCTGTTCGTCACGGCGACGGGTGGGCGGGTGGACCGGCACGCGGTGTTCCGGCTGGTGCGGCGGCTGGCGAAGGAGGCGGGGGTGCCGGCGTGGGCGCGGTTGTCGCCGCATTCGCTGCGGCACGCGTTCGCGACGTCGGCGCGGGACGAGGGGGTGCCGTTGGAGGACGTGCAGGACGCGATGGGGCACGCGGATCCGCGTACGACCCGCCGGTACGACCGGGACCGGCACAACCTGGACCGGGACCCGGCGTACACGATCGCGGCGGCGCGGGCGCGGCGGCGACCGGTGTGACCCTGCGGTGATCCGGTGGTGATCCTGCGGGCGGCGGGTGCGGGCGACGCGGACGCGGTCGGTGCGTTGCACGCGGCGAGCTGGCGGGCGTTCTACCGGGGTGCGGCGCGGGGTGCGGCGGGCGGGGTTGCCGCGGCTGTACCTGTGGGTGCTGGAGCAGAACGTGGCGGCGCAGCGGTTCTACCGGGGTGCGTGGCGGCCGGTATGTGGAGACGGTCCCGGTCGGTGGTGACCCGGCCCGGCTCGCCGGTACCCCGGACGAGCCGCCGGACAAGCAGCGGATGGTGTGGGAGCGGCTCAGATGAGCTGGTCGAAGTGGGTGTGCAGGTCGGCGGACACGTCGGCGCCGCCGAGGCGGCGCAGCGTCCACAGTGACGCGAGCAGCGCCGGGCGGTCGTCGCCGCGGTCGGCGGCCCACGCGGCGTGTTCGAGCAGCAGCGCGGCGGTGAGGGTGTTGCCGAGGCGCAGCGCGAGTTCGCGGGCGCCGGCGACGACGCGGGGGTTGCGGGGGTCGGCGGCGGCGGTTTCGACGTCGGTGGCGAGGCGGCGGGTCGCGGCGATGAGCGCTTCGGCGACGCCGGGCAGGCGGGACGCGGCGGCGTCGGCGGCGATCTCGGCGCGGTGCAGCAGTGGGCGGGCGCCTTCGCCGGTGGTGAGGGCGCGCAGCACGTCGATGGACAGGACGTTGGTGGTGCCTTCCCAGATCGGCAGGACCTGCGCGTCGCGGAGCAGCCGGGGGATGCCGGTGTCCTCGACGTAGCCGGCGCCGCCGAACGCTTCGAGGTATTCGCTGGCGGAGGCGACGGCGAGGCGGCCGGTGGTGAGTTTCGCCAGGGGCGCGACGAGGCGTAGTTCGTCGCCGGTGGGGTCGTCGCCGAGGAGGGTGAACGCGTGGGCGGCGAGTGCGTACGCGCCGGCGGCGTCGACGGCGAGGCCGCCGAGGGTGGCGCGGTGCAGCGGGTTGTCGGCGAGGATGCCGCCGGCGATCTGCCGGTTCGTGGCGTGGCTGAGGGCGTATTCCAGGCCGCGGCGCATGCCGCCGGCGGCGGCGGCCGCGTTGTGCAGGCGGGTGACGACGACGAGGGTCATCATGCGGGCCAGGCCGGGCACGGCGGGGTCGCCGATGGGGATGGCGGGCACGTCGTCGAGGCGGACCTCGCCGGTCGGCACGGCGCGGGTGCCGAGTTTGTCCTTGAGGCGCAGCACCTGCAGGCCGGGGGCGGGGGTGACGCCGTCGGTGGTGTAGCGGGGCACGAGGAACGGGGCGAGGTTGCGGCTGCCGGGGCCGGCGCCTTCGGGGCGGGCGAGGGCGACGGCCATCGCGGAGTCGATCGCGGAGCAGAACCATTTGTCGCCGGTCAGCAGCCAGGTGCCGTCGGGGCCGGGGCGGGCGGTGGTGGTGGAGCGGGCGATGTCGGAGCCGCCCTGCGATTCGGTCATCCATTGGCCGCTGGTGACGGCGACGGCCGGGTCGGTGCTGGTGAGCCGGGTCAGCCACGGTGAGGTCGGGGCGACCTGGGTGAGGAGTGCGGCGGCGCCGTCGGCCATGGCGACGGGGCAGGAGAACGTCGCGGACTCCGGGCCCCACAGGTGCAGCAGGGCGTGCTGGACGACGCGGGTGCGGGCGCCCCACACGGTGCCGGGTTGGTAGGGCAGGGCGACGACGGCGTGGCGGGCGGCGGCGGCCCGTTGCGTCTGCCAGCCGGCGGACACGTCGATGCGTTCGATGCGGGCGCCCCACGCGTCGAACCGGGTGAGGGTCGGCGGGTGGGTTTCCGCGTCGTGGTGGGCGGTGCGCAGCGGTCCGAGGACGTCGGCGGACAGTGCGGCGAGGCGGCGCTTCGCGGCGGCGTGCCCGTCGGGGCCGAGGAGCCGCTCGAGCCAGCTCTGCAGTTGCCAGTCGCTGGTGTACGGGTCACGCAACGCCGGACCGTCCTGCACGAAACGCGTCATGCCATCACCTCCGCTACGCTGCGGCGCCGGCCTGACGGAACCTGCGCCCGTGATGCCCGGTCCTGCGCTTCGCTCCGGACCGGTCATGCCCGCCAGGTTACCGTCCGGTAATCAGTTAGACGAGCCGCAGCTGCCCCTCGGTGCGGGCGGCGGGGCCGAGGTCACCGACGCGGTGGTGGCGGCGGCACAGCACCTGGTAGCGGACATCGTCGGCGGCGGCGTCCCCTGAGACGTTGCCGGTGGCGGCGTCGGCGTCGGTGTCGCCGATGACGACCTGGTCACCTTCGCGGGCGATGCCGCCGTTGACGACCCGGGCGTTGAGCAGGCCGGGCCGGCCGCACCAGCACAGCACCTCCACCTGCACGCGGGTCACCTCGTCGGCGAGTTCGAACAGCCGCTGCGCCGCCGGGAACAGGCTGGTGCGGAAGTCGGTGGCGAGGCCGAACGCGTACACGTCGACGTCGGAGGTGTCGACGAGGTCGGCGAGCTGTTCGATCTGCGCGACGGTGTAGAAGCTCGCCTCGTCGCAGATGAGGTAGTCCACGCGGATGCCCTGCGCCCACCGCTGCCGGACCAGGCCGCGGATGTCGAGGTCGGCGCCGACCTCGACGGCTTCCTTGCCCAGGCCGATGCGGGTCGACAGGCGGCCCGGCCCGGCCCGGTCGATGGTGGTCAGGACCAGGCCGTGGCGGCCCTGCCGGGCGTGGTTGTAGTCCATCTGCAACGCCAGGGTCGACTTGCCGCAGTCCATCGGGCCGTAGAAGAACTTCAGTGAGCCACCGCGGCGTAGCCGGCTGTCACCGGCGGCGACGCACGCGGACGGGTCTTCGTCGAGGGCGGGGGTGGAGGACGTCACGACCGTGCAGCCTACTGTTCCAGTCGTTGCAGCAGCGTCCGCACCTCGTGCCGCTCGGGGGTGCCCATCGCGTCGAACAGTTCCAGGGCGGTGCGCAGCCGGTCGCGGGCCAGCCGCGGGTCGGTGGTGGTGACGCCGAGACCGCGGTAGGCGCGGGCCTGCTCGTAGCGGTGCCCGATGCGCATCGCCCGGTCCAGGACCTGCGCGTGGACGAGTTTCGCGTCGGCGGTGCGGCCGAGCGCGGTGAGGCCTTCGCCGTACAGGTTCCCGGCCTGGCAGGCGACGGTCGGGTCGAGCTGCTGACCGTCCTCGTAGGCGGTGCGCAGCAGGTGCAGGCCGCGGTCGTGGGCGCCGAGGGTGAGCAGGCTCGCGCCGAGGTGGCAGCGGGCCTCGAGTTCGGTGGCGGGGCCGACGTCACCGCCGAGCTGCCGGCGGGCCCAGGTGAGCAGCAGCACCGCCTGGCGGTGCCGGCCGAGGCGGGCGCGGGTCAGGCCGAGTTCGACGGCGCCGACGGCGGTGGGCCAGGTGAGGCCGGTGCGGCGGCCGTAGCCGAGGATGCGTTGCGCGATGAGCGCCGACTCGGTGTGCCGGCCGACGGCGCGGAGCATCCCGGCCAGGGCGGTCCATTGGACGCTGACGTGCCAGCCGTCGTCGCCGGCGACGAGGGACCGGTCCATGAGGTGCAGTGCCTCGTCGTAGCGGCCGACGTTGAGGTACACGTAGGCGAGGTTGGTGCGGGCCCGTACACCCCAGGTGGGGTGGGTGACGAGGAGCGCGAGGTGGGCGGCGGCGGAGGTGAGGTCGCCGCCGCGGGCGTGCGCGGACGCGAGGTAGTTGTGGGTCATCGCGACGAGGTCCGGGTCGTGCAGGGTGTGCGCGGCGGTGAGGGCGCGGCGGTGCAGGTCCAGGGACACGTCGTTCATCGAGTTGCGGAACAGGTACCCCCACAGGGCGCGGGGCAGCAGCACGGTGTGGCGGTGCCAGCCGAGCCGGTCGGCGAGGTGGGCGGCGGCGACGACGTTGGCCCATTCCAGGTCCAGCCACCGCCGGGTGCTGATCATGTCGGTGAACGTGGGCACGTGCGGGCCGACGTCGGTGAAGTCGATCGGGTCCCGGTCGCGGTTGCTTTCCCACAGTCTGGTGGCGGCGGCGGTGGCGTGCAGGTAGAAGTCGAGCAGGCGCAGGGTGGCGGGTTCCCGGTCGGGGTCGTCGAGGTGGGTGGCGTACTCGCGGAGCAGGTCGTGCAGGCGGAACCGGCCGGCGACGGGTTCGTTGAGCAGGTGGCTGTCGACGAGCTGGCCGAGCAGTGTGTCGGTGTCGGCGGCGGGCAGGTCGGCGAGGGCGGCGGCGGCCTGGGTGGACAGTTCCCCGGCGGGGTGCACGCCGAGGAGCCGGAACAGCCGCTGTGCCGGTGGTGGCAGCTGCCGGTACGACAGTTCGAACGCCGCGTGCGGGGAACGGCCGTCGACGGCGAGGTCGACGGCGGCGGGGTGGGCGCGGCGCAGCCGGTCGGCGAGGTCGGCGACGCTCCACGTCGGGCGGTGCGCGAGCCGGGCGGCGGCGAGCCGCAGCGCGAGCGGCAGGTGGCCGCAGAGGCGGGCGACCTCGGCGGTCGCGGCCGGGTCGGCGGCGGCGCGGGCGCCGACGACGGCGGTGATGAGGCGGCGGGACTCGACCGCGGACAGCACGTCGAGGGACACGGGCCGGGCGCCGTCGAGGCCGGCGATGCGGCGGCGGCTGGTGACGATGACGAGGCTCGGCGACGACCCGGGCAGCAGCGGCAGGACCTGCGCGGCGTCGGCGGCGTTGTCGAGCACGACGAGGACGCGGCGGTCGGCGAGTTCGCTGCGCCAGCGGGCGACGCGGTCGTCGGGGTCGGCGGGGATGCGGGCGGGTGGCACGCCGAGGTGCGCCAGGAGCACGGCGAGGGCCTCGTGCGGGGGTAGCGGCGGCCGGTCGGAGTGGGCGTGCAGGTCGAGGAAGAGCCGCCCGTCGGGGTAGCGGGCGGCGACGCGGTGGGCGAGGTGCACGGCGAGGCTGGTCTTGCCGACGCCGGCCATCCCGTCGACGGTGAGCACCGTCGGGACCGTCGGGGCCGTGGAGCCGCCGTCGGGGTCGAGGTCGTCGGTGGTGGCGATGAGCTCGGCGAGGAGGTGTTCGCGGCCGGAGTGGTCGGTGATGTCCCGTGGCAGCGTCCACGGCCGCGGCTGCCGCGCAGGTACGGCCAGCGACGCGGGCGCCGGCGCCGGTCCGGGCGCGGGTTGCAGCAGGAGGTGGTGGAGGCGTTGCAGCGCGTCACCGGGTGGCAGGCCGAGGTCGTCGTGGAGGGCCTTGCGCAGCCGCCGGTACACGGCGAGCGCGTCGGCGGTGCGCCCGGCGCGGGTCAGCGCCGTCATCAGCTGCCCGGTGAGCCGTTCCCGCAGCGGGTGCTGCTCGACCAGGGCGGTCAGCTGCCCGATGAGCTCCACGTGCCGGCCGAGGCGCAGCTCCACGTCGACGCAGTCCTCCACGGCCGTGTCGCGGTGCTCCTCCAGGGCGACCGCGTGCGCCTGCACCGGTGGGCTGTCGACCCCGGCGAGGGCCGGGCCCCGCCACAGCCGCAACGCCGAGCGCAGCTGGGTGTGGGCGGTGTGCAGGTCACCGGCGGCGGCCGCGGCCCGCCCGGCGGTGACGAGCGCGGCGAACGTGAGCGTGTCGAGGTCGCCGGCGGCGACGACGGCGCGGTAGCCGGCGGTGTCGGTGCGGATCAGGTCGGGCAGCAGCCGGCGCAGCCGCGACACGCACGTGTGCAGCTGCGCCCGGGCGGTCGCCGGGGCGGCGGCACCCCACACGGCGTCGACGAGCCGGTCGACGGTGACGACCCGGTTCGGTTGCAGCAGCAGCATCGCCAGCAGCACCCGGTCGCGGGCCGCGGCGATCTGCACCGGCTGCCCGGCGACGTCGACCGCGAGGGGGCCCAGCAGCCGGTACCGCACGGATGCGTATCTAACCACCGCGCCGCCGCGGTGGCTACCGGCCCGCGCCGTGCGCGGTCACAGGCGGGCGGGGGGTGTGTTGCCGGCCTGCTGGATCGCCTTGCGCATCGGCACCGCCAGCAGCGCCAGGAACCCGGCGACGAAGAACACCAGCAGCGAGATGATCGCGACCCGGTAGCTGCGGGTCGTGTCGTAGGCGAGGCCGAACAGCAGCGGCCCCAGCCAGCTGGTGCCCTTGTCGGAGATCTCGTAGATGCCGAAGTACTCACCCTCGCGGCCCTTCGGGATCAGCTGCGAGAACAGCGACCGTGACAGGGCCTGGCTGCCGCCGAGGACCAGGCCGATCCCGCCGCCGAGCGCGACGAACAGCAGCGGCTGCTTCGCCGGCAGGAAGTACGCGATGACGATGATCACCGTCCACAGCACGAGACTGCCCAGCAGTGTCTTCCACGCCCCGTACCGTTTCGCGAACCACCCCAGCAGCAGCGCCCCGGCGAACGCGAGGAACTGCACCATGAGGATCGTCGGGACGAGCACGTCGTCGGACAGGCCGAGTTCCTTCGTGCCGTACTGGCTGGCCAGGGCGATCACGGTCTGGATGCCGTCGTTGTAGATGAGGTACGCGACGAGGAAGAACAGGGTCAGCGGGTACGCCTTCAACGACCGCAGCGTGTGCCACAGCTGCCGGAACCCGTCGGTGAGCAGGTTCGCGCCGGCCGCGGCCGGTTCCAGCAGCGGCCGGTTGCGCAGCCGCAGCAGCGGGATCGTGGTGAACCCGGCCCACCACAGGCCCGCCGACACGATGCTGTACCGGGCGATCTCACCGGTGGACATGCCGAGGCTGTCCTTCATCAGCACCGCGGCGACGTTGAGCAGCAGCAGCAGGCCACCACCGAGATACCCGAACGCCCACCCGAAGCTGGAGACCCGGTCGCGGTCCTCCTCGGAGGAGATCTGCGGCAGGAACGAGTTGTACACCACGACGGACGCGCCGAACGCGATGTTCGCGACCAGGAACAGTCCGGCGCCGAGCAGGTACCGGTCGCCGGTGAGGAACAGCATGCCGGTCGTCGCGGCGGCGCCGAGGTACGCGAACAGCGCCAGCAGCTGCTTCTTGCGCGGGGACCGGTCGGCGACGGCACCGACGACCGGCAGGACGAACACGGTGAGGAACACCGACAGGCTCACCGTGTACGGGAACAGGGCGCCGGGCGCGATCGCGATGCCGAGGGGGTGGATGACGGCGTCGTCGCAGGTGTCGCCGTCGCAGCCGGCGGCCTTCTCCGCGATCGACGTCAGGTACGGGCCGAGGAAGACGGTGACGACGGTCGTGGAGAACGCCGAGTTCGCCCAGTCGTAGAAGTACCAGCCGACCCGTTCCCGTTTCGTGCTGAGCTGCGGCGTCTCAGGCGTCTCAGGCGTCTGTGGTGTCTCGACAGCGGACACGGGCCGGCCTCTCCTGCATCGGTTCCTGCGGCGGTGTTCAGGCGGGTGGTCAGGTGGTGCTCATGCGGGGTTCCAGATGCCACGGGCGTCGTACACGTCGCGGAGCACCTCGATGTGATCGGTCATGATGCCATCAACACCGAGGTCCAGGAAGTGGCCGATCTGGTCGGCGTCGTCGATCGTCCACAGGTGCACGTGCAAGCCGAGGCGGTGGGCGTACCGGATGAACCGAGGCGAGGCGAGGGTCAGGCGGCCGTACCGGGGCGGGACCTGCACGGCAACGACCCCGGCGGGCAGGTTGACGGGCCGGCCGGTCAGCGACGCCGTGTACAGCACGGCGACCTCCCGCATGCCCAGCGACGTGGCCAACTGCCCGCCGGCGAGCCGGCGGATGCGGGTGAGGCGGCGGGAGGAGAACGCGGCGAGCAGCACCCGGTCCCCGGCGCCGGCGCGGCGCACCACGTCGAGGGTCGGGTCGACGGCCGCGTCGGTCTTGCAGTCGATGTTGAACCGGACGTCCGGCCACGCGTCGAGGACCTCGTCGAGGCGGGGCACCGCGGCGGCCCCGCCGACGCGGACGGTGCGCAGGTCCGCCCACGTTACGTCGATCATCCGACCCGGGCGCCCCAGCATGCGGTGCAGCGTGTCATCGTGGAACACGACCGCGACACCGTCGGCGGTGGCGTGCGTGTCGGTTTCGATGTACCGGTAGCCGAGCTCGACCGCGCGGGCGAACGCCGCTGTCGTGTTCTCGTCACCGGCCGCCGCGCCGCCACGGTGGGCGAAACCCAACGGTCCTGGCAGGTCAAGATAGGCCACGCCGACAGTATGTAGTGATCTTCGGTGGAGTTTGCGTAACGGCGGGTTACCTGTTGCTGTCCTCGGGCTTGCACGGGGCTTGCAGACGGCTTGCCGGGCGACGCAGAGTGTGGATCGGCAAAGGTAGGGTGACGCACATGCGCGTGCTCGGCATCGACTTCGGCACGTCGAACACGGTCGCGATGGTCCGGACCCCGGACTCACGGATGCGGCCGCTGCTGTTCGACGGTTCACCCTTGCTGCCCTCTGCTTTGTACTTCAACACCGACGGGAAGGTTCTCGTCGGGCGGGACGCCGAGCGTAACGCGCGGCTGGACCCGGCCCGGTTCGAACCCAACCCGAAACGTCGCATCGACGACGGTGAGGTGTTCATCGGTGACCATCCGATGCCGGTGCCGCGGCTGTTCGCGCACGTGCTGTCGCTGGTCAACACCGAGGCCCGCCGGCAGCTCGGCGCCGCCCCGGACGAGGTGCGCATGACGCACCCCGCGCGGTGGGGTGAGCGGCGCCGCTCCGCGCTGGTGGAGGCGGCCCGCATCTCCGGGCTGGGCAACCCGCGGCTGATCGCGGAGCCGGTCGGGGCCGCGTCGTACTTCACGGCTGTCCTCGGCTCGGCCGTGCCGGTGGGGCGCAGCCTCGCCATCTACGACCTCGGCGGCGGCACGTTCGACGCGACCGTGGTGCGGCGCACCCAGTCCGGGTTCGAGGTCCTCGCCGAGGACGGCCTGCCCGACGTCGGTGGCCTGGACTTCGACCACGCGATCGTCGAGCACCTCGGCAAGGTGTACTCGCAGAGCCACGCGGAGAAGTGGTCGTCGATCGCGAACCCAGCCGACGCGAACGCCCGCCGGCAGCGGCGCCTGCTGTACGAGGACGTGCGCGGCGCGAAGGAGATGCTGTCGCGGACCGCGTCGACCGACATCCACCTGCCGGCGCTCGAGGTCGACGCGCACCTGACCCGGGAGGAGCTCGAGGGGCTCGTCAAGCCGTACCTGGAGCGGACCGTGTCGTGCCTGCGCCGCGCGATCGAGTCCGCGCGGCTGCAGCCGAAGGACCTCGTCGGGATCTTCCTCGTCGGCGGGTCGTCCCGGATCCCGCTCGCGGCGCACCTGATCCACACGGAGCTGGGGGTGGCGCCGACGACCCTGGAGCAGCCGGAGACCGTCGTCGTGGAGGGCGCCCTGTGCATCGGCGCGCCGTCCGCGCCGACCCACGCGTCCGGGACGCCCCGGACCGTCACGCCGCAGCCGCAGCAGCAGCGGCCGGTGTCGGCGGTGCCGGTGTCCCCGGCGATGAACCGGCCCGGGCCCGGGCAGCCGCCGGTGCAGCAGCGCCCGCCGGTGCAGCTGGTGCGGCAGCAGCCGCCCGTGCAGCTCGTCCGGCAGCCGCCACCGCCGGCGCAGCAGCCGCCGGTGCAGCTGGTCCGGCAGCAGCAGCCACCGGTGCAGCAGCCGCCCGTGCAGCTGGTGCGGCAGCAGCCGCCCGTGCAGCAGCCGCCGCAGCAGCCGTTCCGGCCGCCGGTGTCGCCGGCGCCGGTCGCGCAGCCGGCCCGGCCGGGCCCGTTCCCGCCGCAGCCGGCCCGGCCTGCCCCGCAACCCACCCTGCAGCAGCAGACCGACGAGGGGGAACGCAACTGGGTCGCGGTCATCATCGTGGTGCTGGTGCTGGTCGCGGTGCTGTTCGTGATCCTGCTGATGACGGCGTTCAACGGCTGACCGTCGCGCTTGCGAAAAGGCCCGCCACGCGCAGCGTGGCGGGCCTTTTCGGCGGTTGCGGTCAGGTGAGCGGGGCCCAGAACCCGGCGAGGGAGCTCGTCGCCGGGTCCTCGGAGCTCAGTAGCTGCCCCCACGGGTCCGGGCCCGCGGGCACGTCCGCGCCGGCGTAGCCGGCGAGGTCCGACGGGTCGGCGCCGTCGGTGTACCCGGCCGGGTCGTACGCCGCGGACAGCGAAGGGTCGGGGCCGCCGAGGACACCGGCGTCGGTCCACGGGAACCCGTCGACGGGCTCCGGCGGGCCGTCCAGGTGCAGCTGCTCCGGGAACTGTGGCTCCGGCCAGCCGTCGTCGCCGTGCACGTCCGGGTCGCTGCCGAACGCGTCGAGCTGTCCGACCGTGTCCACGTCCACGTCGACATGACCCAGATCACCCGGAACACCCAGATCACCCGGATCACCCGGGTCGGTGCCGGTGTCGTCAGCGGTGGGGTCGAACCCGCCACCGCCGTCTGTGTGGCCGTCTGTGTGGCCGTCATGGACGGACTGGTCGTAGGCCTCCGCGGCGTGTTCGGTGCCGAGCGGCTCCTCCAGGTCGTCGCCGCCGTGCGCGGCGGCGCCGAGCTGGTCACCGCCGAACTCGTCGTGGCCGGGCTCGAAACCGTGACCGTCGAAACCCTGGCCGTAGCCGTGCTCGAAGGTCTGCTCGAACCCATGGTCACCGCTGAGGTCGGCGGTGTCACCGGTGTCGGGCTCCTCACCCGAGTCCGACCATTCCCAGTGCCCGTCCATGATCCAACCCCCTTACGCTTCGGCCGGCGCGTCGGCCGCGTCCGCGGGTGCGTTCGGTGCCAGTGCCCGTACCCGCACGAGGACCTCGTCAACCTGCTTGATGCGGGCGCGCAGACCTTCCCGTTCGGTGTTGAGCGCCGCCTTGCGCTTGGCCCGCTCCGCCTTGTCCTCCGCCAGGGACTTGTCGATGTTGGCGATGTGCGCGTCCAGCTGCTTGAGCCGCCGCTCGATCGCCTCGTCCAGGGCGAGGGTCAACGCGTACTGCAGGTCCGTGAACCGGTGCATGATCTCGTCGGCGAGCGCGGCGCGGGCCTCACCGAGGACCTCCCGCAGCCACGTACGGGCCTGCACCTTGTCCGTCATGCTCTTCCGTTTGAAGATCATGTACGCGCCGGCGGCGAGCCCCAGGCCGATACCGATGACGGGGATGACCAGGCCCGCACCGGCGACGCCGGCCAGACCGATCGCGCCGGCACCGGCCATCGCGCCACGGCCGGCCATCATCGCCATACCGGCCGAGGACATGACGACCATCGCGCCGTCGCCGTTGCCGCCGTCCCGGCGCGGTTTCGTGCCCAGCGCGTGGCGCAGCTTCGCGTTCAGGCCGCGCAGCACGTGCTGCAGCTCGTTGGGGTGGAACACCTGCGCCAGGACCCGCTCACCGACCTTGCGGAACCGGAACTCCAGGTCGTGCGACAGGCGCACCGACAGCGCGTACAGGGCCTTGTCGACCTCGGCGGGCAGGTCGGTGATGTCGCCCCGGCCACCCTTGTCGATCTTCTCCATGAACTGTTCCTGCAGCTGCGTCATGTACGAGCGCAGCCGCGTCGTCGCCTCGACCCGGGCCCGCTGGGTCTCGGTGGACAGCGCGAGGGACCACTGGCGGGACTCGGTGCGTTTGCGGGTGGCGACCTGGGCGCGTTCCTCCTTGGCGCGTTCGGCGTCCTTGGGGTCCGGGTCGGTCGCCTTCATCCGGTCGCCGAGCTCCTGGTCGATGCGGATGTACTCCGAACGCACCGAGCGCAGCACGTTCGCCTGCTGCAGCAGGTGGCCCTTCTTCGCCAGGTCGATCAGGGCGTGCTGCAGCTCCGCGATGCGTGACTCGCGGATCAGCTCACCGGCGGCTTCCTTCGGCAGCGTCATCGCCAGCTCCGCCAGCCGCGCGGAGACGGGGAACCAGGGGGCGGAGCCGAACCGGGGCGCGTGCGTCTGCAGCTGGCCCTTGTTGTCGGCGAGGATCGTGCGCCACCCCGGGTACGCGTCGACCTTCGTCAACGCGAACAGCACGAAGTTGACCTTCTTGCTGGCCTCGATGAGGAAGTTCATCTCCGGCTTGGAGAACGGCGAGGACGAGTCCACGACGAACAGCAGGGCCGTGGCCCGCTCCACGGCGTCCATCGCGACCTCGGCGTGCATCGAGTCCAGGCCGCCGGTACCGGGGGTGTCGGTGAGCGTCAGGAACTGCAGCAGCGGCGCGGAGTGGTGCACCTCGATGCGGCGGGGCGGGCGCATCCCGTCGGGCAGCCGGCCCAGCACGGTGCCCCAGTCGCGCAGGTCACCGAGGCCGAGCGGGATCGGGTCCTCCCGGCCGGGGACGTAGGCGCGGGCGCCGTGCTGCGTGTTGTGCGTGAATTCCAGGTACGACGCGGTCGCCACCGCCGCGTCGACCGGGGACAGGTTCGGCACGCCCATCAGCATGTTCGTCAGGCTGCTCTTGCCACGCTTCGTCTCACCGACCACGACGATGCGTGGCCGCTGCACGTCGCGGCGGCGTTCGGTGTCCACGTCCGCCGCCGCGTCCGGGTCGATCTTGCGCAGGTACGCGAGGGACCCGTCGACGCCGGCCTTGAGCAGTTTGCCCAGAGCCGCCTCGGGGCTCGGCGGCTTCTTGTTGTTCGCGGGTGGCGCCGCATTCTCGGTCGAGGTCATCGGGGCTGCTCTCTGCGTGGTTGCTGGCTGGTCGGGTGCTGCTGGGGCTGCTGGACGGTCGGGTGCGCGCCGGTCGGCCCGCCCGGGTTGCGGGCGGCCTGGTACACGGTGACGATCGGGGCGCGCAGGACCCGCCCGTCACGGTCGAGGTACCCGGGGACCTCCACCGCCGCGATCGACCCGATCAGCGCCGGGTCGTTGGACGGTGCGGCGCCGCCGGCCTCGTGGTGCGCCGGGTCGAACCGGACCCCGGTCGGCTCCAGGGTCGTGACCCCGGCCTCGGCCAGGGCGATGCCGAGCCGATCACCGAGCGCCTTGGACGTGACCCGGTCCCGCACGTAGATGCACGCCTGGACCAGGGCGCGGCGGTCCGCGTCGGCGGGGCCGGCGCCGTTGCCGCGGCCCGCGGCGACCGGCACCTGCACCTGGCGGGGGGCGTTGCGGGCCGACAGCAGCAACAGCAGCAGCAGCGCCGCGCCGACGAGCAGGGCACCGACGAACGCGGTCGCCGCCGCGGTCACCCCGAACGGCTCCTTCGCGGTGCACGCCGGCTGGGCGGCCTGCACGACCTGCCCGGCCGGCTGGCCCTGGGTCTGCTGCTGCTTCGGCGGCTGCTCGGGGGCGCCGCCACCGCCGAGGGAGTCACCGATGCCGGCGCCGCCGTTGCCGGTCGCCGGGGCCGGCGGCGGGGTCGTCGCGGCGGTGGTGGCCGCCGGCACCGCCGGGCAGTCGGGGGCGCCGCTGAGCAGGCCGGTCGCGACGCCGGTGAGCACGGCGACGATCAGAGCAACAGCCACGGCGACGAGCCGCAGGCTGTTGGAGGACGAGAACATCGTCGGCTCCTGGGGGTGGGTGCTTTCAGTTGACACGGGCTTGGCCACGGATACGTTGGGACAGCAGGTAGAAGCCGCGGTGCGCGACGAGCGCGACCCGCGACTGGGACGGGCTGGCACCGGCGACGGCGTAGGCCCGCCACCGGGTCGCGGCGTCCAACGCGGCCCGGACCATCTGGTCACGGTCGGATCCCGGCAGGTTGAGGATCCAGCCGGGGTCGTTGGACAGCGCGAGCCGGGTCAGTTCGCCCTCCATCTGGTCGGGCAGGTCCACGGCGCCGGTCGTGACCAGCTGCGCGACCTCCAGCAGCCGCAGCCGGTGCGACTCCGGCTGCTGCAGGACCCGTTCGATCGCGTCGCGCAGCAGCTCCCGGTCGTGGGGGCGTTCTGCGTGGCTGGCGATCTTCTCCAGGCTCGACAGCGCCCACCCGGCCTTGATCGCGTCGGTGCGCCACCGGAACGCGTGGTCGAGGGTCTGCCGCAGCCGCGGGAACCCGGAGGCTTGGAACAGCATCCGGACCAGCTCACCGGTGGCCAGGGTCGGCTTGTTGACCAGCTGGGCGATGGCGAAGCTGATGCCGTACAGGTCCAGCAGGCGCAGCAGCCGCTCCCGCGCTTCACGGGTGATGCCGCACTCACGGGTCGTGAACAGGTCCACGGAGGCGAGCAGGACGGTGCGTTCCCCCTGGGGGAGCGCGGCGAGCTGCCGCAGCGCCTCGCAGTCCGCGGCGGTGAGCCGGCCCGCCTCGGTGGTCTCGGCGAGCAGCCCGACGACGGGCACGACGTCGGACACGACGCGGCGCAGCACCTTCGACTGGTCACTGGCCAGGGGCGCGACGATCGGCCACGGGTCCTGGCCGCCGCCGGCGAGCTTGTCGACCTTGTTGAACAGGCCGAGGGAGTTGATCGGGTTGCTCGACAGCCGCGCCGAGATCGACCGGAACGCCTCCAGTGCCTGCACGTCGTCCTCACGCACCGACTGCGTGAACACGTAGATGATCGCCTCGGCGCCGGACAGGGCACCGGCGGAGTCGGAGTCCAGGTCGTCGTCGATCGGCGCCTCGGAGAACAGGAACCGGCGGGCCTGGTCCGACACCGACGTGTTCGCGCTGGACAGGCCGGGCGTGTCCACGACGGTGAGGTCCCGCAGGTGGTCGCTGGTGAGGGTCACGTCGACGTAGGCGACGTCGTGACGGGCGACGCCGAGCCGCTGCGGGATCATGCCCGCCTCGTCCAGGGGGAGGCTGACCCGGGCGCCGTTGCGTTTGACGACGTCGACCCGGTCGGACGTGCCGTACCGGAACTGGGTCACGATGCGGGTGCACTCGCCGACCTCGGTCGGGGCGACCCGCCGGCCGATGAGCGCGTTGACGAGGGTCGACTTGCCGGACTTGAGCCGGCCGGCGATCGCGACGCGCAGCGGCTCGCCGAGGCGCCGGCGCACGTCGACGACCTGTGCCTGGGCGCCGCCGCCGAGCCGGTTGCCGACCTCGGCGCACAGGTCGGCGACCCGGGTGCTGAGTGGTCCTGGAGCCACGTCGTCAGCCCTGCACCGTGCGTGCCGCTGATACGTGCCCGGGGAGACTGATCACCGACTGCGCGAGGCCGGTGTGTTCAGCCAGAATGCCGACGTACCCTCGGGGTTCCAAGGGGTGGTCCTCGCTCATTTGTCGCTCCCGGGTGGAATCAGACCGTCATGTCACGCACGTACGGCACACACATTACGAATATCCTGCGCGCGCAGGATCCCATGTTCGTGCCACGAATGGAGGCGAGAAGTGCCTGAGGCACCGACTGACGAGCCAGGCGCCGGGGCCGGGCCGGTCGGCGCGACGGCCGGCCGGGCAACGGTGGGCGCGGCCGCGTGGCCGCCCGCCGACCTGGTCGCCGCGGCGGTCGACGCCCTGCGTAACCCCGGTCTGGTGGTCATCGCGGGAGCGCCCGGCACGGGCCGCTCCACGGTGCTGAAACGGCTCGGTGAGACGTTCCGCGGCACCGTGTTCGCCGGTGGTGCCCTGGCGATGCTGCGTGGCGTGCCGGCGTTGCCGCTGTCCCGGGCGGTGCGGGTGCGACTGCCGTCACATGAGGCGCCGCTGCTCGCCGAGGCCGTCAGGTCCCGGGTCCGTCACGGTCTGCTGCTCCTGGATGACCTGCAGTGGGCGGATCCGCTCACGATCGCCGCGTTGCCCGCCATCGCGGAACACTGTCGGATTGCCGTCACGTTACGTACGCCGCACCGCCTGCCCGGCGACGCCGAACAGGTCCTGCGCGCCGCCGCCGCGGCGTGGCTGAACGTGCCCGCGATGCCGGCCGACGCCGCCGCCGCGCTCGTGCGGCAGATCGCGCCCGGCGCGTCCACGACCGTCGTGGCCGACCTGGTGCGCCGCGCCGGTGGTGTCCCGCTCGCCGTGACCGCCCTGGCCAAGCACGTCGCGCAGGGCGGCGCCCCGCAGGACTCCGACAAGGGCCTCGCCTACACCGTCGCCGGTGCCCTCGCCGACCTCAACCGGCCCGCCCGCACCGCCATGGCCGCGCTGGGCCTGCTCGGCCGGCCCGTCACCGCGACCGTCCTCGGTGAGGGCATCACCGAGCTCACCGCGACCGGCCTGGTCGAGGTCGACGAGGCCGGGATCGCCGCGCCGGTGTCGCCGTACACCGCGGAGGTCGCCGCCGGCCTGCTCGAACCCGCCGAACGGGTCGCGCTGCACCGGCGCCTCGCCGGGCTCGTCCCGCCCCGGGAAGCGGCCCGGCACCTCGCCGCCGCCGGCGCGTCCGGCGACGCATACCAGGTCGCCGTCCGCGCCGCCCGTACCGCCGCATCCACCGGCGAACGCGCCGAACTGCTGCTGCTCGCGTGCGACCTGCCCGGCGTCACCGCCGCCGCGGACGTGCGCCTCGACGCGGCCCGCACCGCCCTGGCCGCCGGCCGGCCCGGCTCCTGCCTGCGGGTGCTGGACGCCGACGCGGTCAACGACCCCGCGATCGGCGCCGTCGGCGCGGTCCTGCGCGGTGAGGCGCTGCTGCAGCAGGGCAACGCGGCAGCCGCCGCCACCGCCGTCGCCGGCGTACCCGATGACGCGCCCGCCGACGTCCTCGGCGCCCGCGACCGGGTCCGGCTGCTCGCGACCCTGTCCACCGACCCCGACGCGGCGCTCAGCCGCGCCGAGGAGCTCCTCGGCGTGCACGGCGACGCGCCCGCCCACCCGGGGCTGCGCGCCGCGATCGCCGCCGTGCGGGCCGGCACCCGCCGCCCCGGCTGGGAGTACGGGCTCGCGTCCGCCGCGTCGGCCGCCGGGCAGGCCGGTGACGTGCTCGCCGCCCGCTGGTCGGCGTGGCTGCTGGTGGAGACCCTCACCGCCGACGCGCGGCTGGCCGAGGCGTCCAAGGCCGCCGCCGCGGCCGCCGCCGCCTGCGCCGGAGACCTCGCCTACTCGTGGCAGACCCGGTTCATCGCCGCGCAACTGTGGTGCGACGCGCTGCGCGGCGAAGAGATCGACGAGGTGGTCCGCCGCGCCGGTGACCTCACCGACCGGACCCTGCCCGCGGTCGCCCGCGGCTACGCCGTCGCCGCCGCCAGCCTCGCCGAGGCCGACGGCGGGCTGCTCGCCCCGGCCCGCGCCCGCCTCGACGCGCTCACCGGCCGGCCGTCGTCGACCCAACCGGTCCTGGACTGGGTCACCCGGGAGGCCGCATGGCTGGACGGGCAGCCCGACCACGCCGCCGGCCGCGCCGGTGACCTGCCCGCCCCGCCACTGGTCGACGGGCTGCGCCGGATCACCGCCCGGTGGGCCGCCTACGACGCCGGGGACACCGCGCTCGCCGCCGGCGACGCCGGGGACCGGCCCCTGTCCGCGGTCGCCGCGACCCTCGACGCGTGGAAGGCCCCCGACCTGTTCGCCGCGGCCGCCGCCGCCTGGCGCGACCTCGCCCGCCGCGAGGAGGTCCGCTGCCTGCTCGCCCAGGGCATGCTGGAGGACGACGCCGAACTGGCCGTGCCGCCGCTGCTGGAGGCCGAACGCCTCGCCGAGGAGGCTGGGCTCGTCGTGCTCCTCGGCCGGGCCCGGCGGGCGCTGCGCCGGCACTCGATCCGCCGCGACACCCGCGGCCGGCGCGCCGGCGACGACCTCACCGACCGGGAACGTGACGTGCTGCGCCTCGTCGCCAACGGCGAACCCACCCGCCGCATCGCCGGGCAGCTCGGCATCTCCCGCGAAACCGTCGAAACCCACATCCGCTCCGGGATGCGCAAGCTCGGCGCCCGCACCCGCACCGAAGCCGCCGCGCTCGCAATCGAGGAACTTGGATGAGTAACGGTGTCCACTTGTGCGTGAGCACCCCAACACCGCATCGTTGGCGGATGACACCCGCTGAACCGCCCCGACCGACCGGCAGCACCACCGATCAGGTGACCGGTCAGGCAAACGGTCAGGGCCGCTGATGGCGGGCGACCCCGCACACGCACCCCGCTACGTGGTCGCGTCCGGCGGCGACGCGACCACCGTGCTGCGCAGACTCGCCCGGGCCGGCTGGACGACCCGTGAAGGGTTCGCCCTCACCGACCAGGCCTGGGACGTGTCCGAGGCACGCCTCGCCCTGTACGGGCGGGTCGCGGAGGCCGACACCGCCGAGCTCGCGCTGCTCGCCGCCGCCCGCGGCGCCGGGATCGTCGCCATCTGCGACGCCGGCGGCGACATCGGCCGGGCCCTGCTCGCCGACCTGGCCCGCATCGGCCCCGTCACCACCGACCCCGACGCGGACCTCGGCACCACCCCCGAACCCAGCGGCGGCGGCCCCCAGCTCGCCCCCGAGCAACGCGCCCTGCTGGAACGCCTCGCCGGCGGCGAGACCATCGCCGCCGCGGCCGCCGCGGAGTTCCTGTCGCTGCGCACCGCCAACCGGCGCATCGCCGAGGCCCGCGAGGCCCTCGGCGTGCGCACCACCCGCGAGGCGGTCCTGGCGTACCTGCGCATCCGCCGTGAAGGCGGCTGACCGCGTTTTCGCGGACGGTGCTCGGTGAACGGTTTCGGCGGGCAGACCGGTTGCGCCGCAGCCGGCCTGCCCGCTCAGGATGCCGTTGACGTACGTCGGGCGTGACCCGCCGCGGACGGTGCGCCCCGCCACCCCAGCCGACGCCGAACTGCGCCGACCTCGAGCGGCTCGGCCGGTTCGGCCGGCTTGAGGCGCAGACCGAGCCGGCGCAGCGACGTTGCGTTACTCCCGGTGGACGCCTACGTCGTCCCGAACGATGGCTCCACGGGTACAACCCGGTGGATCCCTGCTACCCGGTGGATCCCTGTCTCCCGGCGCACAGCGATCCACCGGGTAGTGCTGCCCGGGCCGCTGACACCCCTGGTGCCCCGGACACGCGAACCCCACCACGCGCTCCGGCCGGCGGGGGAGTGGCAGGGAAGCGCGGCGCCGGTACGCCCGTCACGGCCGCACGGTCGAGACCGAGGACCCGGGGGACGTGTTCATGCCGCGGCACCCCGGTGCGGTCACCGCTGCGGACGGTGCCGCCGCTGCGTCGACAACGGCCTGACCGGGTCCACGTACCGCGGCAGCCGCGGCTCATCCACCCGCAGCCGCGCCAGGTCCGCGGTGATCGCGTCGATGATCCGGTCCGTGGCCCGCTGCGCCGCCCCCGGCACCGCCGCGTCCAGGTCCGACAGGTCCACCGGCGCCCCGAAGTGCACCCGCACCACCGGCCGGCGCAGCAACGACCGCGCCAGCGTCCGCACCGTCGGCCCGAACCCGCCCCACGCCGCCACCTCGTGCGCCCCCCACTGCGCGACCGGCACCACCGGCACCCGCGCGCGCAACGCGATCCGCGCCATCCCCGTCTTGCCCCGCTCCGGCCACATCCCCGGATCCAGCGTGATGCGCCCCTCCGGGTACCCCAGCACGTGTGACCCCACCGCCAGCGCCTCAGCCACCACATCCACGGCGTCGCCGACGTCCGCCTGCCGCCGGTTGATCCGGATGTGCCCCGCGGCCCGCATCACCGACCCCACCACCGGCGCCCGGAACAACCCACCCGTCGCCATCAACCGCGGCGCCAGCCGCACCACCCGGCACGCCGCCGTGACCGCGACCGGGTCGAACGGCCCCACATGGTTCGCCGCGAAGATGACCGGCCCGTCCCGCAACACCGCCGGCACGTCCCCGGTGACCCGCAACCGCGCCACCGGCATGACCACGATCCTGGCCAGGAACAGCAACACCCGCCACGTCCGCGGCACCCGCCACCGCACCCCGCCGGCGCTGTCCGCCGCCGCTCGACCGACCGCCGGCGCCTGACTGGAACCGCCGCCGGCACCCTGCTCGACCTCGACGTCGCCGGCATGCTCCCGGGACAGCAGACGGGGATCGGCCGACCCGGTCGCGTCGGCAGTCCCCGTCACTTCGGCGACCCTGGTCGCCTCCGCAGCCTCCGCCCCCTCGGCAACCCCCGCCGCTTCGGCAATCCCGGCCGCCTCGGTCTCCGTGGCGTCCTCCGCGGCGTCGACGGATCCGGCGGGGGAGACGCCCACCCGAACGCCCGGCGCCCCACCGTCCACCACGGGGTCAGCCGCGCCCTGCTCCACGTCCGTCATGCCCCGCCACCGTTGAGTCCGAAATCGACCATGGAACGGTAACGCCGCCACGCGACAACGCAAATCCCTCTGCCGGACCGCCGACACCCACCGACGACCCGGCACCACACCCACTGACCGGGCGACCACCGGCGAAGGCCCCGCCGACCGCGCCTACCACCGAAGAAGCTCCGGCAGGCCCTTGACGCGGGCCCACCTCGGCGTCCTCCCGGGAGCATCCCCTGCGGCTCCTCGGCAGCAAACAGCGATCGAACCACCGTCACCTGCCGGCAGCGCTCAGCTACTCGGCAGCTACTCGGCAGCTACTCGGCCTCGCGCAGCTCCGCGAGGCGAGCCTCGATCTCGGCCAGCTCGGCCCGCAATCGCTCCGCCTGCGACTCCGCCTCCGCCCGGGCGGCCGACACGATCTCCTCGACCGCCTCGTGCACGCCCGGCACGTCGAGCATGCCGACCATCTTCAGCGCCTCGCTGGCCTTGATGACATACGGCTTCGCCAGGGCCTTCGCGCCCTGGTTGGCCGCGACCGTCCACTCACCGTCGGCATACGCGAGCGTCACCGTCAGCCCTGCCGGCGCCTTCGGCTTCGCCGCGGCCTTCTTCGCCGGGGTCGCCCTCGGTGCGGGCACTCCCGCAGACTCCTTCACCGGCTCCTTCTCCTTGCCGTCCTGAGCACTGTCCCTGCCGGTGTTCTTACCGTCCTGACCGGCCTTACCGGCCGCCGCGCCGGTGTCCTTGCCGCCCTGCACCGCGTCCGCCGCCGCCGCGGCGGGGACCGGCTGGTCGGCCGGGACGGCCTCTGCGGCGGCACCGACCGGCGTGGACGCGGCGGGCTGCTCGACGGTGGACGGCGCGGCCACGGGGGTCTCCTCACGAGGGGCTGGAACAGTCGGGGTGCGACGCGCCGGCGCCGCCTTCGGGGCGATCTTCAGGTCGGCGGGGGAGAAGGGCAGCTCGTCCCGGCCGAACCGGACGACGACCCACTCCTCGGACAGCTCAGGGTCAATGAGCTGCACGACCTGGCCGAGCTGCCCGGCGATCTGGCCGGCAGCCTCCGTGAACACGACCTTCGGCTTCCGGCCGGCCGCGAGGGTGTCCCGGATCTGCTCCAGCTCCACCGTCGACAAGCCCCCGGCCGCGGTTCGCGCGGCTGCCATCGCACCCTCCTCAATCGAACATGTGTCGGAATCGTTCTACCAGTCGGGTATGACATTTTCGAACGCGACACACCGTACGACATGATCGAGTGCTCAGGGCAGCTCGTCGATCTCCGCGTGCGGGTCGAGGGTCCGCAGCACCTCAGGGCGGTCCGTGACAATGGCCCAGCCAGGTCGAGCCTGCGCCCGGCGTACCACATGAGCTGCGGCGATCAAGGCGGGACCGCCGTCACCGCCGAACAGCGCGCCGCTGTCCACGGCGTCCGCGGCGGTCAGGTCGTCCACGACCACCACCGGCAGGCTGAGCAGCACCTTGATCACGTCATAGTCCTTGGGGGAGGTCTGCGCCCACGCCTCGGCCAGCGCCGCCGCCGGCACCGCGAGCACCACACCCTGGTCCACCGCGTGCCACACGATCGCCGAACTGTACGGCGTCCCGGCCACGAACCCCAGGATCGCCGAACTGTCCAGGATGCGCCCGCCCACCGCGGTCACGACACCGGCCCGGCGGGTGCCACCCCCAGCACCTCACGCGCCCACGCGTGGTGCTCCGCATTCATGCGCACGCCACGCCGCGCGTACAGCTCGTTCAACGCCAGCAGCGCCCGATCCCTGGCCAGCCGCCCCCGCACCGCCTCGGCGACATACGCCGACACCGACTCCGCGCCACCCGCGTCCACGAACCGCCGCACCGCAGCGGCCTCCTCGGCGGGCATCGTCACCGTGACCCGCTCCTTGCGCACCTCACGCATACGCACAGGGTAACGGCCGCATACGCCAATCACCTAGCGTCGCGTCACCCGGGCGGGGGATATTCGTGCCCACCTGCGAAGATCTGGCATACCCGTCCGGAATCTCGTCACTGTTCGTGATGGCGCGAAAGCAGAAACGCTCGCTTGCGCCGGCCCTGATCCTGGCGCCGGCCCTGCCGGACCGCCAGCAGGTCCGCCCGCAGCTCGTCGGACAGGGGATAGCCGCGCTCCAGCCAGTCGAGGGCGGACAAACCCTCCCACGAGCCGAACGCCTCGCTGATCGCATGCCGGACGACGCCGTCCAGCGGCGGCGCTCCGTCGGGCCACTGCCGTAGCACCTCCTGCCAGGGCCGGCTCAGGACGTGCATCAGCGCGTCCATCCGGCCCTCGGCAGGCTCGGCCCGGCGGTGCGGCACGCCGACGACCCAGGCGCCGTCCGCGGCGATGCGGCCGAGCCAGTTCCAGCGGTCGCCGAGGTACAGCAGCGGCGTCGGCGAGTCGTGGCAGTTCGGCGAGGTACGCGCGGGCGTCGAGATCATCGACGTATCGCACGGACGGCAGCCTACAACCCGCCGCCCCGTGGATGTTCGATAATGCACATTATGTCAACTAGAACGGCGGGAAAGTGTCGTACCCGGGCGGTACGTTCCTGGGCATGACGGGGACCGACTACACCGCACCGGGACCACTCACCGACCTGACCACCGTGCCGCCCGCCGCCCTCGCCGGGCTGCCGACCGACGCCGACGGCATCAGCCGGCTCGCGAGCACGCTCGTCGTGCACCCGTTCGACACGCCCGGGCTCGAGCTGCCCGAGGCGCGGTTCGCCGACAACCAGCTGCGGCACGCCGCGCAGATCGTCGCCGCGGTGCTGCGGCTGGACGGCGCGCCGCTGCACGTGCCCCGCCCGGCCGTGCGGCGGGTCGTCGGCACCTGCCGGCACTTCACGGTGCTGACCGTCGCGCTGCTGCGCCTGCACGGCATCCCGGCCAGGGCCAGGTGCGGGTTCGGCACGTATTTCGAACCGGGCCACGGCATCGACCACTGGGTGGTGGAGCACCTCCGCGACGGCCGCTGGGTGCGCACCGACGCACAGTACATCGGCGGCACGATCGTGCCGCACCCCGAGGACCTCGCCGGCGGGCTGTTCCTGACCGGTGGTGAGGCGTGGACGGCGTGGCGGGAGGGCCGCGTCGACGCCACCCGGTTCGGGGTGGCCGGCACCGGCAACTTCGGCCCGGCGGAGATCCAGGGCAACGCGGTGCGTGACCTGGCGGCGCTCAACAAGGTGGAGATGCTGCCGTGGGACGAGTGGGGGCGGATGGACGCGGCGTACAAGGGTGAGACCGGCCCCGACTACGACGAGCTGATGGACCGGGTGGCGGCGGTGACCGCCCGGGACGATCCCGCGGAGGTGTCGCAGCTGTACGCCGGGCCTGACTTACGGGTGCCGGAGGCGCTGCTGCGCTGACCTCGCCGCTGAGCGCTCCGGCGTCGCGCGTTCCTGGGACGTGCGCTGCTCCCCCGCTCCCCCGGCGCAGCCCGCAGCTGGTCAAGGAGGTGCGTTGCGTCTTTCTCAGCCCGAGGCGGCCCCTTTCCCTGCGGGGCTTGGATGGGGCGCGCGGGCGATCAGAGGAGAGCGCAGGGCTCCTGTCGGCCAGTGCGCGAGCCGGAAGTCGATGCGCGAGGGGCGGTGGCGGTCATCGGCTCGCCGCGCCACCTGCCAGGTCAAGGACAGTGCTCTCGCCAACGCCGCCGTGACGAGGCGAGCCTTACTCGGCCGTTGACGGGAGGGCTGAGGCGATGCAGTCCAGGACGCGCTGGAGCCCGTACTGGAACTGGTCGTCGCGGCTCAGGTGCGGGTGGCTCGCCTCCATCACGATCTTGGTGAAGATCGGGTACTCCCCGCTCTTCACCAGCCGGTCGACGTATGGGTGGCTCCGCGCCATCCACTCCGACTCGCTGAGCCCGCTGCGGCGGAATTCCTTGGCCGAGCTGATCTCCTCGCGGACGGTGCCCTCGATGTAGCTGTTCAGCATGGCTATGAGGCCGAGGTTCTCGTCGATGGAGACGACGGTGTCGAGCACTCCCATCAGCCCTTCGATCAAGGACAGTTGGTTGGGGCCGAAGCTGGGCAGTGACCGCTGCACGGTGGCGATCCACGGGTGCCTCAGCCATATGGCCCGTAGCCCGCCGGCGTAGCGGGTCAGGTCGGCGCGCCAGTCACCCGAGGGCATGCCCGTGACGTCGATCTCGCCCATCACCCGGTCGGTCATGAGCTCGACCAGGTTGTCGCGGCTCGGGACGTACCGGTAGAGGGACATCGCGCCGGCGCCGATCTCGGCGGCGATCCGCCGCATGGTGGCGGCCTCCAGCCCTTCGGCGTCGGCGATCCGGATCGCTGCCTCGGTGATCTGCGCGCGGCTGTAGGCCGGCTTCGGCCCGTAGGCCGGGCGCTCGGGTCGCATCCAGATGTTCACGTACTCGGCGTCGGTCACCGTTCCACCCTCCTGGTTGCGTACATAGTACCCAGTCTCTTACGCTGACCGCCGTGACCGCGTACAACGTACCCAGTGGAGGGGTCATGGCGGACCTGATCGTGGTGGCCGAAGGGCTGCACAAGTCCTTCGGCGACACCCGTGCGCTCCGAGGCCTGGACCTGAGCGTCCCGAGAGGGACGGTGTGCGGCGTGCTCGGGCCGAACGGCGCCGGGAAGACGACCGCGGTGCGCATCCTGGCGACCCTGTCCGACCCCGATGCCGGGCACGCCCGCATCGCCGGATACGACGTCGTCCGCGAGGCCGGCAAAGTGCGCGAGCGGATCGGGCTCGCGGGCCAGTACGCCGCCGTGGACGAGAAGCTCACCGGCCGTGGCAACCTGCGCATGTTCGGCCGCCTGTACCACCTGCCCCGCCGCCAGGCGGGCCGGCGGGCCGACGAGCTGCTCGACCGTTTCGGCCTGATGGACGCCGCCGACCGCCCGGTCGCCGGCTACTCCGGCGGCATGCGGCGCCGCCTCGACCTGATCACCAGCCTCATCCTGCGCCCCGAGGTGCTCTTCCTGGACGAGCCCACCACCGGCCTGGACCCGCGCAGCCGCGGCGAGATCTGGGACAGCATCCGCGAGCTGGTGGCCGACGGCACCACGGTGCTGCTCACCACGCAGTATCTGGACGAAGCCGACCGCCTGGCCGACGACATCGCCGTCATCGACCACGGGCAGGTGATCGCCGCCGGCACGCCCGACGAGCTGAAGGCCACGATCGGGGATCGCCTCGACGTCACCATCGAAGACCCCGCCGCGATGCCTGCGGCGATGGCCGTGCTGAACACCCTCGCCGGCAACGATCCCACACCGACGGGCGCCGCCGGACTCCGCGTCGTCCTACCTGCCGGCGGCCTCCGGCTCGCCGACATCGTGCGCGAGCTTGACCACGCCGGGGTCGCCGCGGCCGACGTTCGGCTGCGCCGCCCCACCCTCGACGAGGTGTTCCTGCGCCTCACCGACCGCAAGGAGCCCGTCCGATGACCACCCACACCTCACCGCTGAGCCGCCTGCGCTGGACGTTCACCGACGGGTTGACCCTGATTGGCCGCGAGCTGGGACGGCTGCGGCAAGAACCTGGACAGATCGTCGCCGCGCTGATCTTCCCGGTCATCATGGTCGTGCTGTTCGGGTACGTCTTCGGCAGCGCGATCCAGGTGCCGGACGGCGGCGACTACCGCGAGTACCTCATGCCCGGCCTGTTCGCGATGGTGACGTTCTCCGCGTGGTTGGGGGTGATGACGCGGACGGCCGGCGACGCCTCCCGCGGCGTGATGGACCGGTTCCGCTCCATGCCGATGGCGCGCCTGGCGGTGCCGTTCGGGCAGACCGGCGCCGACCTGCTGACCGGCCTGCTGATGCTGGCCATCATGGTGGGCACGGGCCTGCTGGTGGGCTGGCAGCCCGCACCGCGGCCTGATCCCCACCGCCCAGGCGTTCCTGCTGATGGTCGTGCTGCGGTACGCGCTGAGCTGGGTGGGCGTCCATGTGGGCCTGGCGGTGAAGAACGACCAGGTCGCCGACGCGATGGTGCCGCTGGGCCTGCCGTTCACGATGCTGTCGAACGCGTTCGTCCCGACCGACGGCATGCCGGGCTGGCTGCGCTTCCTGGCCGACTGGAACCCTGTGAGCGCGCTCACCGCCGCCGCACGGGAGCTGTTCGGCAACCCGGGCGCCCCGTCCGGCGACGTGGCCTGGCCACTCGCGCACCCGGTGACCGCCGTCCTGCTCTGGTCGGCCGCGCTCCTGGTGATCTTCGTGCCGCTGTCGTTCCGCGCCTACATACGCAGAGGACGCTGAACGCTCCAGGCATCTGCATAGACTGCCGGGCATGTCGGACGGGTTGGAAGCGCTGCTGGACGGGCAGTTGGCGTACTACAGGGCGCGGGCACCGGAGTACGACGAGGTGTACGCCGAGCGGGGGTTCCGGACCCTGACCGGGCTGGTCGAGCAGCTGCCGGTGAGCGGGGACGTGCTGGAGCTGGCGTGCGGGACCGGTCAGTGGACGGTGCGGCTGGCGCAGCGGGCGACGCACCTGACCGCTGTCGACGGGGCGCCGGAGATGCTGGACATCGCCCGGCGGCGGGTCGAGGCGGCGGGGGTGACCGCGACGTTCGAGCAGGTGGACCTGTTCGCGTGGCAGCCGCGGCGGCGGTACGACACGGTGTTCTTCGCGTTCTGGCTGTCGCATGTGCCGCCGCAGCGGTTCGCGGCGTTCTGGGCGATGGTGGCGCAGGCGGTCCGGCCGGGTGGGCGGGTGGTGTTCGTGGACACCGACGCAGCCGAGCGGGACACGGAGCGGGTGGTGCCCGGGGACCGGGCGACGGTGCTGCGCACGTTGAAGGACGGCAGCGAGCACGAGATCGTCAAACTGTTCCACGACGCGGATGGGCTCGCGGCTGAGCTGGGGAAACTGGGGTGGACCGCGCAGGTGGACCCCGCCGCCGGAGGGTTCATCCGAGGGGTTGCTACGCTCACGGACAGGTCGGCACGGGGCTAGCTTCCCCGGGTCGGCGCCGGTTCGGTGAGCGTGCTGGAGTCCGACCCATCACGCTCCCACCGAGAAACCCACGGATTCACACGGCGCGCGGTACAAAACCTGGCGCCCGGGCAGGGAGCCAGGTCTCCCGGACACCGAAAGCATCCGGGAGACCCGAGCGGGCCCGTCACCGTCACATGCCGACGACCGCCAGCAGCGTCTCCGGCAGCGTGCCCGGGTGCAGCACACCGAGCCGCTGGGTGGCTCTGGTCAGGGCGACGTACAGGTCGTTCGCGCCGCGGGGTGACTCCTCCACGATGCGGTCGGGGTCCACGACGATGACGCCGTCGAATTCGAGGCCCTTGGCCTGTTTGACGGTGAGGACGACGACCTTCGCGGACAGTTCCGGTTCGTCGCCGACGGCGGCGTCCGGGAGGACCTTGAGCACCGCCGGTACCAGATCCGCGAAGGACCCGGCGGGGAGGATGACGCCGAGCCGGCCGTCGCCTGCCTCGGCGGCCTCGGCGAGGGCGGCCTCGGCCAGGGCGTCGGGCAGGCGGGCCGGGATGACGCCGCGGATCCAGGGGTCGACGCCGGTGGCGCGGACGGAGCGGGGCGGCTCCAGGTCGGGATCGATGCCGGCGAGGACGCCGGCGGCGACGGCCATGATCTCGGTCGGGGTGCGGTAGTTGACGGTGAGCTCGCGCAGCCGCCAGCGGCCGGGGACGTACGGGTCGAGGGCGGACGCCCAGGAGGCGGCGCCGCCGAGGTCGCCGGTCTGGGCGACGTCACCGACGACGGTCATGGAGCGGGACGGGCAGCGGCGCATGAGCAGCCGCCACGCCATGGGTGACAGCTCCTGTGCCTCGTCGACGATGACGTGGCCGAACGCCCACTTGCGGTCGGCGGCGGCGCGTTCGGCCGGGGTGAGGGCGGAGCTCTCGTCGTGGCGTTCGGCGAGCCGGTCGGCCTCGAGCAGGTCGGTGACGGACAGCAGCTCGGGGTCGTCCTCGTCCTCGACGTCGATGGAGCGGGAGCCGAACGCGATCTCCAGGGCGCCTTCGGCGTAGGCGATCTGCCGTTTGCGTTGCCGTTCGGCGATGATCTCGCGGATGGTGTCGTCCTCGCCGAGCAGTTCGGCGGCCTCGTCGAGCAGCGGCACGTCGGCGGGGGTCCAGCCGGACCGGGCGGAGCGCTGCAACGCCAGGGGTGCGCCGGCGGCGGTCAGTCGTGCCGGGGACGCGTACAGGCCGGCGACGAGCTGCTGCGGGGTGAGGATGGGCCACAGCCAGTCCAGGGCGCCGAGGACCTCGGCCTCGCCGCGCAGCTCGCGGCGGATCTCGGCGAGGTCGGCCTCTTCGAGGATCTGCGGGTCGCCGGGGGCGTCGTCGCCGCCGAGGGGGTCGTCGGCGTACGGGTCGATGCCGATGGTGTCGGCGACCAGCAGCGACAGCGCGTGGATGATCTCGGTGTCGAAGACGGGGCGGGCGAGGTTGTGCAGCTTGCCGGAGCGGCGGGCGCGGTCGCGGGCGTCGGCGATGACCTCCGGGTCGAGCATGACGGCGGCGCCGTCGAGGATGTCGAGGTGGATGGCGACGGGTTCGTCGGGGACGCGCTGGCGGTCCTGGACGGCGGCGGCGAGGACGTCGACCATGGCGGCGCGGCCTTTGATCTCGGCGATCTCGGCGGGTTCGTCGGTGTGGGCGACGACGCCGGGGAACAGGTCGCCCATGGTGCCGAGCAGGACGCCGGTCTCGGCGAGGGACGGCAGGACCTGGCTGATGTAGCGCAGGAACGTCGGGTTGGGCCCGACGATGAGCACGACCCGGGAGGACAGCATCTGCCGGTGGGTGTACAGCAGGTACGCGGCACGGTGCAGGGCGACGGCGGTCTTGCCGGTGCCGGGGCCACCCTGCACGACGAGGACGCCGTTGAGGTCGGCGCGGATGACGTGGTCCTGTTCGGCCTGGATCGTCTCGACGATGTCCTTCATCCGGCCGGTGCGGGACGCGTTCAGCGCGGACAGCAGGGCGGCCTCGCCGGCGACGCCGTCGTGGGCGCCACGGCCGGTGTGGTGGGCCTCGTCGAGGTCGAGGACCTCGTCGTCGATGCCGGTGACGGTGCGCCGGTCGGTGCGGATGTGGCGGCGCCGCCGGACCCCTTCGGGTGCGGCGGCGGTGGCCAGGTAGAACGGGCGTGAGGCCGGTGCCCGCCAGTCGATGAGCAGCGGCTCGTAGTCGTTGTCCTCGTCGAAGATGCCGATCCGGCCGATGTAGCGGACCTCGTGATCGTGGTGGAAGTCGAGCCGGCCGAAGCACAGCCCGTTCTCCACGGCGCTGTACTGGCCGACCCGGTCGGTGTAGAGGGTGGTCTCGGAGTCGCGGTGGGAACGGTCGGCGGGGGTGCCCCCGGTGAAGCGCTGCGCCCGTTGCAGTTGGGCGGAGGCGTCCTCCCGCAGTCTGTCGAGGTGCCCGTACAGCATCGTGAGATGCGCTTGCTCAGTTGCGAGCTCGGATGCGTTTGACAACCCGTCTCCAGTCGGCTAACATTTCCATCAGTCAGGCGCCCGAGGGCGCCTTTTTTGATGCCCGAACGCTCTACTCTACCGTCTACCGGGACAGCCGTCGGTACTGCCTGACGGACAACGGCACGAACACGGCCGTGAGGACCGCCGGCCACAGCAGGGCTGGCCAGGTCGCGCCGCCGCCGGGGTTGCCGAAGAGGGCGCGGGTCGCGTCCGCGGTCGCGGACAGCGGGTTCCAGTGTGCCAGCGCGCCGAGCCAGGCGGGCATGTCGTGCGGTGCGGCGAGGGCGCTGGACAGGAACGCGACGGGCCAGACGAGGATCTGCACGGCGACGAGCAGTTGCGGGTCGCCGCTGAGCAGTCCGAGGTAGATGCCGACCCACAGTACGGCGAAGCGCAGCCACAGCAGCAGCCCGACGGCGGTCAGCGCGGCGGCGGGGCCGTCGTGGAAGCGCCAGCCGACGGCGAGCCCGCAGCCGAGCATGACGAGCAGGCCGAGCGCGGAGGTGAGCAGGTCGGCGACGGCGCGGCCGGTGTCGGCGGCGATCGCGGCGAACGTCGACTCGACACCGAACAGCATCGTCATGGCGTACATGCCGGGCAGCAGGTACTCGCGGTAGTCGCCGCCGCCGGCGAGTCGCATCCCGCCGCCGAGGACGTAGGCGAACATGAGCACCAGCAGGACCGGGAACAGCAGGGTGAGGGCGAGCTGGCCGGGGGCGCGGCGCAGGTGTGCCAGCTCGCGGCGGGTCATGACCCACCCGTCGTGCAGCGCCCACCTCATGCCGCCACCTCCGCTGCGCTCCGGCACCGGCCTGAGCTCCACCCTGAGCCCATGATTCGCAGCCCTCCGCTGCGCTCCGGACCGCTCATTGGTGCACCAGGTGCAGGAACGCCTCGTCGAGAGTGGGGCGGCGCACGGTGATGTCGGCGATGCCGGGCAGGCCGGCGGCGAGGGTGAGGGCGGCGACCCGGTCGTGGACGGTGACGCTGAGACGCTGCCCGTCGACGCTGACGGGGCCGAGGGCGGCGAGGCGTTCCGCGGCGGCGGTGGGGTCGCCGGTGGTGTGCACGTCGAGCCGGTCGGGGCCTTTGAGCTGCGCCGGGGTGCCTTCGGCGATGACCCGGCCGTGGTGCAGGACGCTGATATGGTCGGCGAGCTGGTCGGCTTCGTCGAGGTACTGGGTGGTGAGCAGCACCGTGGTGCCGGCGGCGGCGAGCCGGCGCACGGCGGTCCACACCTCGGCGCGGCCGTGGGGGTCGAGGCCGGTGGTCGGTTCGTCGAGGAACAGCACCCGCGGGGTGAGGATCATCCCGGCGGCGAGGTCGAGGCGGCGGCGCATCCCGCTGGAGAACCGGCCGGCGGGCTTCTCCCCCACGCCGGCGAGGCCGAACTGTTCGAGCAGCGCGTCGGCGCGGTGCCCGGCGGCGCGGTGGCCGAGGTGGCTGAGCCGGCCGAACATGACGAGGTTCTGCCGGGCGCTGAGCAGTTCGTCGACGGCGGCGTGCTGCCCGACGAGGCCGATCGCGGCGCGAACCCGCTCGGGGTGGCGGTGGACGTCGTGGCCGGCGACCGTGGCGGTGCCGGCGTCGAGGTGGACGAGGGTGGCGAGGATGCGCACGAGGGTGGTCTTGCCGGCGCCGTTGGGGCCGAGCAGCCCGTGCACGGTGCCGGCGGCGACGGTGAGGTCGAGGCCGTCGAGCGCGGCGCTGCGACCGTACCGCTTACGGAGGTTCCGAGCGTCAATCACGCTATACAGCGTATAGAGTTGTGGTCCGAACCGCCATTCGGATCACGCACGCGCCGCCGGCTCCGGCTCCGCGACCTGGCTGCCGTCGGTACGCGCAGGGCGGACCGGGGCGCGCAGTACCAGCGCCGCCACCAGAATCGACGCCGCCAGTAGCGCCGCGCTCACCGTGAACGCCAGCCGGTACCCGTCCGTCAGCGCCACCGCCTCCGTCGCGCCGTCCGCGAGCCGTCCCGCCGTGCGGGAAGCCGCGACCGTGGACAGGGCCGCCACGCCGAGGGCCATACCGAGCTGCTGGGTGGTGTTGAACAGCCCCGAGGCGAGCCCCGCGTCGTCGGCGCGGGCGCCGGACATGCCCAGGCCGGTGATCGCGGGCAGGGCGAGCCCGCCACCGGCGATGAGCAGCATGACCGGCAGCAGGTCCGGGGCGAAACGGGCGTCGGCGGGCAGCCGGGTGAGCCAGGCCATGGCGAGCACCAGCAGCGCCAGGCCGATGATCAGGGTGGCCCGCTCGCCGGCGCGGGCGATCACCCGGGCCGAGACGAGCAGCGACACCACGGCGATCGCCAGGGCGGCGGGCAGCATGGCCAGGCCGGTCTGCAGGGCGGTGTAGTGCAGGACGCGCTGCATGTACAGGGCGACCAGGATCTGGAAGGAGAACATCGCGCCGATCATCAGGATCTGCAGCACGTTGGCGCCGGCGACCTGGCGGGAGCGCAGCACCCGCAGCGGCATCAGCGGGGTGCGGGCGGTGGCCTGCCGGGCGACGAACCCGGCCAGCAGCAGCACCGCGGCGACCGAGAACAGCACCCGGCCGGCGGGCTGGACGACGGCGGCGATGCCGGTCATCAGGCCGGTGGTGACGAGGACCGCGCCGAGGACGTCGGCGCCGGCGCGCAGGCCGAGGCCGCGGTCGGCGGGCACGAACGGCACGGTCAGGGCGAGCGCGGCGACCCCGATCGGTACGTTGATCAGGAAGATCCAGTGCCAGCTGAGCAGGTCGGTGAGCACCCCGCCGAGGACCTGGCCGATGGAGGCGCCGGCGGCGCCGGTGAAGGCGAACACCCCGAACGCCTTCGCTCGCTCGGCCGGGGCGGGGAACAGGGTGACGATGATGCCGAGGCTGACCGCGCTGGACATGGCGCTGCCGGCGCCTTGCAGGAAGCGGGCCGCGATGAGCATCGCCGGGCCGGTCGCGAGGCCGGCGAGAGCGGAGGCGAGCACGAACACGGCGGTGCCGGCCAGCAGTATCCGGCGGCGGCCGAGCAGGTCGCCGATGCGCCCGGCGAGCAGCAGCAGACTACCGAACGCGATGAGGTACGCGTTGACGACCCAGGTCAGGCCGGCCGGGCTGAGGCCGAGGTCGGCCTGCATGACGGGCATGGCGACGGTCACGATGCTGCCGTCCAGGACGGTCATGAGCATGCCGGCGGCAAGGACGGCGAGGGCCGCCCCACGGTTGGTTCCCATAGCACGACCGTAACAGATCGTCTGCTACGGAACCATCTCCAACGGACGTACGTGATGCGTCACTGGCGGGCGCGCCGCACCCCCGGCGCCTCCGCGGGTGTCGCCAGGTGCCCGGCCGCGAGCCGGTTCAGCGCCCGGACCAGCACCGCACGCTCGTCCTCCGGCAACGACGCCAGGGCCGCGGCGTGCACGCCGTCGGCGATGTGCTGGCTGCGCTCGGCAACCTGCGCGCCCTCCGGCGTCACCGCGATGATCCGGGCCCGCCGGTCGGTGCTGGACGGGCGGCGCTGCGCGTACCCGGCCTTCTCCAGTGCGTCGACGGTCACCACCATCGTCGTCTTGTCCATGCCGCCGATCTCGGCCAGCTGGATCTGCGTGCGCTCCGCGCCGAGCGCGTGCACGAGCACGCAGTGCATCCGCGGGGTCAGGCCGATCTCGGCCAGCGCCGCGGCCATCCGCGTGCGCAGGACATGGCTGGTGTGGTCGAGCAGGAACGAAAGGTCGGGCTCGACCCGCGTCGGTGCGGTCATGCCTTCGAGCGTAGCAATGCACCTGCCAGCGGATGATCTGCCAACAAACCGTCTGTGGCCCTCCGGAAGCCTACGGTCAGGCCAGTGCGTGCCTGGCCCGGTACGCCCACCGGCCGCGCCGGCCGAGCAGCGTCAGGACCGTGCAAACGTAGAGCTGTCCCGCGACTACGCTGAACCAGGAGAACTGCTCCTGACGCCCGGGCTCAGACGAACTGCTCGCCCCGCTCCGCCTTGCGCAGCAGCAGTGCCGGCGGCTCGAACCGGGACCCGTAGCGGGCGGCGAGCTCGCGGCTGCGGGCGATGAAGCCCGGCAGGCCGCCGTCGTACTGGTTGATGTACTGCAGCACGCCGCCGGTCCAGCCGGGGAAGCCGATGCCGAGGATGGAGCCGATGTTGGCGTCCGCGACGCTGGTCAGCACGCCCT